>NZ_JACMTR010000002.1:5786325-6107128 GCF_014267175.1 Pseudonocardia sp. C8
GTTCATGACCGACCTGGCCCGCGCGCTGCCGGTGCCGACCCAGCTCGAGTTCATGGCGGTGAGCTCCTACGGCTCCGCCACGTCGTCGTCCGGGGTCGTGCGGATCCTGAAGGACCTCGACCGCGACATCGCCGGACGGCACGTGCTGATCGTCGAGGACATCATCGACTCCGGGCTCACCCTGAACTGGCTGCTGCACAACCTGGAGACCCGCTCGCCCGCGTCGCTGGAGGTCATCACCCTGCTCCGCAAGCCGGACGCGGTGAAGGTCGACGTCCCGGTCCGCTACGTCGGCTTCGACATCCCGAACGAGTTCGTCGTCGGGTACGGCCTCGACTACGCCGAGCGCTACCGGGACCTGCCCTACATCGGCACCCTGGACCCGAAGGTCTACGCCTAACCGGTGACGCCGGGACCCGCGGGCGTCGCGAGGTCACGTGGGTCCACCCCGGACGGTTCCGGGTCGAAGGCGGGGCCGGTGGCCGGGGTCAGGCCGGCCGGGCCGTCGGTGCGCGCGGCGTAGTCCAGTGCCCGGCCGAGGTCGGTGTACTCGATGCTCGGCCGGTCGGCGGTCGCGGACAGGCTGGACAGGACACCGACCGCGCGGCCCTCGCCGTCCAGCAGCGGGCTTCCGGACTCGCCCGCGACGCCCGGCTCCATCGTGTACACCGCGTGCCCCCAGCCGCCGCCGACGGTGTCGGCGACCGTCCCGGCCCGCACGGTGAGGCCCCGGGTCCCGCCGGGGCCGGGCGCGTTGGCCAGCCCGTACACCGGGGTCCCTGCCGGCAGCGAGGTCTCGCGGACCGCCGTGGGGCCGCCGAAGAACGGCACGGCGGAGCCGGTCGACGCCGCGGCATCGCGGGGAAGCTCGACGAGCGCGAAGTCGTTGTAGGCGCAGGTGTCCGGATCGGTCTCGCCGCGCGCCTGCATCGTGTTCCAGGAGCTCCAGGCGAGCCGCCCGGTCACGGTGCGGTCGCTGCCCCGCACGGTCACCGGGGTGCCGAGCGGGACGGCGGCCGAGGTGCAGCCGTCGGTCTCGGTCTCGTCGCCGGTGCCGCCGCAGTGCGCGGCCTGCGCGAGGAAGGTGCGCTCGCCCGCGGTGAGGACGTACCCGGCGGTGCACAGGCCCGCCCCCGTGGTCTCGGTGACCACGCCCGGCCCGAACGACGACGGCCCCGGCACGACGGCCGGGCGGGCCGCCGGCGCCGTGGGCAGCGCCCGGGCGGTGGTGGTCACGCCGGGGCCCGCGGTCCCCGGATCGCGCACGCCTGCCGGGGCGGTGAACAGCGTCAGGACGGCCGAGGCGGCCAGCCCGATCGCCAGTGCCGTCACCGTCCGACGGGGCCCCCGCCCCGCGCGCTGCGCCATCAGCTCCGCCTCCCCGACACGCACGCGACCCCGGCCGTCACCGAACGTGCCCCACAGTTCTCCCACATCGGCGGCGCGCGGTGTGCGGCGGGACACCCCGGACGGGGAACCCGGCAGGTCGGCCGTACGTTCACCCGGTGGACGGCCGCACCTGGCCGTCCGGCCCGATCCGCCCGGCGCGCTCGTTCCTGCGGGCGGCTATCCTGGCGGGTCAGGGCCGTCCGGCGGGGCGGTGTTCCGTCCGCCGCCGCTGCCGCGAACCACTCTCGGGAAGGTGAAGGCCACCCAGGCCGACGTTGCATGGACCGCAAGCGCCTGCTCCGCAACCCGCTGATCTGGATCCTCCTCGCGCTCCTGATCTACCTCGGGTTCAGCTCGCTGCTCGACGACACCCGGGGCTACACCGAGGTGCCGACGTCGGTCGCGCTGACCCAGGTCGAGTCCGGGAACGTCAAGGACGCCCTGATCGAGGACCGGGAACAGCAGCTCCGGCTGACCCTGAAGACCCCGATCAACGGGGACGTGACGCAGGTCATCACGCAGTACCCGGCGCAGCTCTCCGGGCAGATCTTCGACCGGCTCCGCGAGGTGCCGGGGGTCGGCACGATCGACACGAGCGCGCCGCCGGACTCGTTCCTGTCGTCGCTGCTCGTGATGATGATCCCGCTGGCGCTGGTCCTGGTCATCCTGTTCTGGTTCCTGAACAACGCCCAGGGCGGCGGGAACCGGGTGATGAGCTTCGGCAAGTCCAAGGCCAAGCAGCTCAACAAGGACATGCCGAAGAACACGTTCTCGGACGTGGCGGGGGCCGACGAGGCCGTCGAGGAGCTCTACGAGATCAAGGACTTCCTGCAGAACCCGGGCCGCTACCAGGCCCTGGGCGCGAAGATCCCGAAGGGTGTCCTGCTCTACGGCCCGCCCGGCACCGGTAAGACGCTGCTGGCCCGTGCCGTGGCCGGCGAGGCCGGGGTGCCCTTCTACACGATCTCCGGCTCGGACTTCGTGGAGATGTTCGTCGGTGTCGGCGCCTCCCGGGTGCGTGACCTGTTCGAGCAGGCCAAGCAGAACGCGCCCTGCATCATCTTCGTCGACGAGATCGACGCCGTCGGACGCCAGCGCGGCGCCGGCCTCGGTGGCGGCCACGACGAGCGCGAGCAGACGCTGAACCAGCTGCTGGTCGAGATGGACGGTTTCGACGCCCGCGGCGGGATCATCCTGATCGCGGCCACGAACCGCCCGGACATCCTCGACCCGGCGCTGCTGCGCCCGGGCCGGTTCGACCGGCAGATCCCGGTGGCCGCGCCCGACCTCGCGGGCCGGCTCGCGATCCTCAAGGTGCACTCCAAGGACAAGCCCTTCGCCGAGGACGTCGACCTCCACTCGCTGGCCAAGCGCACCGTCGGCATGTCCGGCGCCGACCTGGCGAACGTGATCAACGAGGCGGCGCTGCTGACCGCGCGGGAGAACGGCTCGCTGATCACCTCCGCGGCGCTGGAGGAGTCGGTCGACCGCGTCGTCGGCGGGCCGAAGCGCAAGTCGAAGATCGTCTCCGAACGCGAGAAGAAGATCACCGCGTACCACGAGGGCGGGCACGCGCTGGCCGCGTGGGCGATGCCCGACCTCGAACCGGTCTACAAGCTCACGATCCTGCCGCGCGGCCGCACCGGCGGGCACGCGCTCGTCGTCCCCGAGGACGACAAGGGCCTGATGACCCGCGCCGAGATGATCGCCCGGCTGGTGTTCGCGATGGGCGGCCGTTCGGCCGAGGAGCTGGTGTTCCACGAGCCGACCACGGGTGCGTCCTCGGACATCGACCAGGCGACCAAGATCGCCCGCGCGATGGTCACCGAGTACGGGATGAGTGCCCGGCTGGGCGCCGTCCGCTACGGCCGTGAGCAGGGCGACCCCTTCCTCGGGCGCTCGATGGGCAACCAGGCGGACTACTCGCTGGAGGTCGCCCACGAGATCGACGAGGAGGTGCGCAAGCTCATCGAGGCCGCCCACACCGAGGCGTGGGAGATCCTCAACACCTACCGGGACGTGCTCGACGAGCTCGTGCTGGAGCTCCTCGAGAAGGAGACCCTGAACCGCAAGGACCTCGAGCGGATCTTCGGGGAGGTCGAGAAGCGGCCGCGGATCACCGCGTTCAACGACTTCGGCGAGCGCACGCCGTCGGAGAAGCCGCCGATCAAGACCCCCCGCGAGATCGCCCACGAGCGCGGCGAGGCCTTGCCGGAGGACGAGGAGCGGACCCCGGCCCCGGTGGCGTCCGCCGCCAACGGTTACGGCGACGCCGCCGGGCTGCCCGGCGCGTCCCCGTTCCCGGCCGGTGGCTCCACCCAGGCCCGCCCGGACGCCCCGAACGACGGTGGCTACGGCTCCGGCTCCGGCAACGGGAACGGGGCGAACGGCGGGACCCCGAACGGCGGGGCACCGAACGGCAACGGCACCCCGAACGGCAACGGTGCGTCGCCCGGCAACGCGCCGCAGGACGGCAGGCCGCAGGCCTACCAGGGCAGCTACCCGCCGCCCCCGCCCGCCGTCGCCCCGAACTACGGTGCGCCGCCGGGCTGGCGGCCCGCCACCACCCCGCGCGGCCAGGGCTGGCCGCCGGCCAACTGGGGCGGTCAGCAGGGACAGCAGCCCGAGCAGGGCCAGGACCGGAACGCCCCGTCGTCCGGGCCGACCGGCGGTGACGCCGGAGACGACCGTGAGCCGGAGAACCGCCGGGACGAGCGGCGGACGCAGGACCCGGAGGCAGGACACTGAGCACGTCGACGACGAACGGGATGCCCCCGGCGGTGCGGTCCGCCACGGTGGCGGCCGGGGTGACCCAGGCCGTGCCCGAGGGCGTGGACCTGGACCGTGCCGAGCGGGCGGTCCGCGAGCTGCTGATCGCCGTCGGGGAGAACCCCGACCGGGAGGGCCTCAAGGAGACCCCGGCGCGGGTCGCGCGGGCCTACGGCGAGATCTTCGCCGGGCTGTTCGTGGACCCGGACTCGGTGCTGGAGAAGACCTTCGACGAGGGGCACGGCGAGCTCGTGCTGGTCAAGGACATCCCGATGTTCTCGACCTGCGAGCACCACCTCGTGCCGTTCCACGGGGTGGCGCACGTCGGCTACATCCCGGCGGTGGACGGCCAGGTCACCGGCCTGTCCAAGATCGCCCGGGTGGTCGACCTGTACGCCAAGCGCCCGCAGGTGCAGGAGCGGCTGACCGCCCAGATCGCGGACGCGCTGGTGCGCAAGCTCAACCCGCGCGCGGTGATCGTGGTCCTGGACGCCGAGCACCTGTGCATGTCGATGCGCGGCATCCGCAAGCCGGGCTCGCGCACCACCACCTCGGCGGTCCGCGGGCTGTTCAAGAGCTCCGCCACCTCGCGCGCGGAGGCGTTGTCGCTGATCAGGGAGCGGTGACGTGCCCGCCCCGGACGCCGCGCTGGGTGGCCCGCCGGACCCGGGCCGCTGCGCGGTCATGGGCATCCTGAACGTCACCCCCGACTCGTTCTCCGACGGCGGCCGCTACCAGGACCGCTCGCAGGCGATCGCGCACGGCGTCGCGATGCGGGCGGCCGGTGCCGACCTCGTCGACGTCGGCGGGGAGTCGACCCGCCCCGGTGCCGCGCGGGTGGACGCGGGCACCGAACGCGAACGCGTGCTGCCCGTCGTGCGGGAGCTCACCGCCGCCGGCGTGCGGGTCAGCGTGGACACCACCCGCTCCGAGGTCGCCGCGGCCGCGGTCGAGGCCGGGGCGGTCATGGTGAACGACGTCTCCGGCGGGCTCGCCGACCCGCGGATGGCCGCGGTCGCCGCCGAGCTGCAGGTGCCGTGGGTGCTCATGCACTGGCGCGGGCACAGCTCCACGATGCAGCAGCTCGCCGAGTACACCGACGTCGTCACCGAGGTGCGCCAGGAGCTCGTCGCCCGGGTGGACCACGCGGTGATGGCCGGGGTGGACCCGGGCCGGATCGTGCTGGACCCCGGGCTGGGCTTCGCGAAGACGGGTGCCCACAACTGGGAGCTGCTGCGCCGGCTCGACGTGCTGATCGACCTGGGCTTCCCGGTGCTCGTCGGTGCCTCCCGCAAGCGGTTCCTCGGGGACCTGCTGACCTCCGCGGACGGCGAGCCCCGCCCCCCGGCCGAGCGGGACGTCGCGACCGCCGCGGTCAGCGCGATCGCCGCGAACGCCGGTGCCTGGGGCGTCCGCGTGCACGACGTCGAGTCCACGATGGACTCCGTGGCGGTGGGCGCGGCCTGCCGGCTCGGTGCGTCCCGGGTCCGGTCGTCCCCCGGGGGCGGTCGGTGAGCCGGGACCGGATCGAGCTGCGCGGGCTGCGGGTGCACGGCCGGCACGGCGTGTTCGACCACGAGAAGCGCGACGGCCAGGAGTTCGTGCTCGACCTCGTCGTGCACACCGACCTGTCCGCCGCGGCCGCCTCCGACGACCTGGCCGACACCCTCGACTACGGGGCACTGGCCGGCCGGGCGGCGGCGATCCTCGGCGGCCCGCCGCACGACCTGATCGAGTCGGTGGCCGGGGCCGTCGCCGACGACGTCCTCGCCGCCGACGAGCGGGTCCGCGAGGTCGAGGTGACGCTGCACAAGCCCTCCGCGCCGATCCCGCTCACGTTCGACGACGTCGCGGTCGTCCTGCACCGGAGCCGGCCGTGACCCGCGCCGTGCTGTCCCTGGGATCGAACCTGGGGTACCGGCTCGGGCACCTGCGCACGGTCGTCGACGACCTGGGGCCCGCGCTGGTCGCGGTCTCGCCGGTGTACGAGACGGCGCCGTGGGGCGTCACCGACCAGCCGGACTTCCTCAACGCCGTCGTGATCGCCGACGACCCGGCCGTGGACGCCTGGGGGTGGCTGCGCCGCGGGCAGGCGTGCGAGGACGCGTCGGGGCGGGTGCGCGAGCAGCGGTGGGGGCCGCGGACGCTGGACGTCGACGTCGTGCAGGTCGTCGACGACCGCGGGGAGCCGGTGTTCTCCGACGACCCGGAGCTGCTGCTCCCGCACCCGGGCACGCCCGAGCGCGGCACCGTGCTGCTGCCCTGGCTGGACGCCGACCCGGACGCGGTGCTGCACGGGCACGGGCCGGTCGCGGAGCTGCTGGAACGGCTCGGCCCGCCCGGGCGCGCGGGCGTGCACCGCCGGGACGACATGGTGCTGGTGCCGCCGTGACCGCGCCCGGTCCCGGCCGCAGGCGACCGCCGCCCGGCGAGGACCCCAGGCCGACGGTCCGGCCGACCCGCTACCGCGACCTCGCCGGGATCGCCGTGGTCGCGGCCCTGCTCGGCAACGTTCTCGTCCAGCTGACGTATTCGTGGCTGCCGCCGCTGCCGATCGCCGCCGGCGCCACCGTCGGGCTGCTCGGGATCGCCGAGATCGGCGGCGGGGTCGTGCTGCGCCGCCGGATCGAGCGGCGCGACGGTGCCCCGCCGGTCCCGGCGCTGGTCGCCGCGCGGGCGGTGCTGCTGGCGAAGGCGTCGTCGGTCGGCGGGGCCGTGCTCGCCGGGCTGTGGGCGGGGATGCTGCTCCACACGGTGCCGCGTGCCTCGGTCGTGGTGGCGGCCGTCCGGGACGGGATCGCCGCCGGCATCGGGCTGGGGTGCGCGTTGCTGCTGGTCGGCGGCGGGTTGTGGCTGGAGCACTGCTGCCGGGCACCCGACGACCCGGACGACGCCGACGGGGGCGCCAGCCCCACCTGAGCCCGCGGGTTCTCTACGCTCCCGGGCCATGGCCATCCCCGCCAGCCCGACCGGCCGCCACCCGTCCGCGCCGGTGCCGGCCCGCGAGGCGAAGCGGCGCGGGGTCCTGCTCCCGGTCGTCGGGCTCGTCGCGCTCGCCCTGCTGACCGTCATCACGATCGGGGTCCTGCAGCGGGCGATCGGGACCGGCGGTGTCGTCGTCGGGACCTTGACCGCGCTGCTGCCGGTCGTGCCGGTGGTGGCCGCGTTCCTGTGGGTGGACCGCTGGGAGCCCGAACCGCCGCGGATGCTGCTGGGCGCGTTCCTCTGGGGCGCCGGGTTCTCCGCGCTCGTGTCGCTGCTGATCAACACCAGCGCGTCGGCGGTGCTCGACGCCGCGGCCGGCCGCGGCGCCGGGGACATGGTCGGCCCGATCCTGGTCGCGCCGGTCGTCGAGGAGTTCGCGAAGGGGCTGTTCCTGGTCGGCCTGCTCGTCTTCCGGCGCCGCGAGTTCGACGGCATCGTCGACGGCATCGTCTACGCCGGCATCGTCGCGGCCGGGTTCGCGTTCAGCGAGAACATCCTCTACCTGGGCCGCGCCGTCTCCGACCCGCAGGCGGCCGGGGTGCTCGCGACGCTGTTCGTCCGCGGGGTCGCCTCGCCGTTCGCGCATCCCCTGTTCACCTGCATGATCGGGATCGCGGCCGGCCTGGCGGCGGCGCGCCGCGGCGCCGGCGCCCGCGTGCTGGCGCTGGCCGCCGGCTACCTGGCCGCGGTGGTGCTGCACGCGCTGTGGAACGGTGCGTCGGTGCTGGCCGCGTCGCCGGGCGCGTTCTACCGGGTGTACCTGTTCGTGATGCTCCCGATCTTCGTCGGGATGATCCTGCTGGTGGTCTTCGCGCGCCGCCGCGAGGCGCGGATCGTCGCCGCCCAGCTACCCGGGTTCGCCGCCGCCGGCTGGATCGCGCCGAGCGAGGTGCCGCTGCTGTCCGAGCTGTCCCGGCGCCGGGGGTGGCGGGCGCTGGTCCGCAGGCGGTCCGGGAAGGCCGCGGCGAAAGCCGTCGCCGAGTACCAGGCGGCGGTCACCGAGCTCGCGTTCATGCGCAACCGGATCGCCCGCGGCGCGGTGAGGGACAGCGCGCACGCCCGGCACGACGAGACGCTGGCCGCCCTGCTGCGGGCCCGGGCGGTCGCCGTCGGCGTGCCGGAGGCCCTGGTGGCGGCCTGGGCCCGGCAGCGTCCGTCCGGCTGGGAGCCGCCGCCCCCGGCCGCGCCGGACGGCAGCTTCTCCGGAGCGCACAAGATCCCCGGCTTCCCGGACACCCCCGGCGGCGGGTCGGGCGCCCCGGGGCGGACCGGGCCCGGCGGGGCTCAGCCCGGGCGGCACGAGGCGGCGCGCGGGCCGGGCGGCCCGGCCAGCGGGCAGGCCGATCCGGCTCCGCGGCCGGGCCCCGGGCCGTCCGGCGGCCCGCCCTGGGGAGCCGGCGCCGGGCAGCACGAGGCGGACGCCGGTACGGGGCCGCCCGGGCGCGCCGCGGCACGGCCGAGGGGCGACGCGCCACGGCCCGGCCCCGCTGCACCCGGATCCGCAGCACCCGGCTCCCCTGCGGAACCGACGCACCCGGTCCACCGGCCGGGCGGCCCCGGCCCGCACCCCCGCGGCCGTCACCACGACGACCCCGGCGACCCCGGCCCGACCCGCCCCCTGCGTCGCCCGGACCGGTAGCGCCGCGGCGGTACCCGCCGCCCGCCACACCCGGGGCGCGCTCGGTCTTGTGAAGGAAGGGCGGCAGGCCGGCGCCGGAGTACGGTGTGCATCCCGCCACGCAGGAGACCCGATGCACGCAACCGACGCAGTGACGCGCGGCCGTGAATCGTACGCACGCCGTGCCTGGGACGACGCCTACGAGGACCTGGTGGCGGCCGACGCGCAGGCCTCGCTCGACGCCGCCGACCTCGAGCGGCTCGCGATGGCCGCGTACCTGACCGGGCGGGACGACGCCGCGGTCCGGTGTCTCGAGCGGGCCCATCGCGCGTTCCTCGACGGCGGTGCGGCCGGCCGCGCCGTCCGGTGCGCGTTCTGGGCCGGCCTCTTCCTGATCCAGCGCGGCCGGCACGCCGAGGGCGGTGGCTGGCTGGGCCGTGCCGGCAGCGTCCTCACCGAGCAGGCACCGGACGGCGCCGAACGCGGCTACCTCCTCATCCCGGTCGCGGTGCAGGCGCTGGCGTCCGGGGACCCGGCCCGGGCGTACGCGGTGTTGCGCGACGCCGCGGCCATCGCCGACCGCTTCGGTGACCCGGACCTGGTCGCGCTGAGCCGGCTGGGCCGCGGTCAGGCACTGGTCGCGATGGGCGAGGTGCGCC
The DNA here is from genome assembly GCF_014267175.1 of Pseudonocardia sp. C8. NCBI lineage: Bacteria > Bacillati > Actinomycetota > Actinomycetes > Pseudonocardiales > Pseudonocardiaceae > Pseudonocardia > Pseudonocardia sp. C8. Next base: position 5,795,746 of record NZ_JACMTR010000002.1, read on the forward strand.
GTGGGGTGGCGCTGCTCGACGAGGCGATGCTCGCGGTCACGACCGGGGACGTCTCGCCCGCGGCCGCCGGGATCGTCTACTGCGCGCTCATCATCACCTGCCGGGACGTCTTCGACTGGGGACGGGCCCAGGAATGGACGGCGGCGCTGAGCCGCTGGTGCGCCACCCAGCAGGCCCTCAAGCCCTACCGGGGGCAGTGTCTGGTCCACCGCTCGGAGATCATGCTGCTGCGGGGCGAGTGGTCGGACGCACTGGCGGAGGCCGGCCGGGCGTGCGACCACCTCGCCGAGCCGCCGGGCGACCCGGTACTCGGCATGGCGCAGTACCAGCTGGGCGAGCTGCTGCGACTGCGGGGTGAGTTCGCGCGGGCCGAACGGGCCTACCGCAGGGCGGGCGAGTCCGGCCATGCCGTGCACCCCGGCCTGGCCCTGCTGCGGCTGGCCCAGGGCCGCGTCCGGGACGCCGAGGCGGCCGTGCGCCGGGTCGCCACCGAGCTCGAGGGCGACCGCGTGAAGCGGGCCCGCGTGCTCGCCGCGTTCGTCGAGATCGTGTTGAGCGCCGGCGACGTGGACGCGGCCCGCCAGGCCGTCGGCGAGCTGGACGAGCTCGGCCGCGACCTCGACGCCCCGTACCTGCGCGCGGTCGCGGGGTCGGCCCGCGGCGCCGTCCTGCTCGCCGGCGGCGACCCCCGCGCGGCGTGCGCGGTGCTGCGGCGGGCCTGGACGGCCTGGCAGGAGATCGGCGCACCGTACGAGGCCGCACGGGTCCGCCTGCTGATGGCCCGGGCGTACGCGGAGCTGGCCGACCACGACACGGCGCGCATGGAGCTGGACGCGGCGCGCCGGGTGTTCGAGCAGCTGGGAGCCGCCCCGGCACTGGCGCGGGTCGCCGAGCTGTCCGGAGGACCGGCACCCGCGCCGGGCGGACTGACCCCCCGGGAGGTCGAGGTGCTCCGCCTCGTGGCCACCGGAGCGACCAACCGCGAGGTCGCCGACAAGCTGGTCATCAGCGAGAAGACGGTGGCCCGCCACGTCAGCAACATCTTCACCAAGATCGGGGCGCCGTCGCGGTCCGCCGCCACGGCCTACGCCTTCCGGCACGAGCTGGTGTAGCCGCGGGCTCCCGAGGGACGGCTCCGCAGGAATACCCACGACCGCCACCGACGGGATGGGCGGTTCGCCCGAAGAGGCGGCCCCTCGATCGGCCCGACCCTGTGTCCCCCGGACGTGCGGAGCCGGGACCGATCGAGGGGAGTCCGCCATGACCACGCGACAGGTACCGGGTGACGCGCAGATCCGTGACGGACGGGACGGCGTCCCGGGGGCGAGGGCACGCGCCGGGGCCGCCGCCGTGGCCGTCGCACCGCTGGTGATGCTGGTCGCGTTCGTGACGCATCCGTTCATCGCGCGGTTGCCCGATGCGGGTGCGGTCGCCGCCGCGGCCGGCGCCGACCCGACCTGGTGGGCGGCCGTGCACCTGCTCACCGCGGCGGGCTCCGCGCTCGTCGCACTGGCGTTCCTCGCGGTCCGGGCACACCTGCGCGACGCCGGCGAGGACCGTTTCAGCGCGTGGGGGTTGCCGTTCGTGATCAGCGGGAGCGCGGTGTACGGGCTCCTCCCGGGGCTGGAGTTCGCGCCGATGGCGGCGGTGCTCACCGGAGGGGATGCCGCGGCCGCGCAGGACGTGCTGCAACCGTGGTTCGTCGCCGTCCTGGTGACCAGCGTGGTCCTCTTCGCGATCGGCGTACTCGGCTTCGCCCGGGCCGTCGCGGCCGGCCGGATCCTGAGCCGCCCGCTCACCCGCCTGGTCGTCACCGGACTCGTCGTGCTTGCCGTGGCCCGGATGGTGCCGCTCGGCGCGGTGCAGTTCCACGTCCAGGGGCTGGCCGGCCTCGTCGCCCTCTGGCCACTGGCCTTCCGGATGTGGCGAGGCCCGCGGGCGGGGGCGGGATCGGCGGCCTGACCGGGTCCTCGCCGCCGCTCGTGGCGGGAAGGGACGGCCCGGCGCGGTGAGGCCCGTCATAGGCGGGCACCCGGGATGTCGATCGGCGTCTACCCTCGCTCGGGCGCGGCCGGTGAAGGCCGTGCACGACCGCGGATTGCCCGACCGGTACCGAGCACGGACCGGAGCGGGAGGAAACGGACCTGACTGTGATCGATGCCGGCCGTCCTGCGCGGCTCGCCGTCGGCGTGATCTCCACCGGACGTGTCGGTTCGGTGCTGGGAGCAGCGCTGGCTCGGGCGGGCCACCACGTCGTCGCCGCCTCCGGGGTCTCCCGGGCCTCGGTGCGGCGCGCCGCCGAACTGCTCCCCGACGTTCCCCTGCTCCCGCCGGACGAGGTCTGCACGCGGGCCGACCTGGTCCTGCTCGCCGTGCCCGACGACGTCCTGCCGGGTCTGGTCCGCGGCCTCGCCGCCGCCGGCTGCTTCCGGCCGGGCCAGATCGTCGTCCACACCGCGGGGTCGCAGGGCACCGCCGTGCTGGGGCCCGCCGCGGAGCACGGGGTCCTGCCGCTCGCGCTGCACCCGGCGATGACGTTCACCGGCCGCCCCGAGGACGTCGAGCGCCTCGCCTCCTGCTGCGTCGGCGTGACCGCCCCCGGTGACGCCGACGACGCTGCGGATCCGCGGGACGCGGCCGGCTGGAGCGTCGCCGAGGCCCTCGTCGTGGAGATGTCGGCCGAGCCCGTGCGGGTGCCCGAGGCGATGCGCCCGCTCTACCACGCCGCGCTCGCCCACGGTGCGAACCACCTGATGACCCTGGTCGGGGACTGCGTCGAGCTGCTGGAGACGGCCGGCATCCGGCCCGCGGGGCGGCTGATCGCCCCGCTGCTCTCGGCCGCGCTGGACAACGCGCTGCGGCACGGCGACCGGGCGCTCACCGGCCCGGTGGCCCGCGGCGACTCCGGCACCCTGCGCACCCATCTGGACCGCATCACCGCCGCGGACCCGGACCTCGCGGACGCCTACCGGGCGCTGGCCGGGCGGACGGCCCGCCGCGCCGCTGCGGCGGGGCTGCTGGACCAGGCCGCCCTGACCGACGTCGAGAAGACCCTGGAGGAGAAGTGAGCGGCCGTACGAACCCCCCCGGCTCCGCCGCCCCGGTCGGCTCGACCCGGAACGGCTACGCGGCCGGCCGGCTGACGGTGCACTCCGACCCGGCGAAGCTGGCCCCGGTCACCCGGGCGCTGCGCGGCGCCGGTCGCAAGATCGTCCTGATCCCGACCATGGGGGCCCTGCACGACGGGCACCGGGAGCTGATCCGGCACGCCCGCCGGATCCCCGGCTCGGTCGTCCCGGTCGTGTCGATCTTCGTGAACCCGCTGCAGTTCGGTGCGGGGGAGGATCTCGACCGGTACCCGCGCCCGCTGGAGGCCGACCTCGAGGCCTGCCGTGAGGAGGGTGTCGAGCTGGTGTTCACCCCCGGGGTCGAGCACATGTACCCGCCGGGCTCCGAGACCCGGGTCGCCGCCGGGGCGCTCGGTGACGAGCTGGAGGGCGCGACCCGCAAGGGGCACTTCGACGGTGTCCTCACCGTCGTCGCGAAGCTCTTCCACATCGTCGGCCCGGATGTCGCGGTGTTCGGCGAGAAGGACTACCAGCAGCTCACCCTGGTCCGCCGGATGGTGCGCGACCTGGACTTCCCGCTGCAGGTCGTGGGCGTCCCGACCGTGCGGGAGGACGACGGCCTGGCCCGGTCCTCCCGCAACGCCTACCTCGACCCGGAGCAGCGCCGTGCCGCCGCCGCGCTCTCCCGGGCGCTGGCCGCAGGCGCCGCGGTGTCGGCGCAGGGCCACGACGCCGTCCTGGCCGCCGCCCGCGCCGAGCTGGCGGCCGAGCCGGCGATCGACGTCGACTACCTCGAGCTGCGCGACGCCGACCTCGGCCCCGCCCCGGCCTCCGGCACGGGACGGCTGCTGGTCGCCGCCCGCGTCGGCACCACCCGCCTGATCGACAACGTCCCCGTCGCGCTGTAGGAACCAGGAGACCGCCGTGTACCGCACGATGATGAAGTCCAAGATCCACCGGGCGACCGTGACCCAGGCCGACCTGCACTACGTCGGCTCGGTGACGATCGACGCCGACCTGATGGCCGCCGCCGACCTGCTCGAGGGAGAGCAGGTCACGATCGTCGACATCACCAACGGCGCCCGGCTGGAGACCTACGCGATCACCGGCGAGCCCGGCTCGGGGATCATCGGGATCAACGGCGCCGCCGCCCACCTGGTGCACCCCGGCGACCTCGTCATCCTGATCTCCTACGGGTCCTACGACGAGGCCGAGCTGCGCGAGTACACCCCGCGGGTCGTGTTCGTCGACGCCGACAACCGGGTCGCCGACCTCGGCGCCGACCCGGGCGTCGCGCCGGAGGGATCCGGCCTGCTCACGTCCGCCGCCCGCTAGTGCTGCTCTGCATCGACGTCGGCAACACCCACGTCGCGCTCGGGCTCTACCCGGAGACCGACCCCGGAGCCGACCCGTCGACGTTGACCCCGGAGCCGGAGCACCGCTGGCGGATGCGTACCGACACGCGGGCCACCGCCGACGAGCTCGACCTGATGATCACCGGGATGCTCGGCAAGTACTTCGCCGAGGTGGACGCGGTGGCCGCGCTGTCGACGGTCCCGGGCCCGTCCCGGGAGCTGCGCACCCTGCTGGCCCGGTGGTCGGACCGGATGCGGACGCTGGTCGTCGGGCCGGGGGTGCGCACCGGCGTCCCGCTGCTCGTCGACCACCCGCGCGAGGTCGGCGCCGACCGGGTGGTGAACAGCCTCGCCGCGCACCACCTGTTCGGCACCACCTGCATCTGCGTCGACCTGGGGACCTGCACCAACATCGACGTGGTCTCCGCGAGGGGCGAGTTCCTCGGCGGGGCGCTCGCCCCGGGGATCGACATCGCGATGGAGGCACTGGCCGAGCAGGCGTCCTCGCTGCGGCCGGTGGATCTCGTCGAGCCGCGGTCGGTGATCGGCCGGACGACGGTGGAGGCCGTCCAGGCCGGCGTGCTCTACGGCGCCGCGGGCCAGGTCGACGGCCTCGTCCGGCGGATACTGGCCGAGCTGGGGCCGGGTGCGCGGCCGGTGACCGTCGCCGTCACCGGAGGGCTCGCCGAGCTGGTGTACGGCCGGGCGGACACGGTCACCCACCACGTCCCGGACCTGACCCTGCACGGGCTGCGCCTGACCCACCTGCGCCACCACCGGCCGCGCTGACCATCGCCAGGGGGTGAGACCCGGACCGCTCCGGGGCCGCCGATAGCCTGACCTGCCGTGAACACTCCCGGCACCCCGACCGACCGCGGATCAGAGGCGGACCTGCCCGAGCAGATGCGGGTGCGCCGGGCCAAGCGCGCGGAGCTGCTGGCCGCCGGCAGCGAGCCCTACCCCGTGGAGGTCCCCCGCACGCACACCCTGCGCCAGGTCCGCGACGCCCACCCGGACCTGCCGCCGGACACCGCGACCGGCGAGCAGGTCGCCGTCGCCGGCCGGGTGATCTTCGTGCGCAACACCGGGAAGCTCTGCTTCGCGACGCTGCGCGAGGGCGACGGCACCGAGCTGCAGGCGATGCTGTCCCTGGACCGGGTGGGCGCCGACGAGCTGGCCCGCTGGAAGTCCGTCGTCGACCTGGGGGACTTCGTGCTCGTCCGGGGTGAGGTCATCACCTCGCGACGCGGCGAGCTGTCCGTGCGGGCCGACGAGTGGTCGATCGCCTCGAAGTCGGTCCGACCGCTCCCGACCGCGCACAAGGAGCTCTCGGAGGAGAACCGGGTCCGGCAGCGCTACGTCGACCTGATCGTGCGCCCGCAGGCCCGCGAGACCGTGCGCGCCCGGTCCACGGTCCTGCGGACGGTGCGCGACTCCCTCGCCGGGCGCGACTTCGTCGAGGTCGAGACCCCGATGCTGCAGCTGCTGCACGGCGGCGCGACCGCGCGCCCGTTCGTGACGCACGCGAACGCGCTCGGCTCCGACCTCTACCTGCGGATCGCGCCGGAGCTGTTCCTCAAGCGCTGCATCGTGGGCGGTATCGAGAAGGTCTTCGAGCTGAACCGCGTGTTCCGTAACGAAGGCATCGACTCGACGCATTCGCCCGAGTTCGCGATGCTCGAGGCCTACCAGGCCTACGCCACCTACGACGACATGGCGGTCCTGACCCGCGAGCTCATCCAGGAGTCCGCGCGGGCACTGTTCGGATCGACGGTCGTGCGTCACCACGACGGCACCGAACACGATCTGGGCGGCGAGTGGCGTTCCGTGACGATCTACGGGTCGGTCTCCGAGGCCGTCGGGCGGGATGTGACACCGGACACCGAGCTGTCCGAACTCCAGGAGATCGCGGCGAAGCACGACGTCGACGTCACCGATTACCCGTCGCCCGGCCAGATCGTGCTGGAGCTGTTCGAGAAGCTCGTCGAGCACACCCTGATCGAGCCCACCTTCGTGCGCGACTTCCCGGTCGAGGTGCGGCCGCTGACACGGGCCCACCGGGACGACCCGAGGCTGTCGGAATCGTGGGACCTCGTCGTGTTCGGGGTGGAGCTCGCCACGGCGTACTCCGAGCTCGTGGACCCGGTCGAGCAGCGGGAACGCCTGCAGGCGCAGTCGCTGCGCGCGGCTGCGGGCGACCCGGAGGCCATGCAGCTCGACGAGGATTTCCTGCGGGCCATGGAGTACGGCATGCCGCCCACCGGCGGGATGGGGATGGGCGTCGACCGGCTGTTGATGACCCTGACCGGCCTCGGTATCCGCGAGACGATCCTCTTCCCACTCGTCCGGGGCGAGTCCTAGGCCGGTCGAATTGTCGTCCCCGGCCCGCTCGGTGGCGGCCCGGGGACGGCGGGTATCGGGGCCCGATCGAGTGGCATTCGGCTCGTTTCCTCTTTGGAGTCACCCCCAGGTCGACGCCGCCGACATTTCTGTATAGTCTCTGGAATCGAGTCGGTTCCGGTGATCCGGGCGGCCTCGCCATTGCGTCCGGGTATTGCCGTATGCGTGCGGGCAGCCGCCGGACCGGTTCGCCCGTAAACGTGTACGGCCATTCAGGGAGGCTGCGGCGATGGCGCAGATCAAGGAGGTCCGGCTCGTCGACGATCTGACCGGCGACGCGGCGGACGAAACGATCGAGTTCGGTCTCGACGGCCGCAACTACGAGATCGACCTCACGAACGAGAACGCGAAGAAGCTGCGCGACGTGCTCGCCGACTACGTCGCCGCGGCCCGCCGCGCGACCGGCCCGGCCCGGCGCCGCGGCGGATCGTCGGCCTCGGCCGCGCGCCGCCCGTCGGTGGACCGCGAGCAGAACCAGGCGATCCGCGAGTGGGCCCGCAAGCGCGGGATGAAGGTCTCCGACCGTGGCCGGATCCCGGCCGAGGTCCTCGAGGCCTACCACCAGGAGAACTAAGGGTCGCCTCACCTCTCGGGTCGGGGGAGGGGTAGCGTGGCCGGGGCCCCGTCCCCGCCCCGTTCCCGGGAGGTGCCGTCATGGCCCGTCGCGTCACCGAGCTCGAGGTGCTCCGCACCGAACGCCTGAGCCCGCACATGGTGCGGGTCGTCGCCGGGGGCCGCGGCCTGGCGGCGTTCCCGCGGACCGAGCACACGGACCGCTACGTCAAGATCCTCTTTCCGCGGCCCGGCGTCGAGTACCCCGAGCCGCTCGACATGGACGTCGTCCACGCCGAGTACCCGCGCGAGCAGTGGCCGGCCCTGCGCACCTATACGGTGCGATCGCTCGACCACGACGCCGGCGAGCTGGCCATCGACTTCGTGCACCACGGGGACGCCGGCCTGGCCGGCCCGTGGGCGGCGGCCGCGCGGCCCGGCGACCGGCTCCGGATGCTCGGGCCCGGTGGCGCCTACGCCCCCGACCCGGACGCGGACTGGCACCTGCTCGTCGGCGACGAGTCCGCGCTCCCGGCGATCTGCGCCGCGCTGGAGCGGATCCCGGCGGGCCGCCCGGCCGTCGCCGTCCTGCAGGTCGACGGCACCGGGGACGAGCTGAAGCTCCCCGGCGAGGCCGAGCTGACCGTGCGGTGGCTGCACCGCTCGGAGGCCGGCGGCGACCCGGACGGCCAGCTACCCGGCGCCGTCCGCGCACTGGACTTCCGGCCGGGACGGGTGCACGCCTTCGTGCACGGCGAGGCGATCGCCGTCCGGGAACTCCGCCGTCACCTCCTGCGCGAGCGCGGGATCCCCAAGGACGACCTGTCGATCTCCGGGTACTGGCGCCGAGGCCGGGACGAGGAGGGATTCCGCGAGTTCAAGGCGGAAGAGCGGGCCCGCGAGGACGCCGGTCAGGAGGCCGGCTGAGCGGTGCCGCCTCGGGTGAACGCCGCCACGTCGCCCGGCCGCGGGAACACCCGCGGCCGGCCGGGTGTTGAGCCGGGAACGCCCGACGGTGCGGCTCCGGCGGAGGCGCCGGATGCCCTTCGACCGATACAGTGGTATGAGGCCCGCCCGCGAGGGTCGGCCTGGCGCGGTGTCACGCGAGGGCGCAGTGTCGGACCCGGCGCGCCGGGGACGGACGGAGATGCTGGTCGCGCCGTACGTGAGGCGCAGCAGGCAAGGAGTGCGAATTGTTCGAGAGGTTCACCGACCGAGCACGACGTGTTGTCGTCCTGGCCCAGGAAGAGGCCCGGATGCTCAACCACAACTACATCGGGACCGAGCACATCCTCCTTGGCCTGATCCACGAGGGTGAGGGTGTCGCCGCGAAGGCACTCGAGTCGCTCGGTATCGCTCTGGAGGGCGTGCGGCAGCAGGTCGAGGAGATCATCGGCCAGGGCCAGCAGGCCCCGTCGGGGCACATCCCCTTCACGCCCCGGGCGAAGAAGGTGCTGGAGCTGTCGCTGCGCGAGGCGCTGCAGCTCGGGCACAACTACATCGGCACCGAGCACATCCTGCTCGGCCTGATCCGCGAGGGCGAGGGTGTCGCGGCGCAGGTGCTCGTCAAGCTGGGCGCCGACCTCAACCGTGTGCGCCAGCAGGTGCTCCAGCTGCTCTCCGGCTACCAGGGCAAGGAGCCGGCCGAGAGCGGCACCGGTGGCCGGGGCGAGGGCACGCCGTCGTCGTCGCTGGTGCTGGACCAGTTCGGTCGCAACCTCACCCAGCAGGCCCGCGAGGGCAAGCTGGACCCGGTCATCGGCCGGGAGAAGGAGATCGAGCGGATCATGCAGGTCCTCTCCCGGAGGACCAAGAACAACCCGGTCCTGATCGGTGAGGCCGGCGTCGGCAAGACCGCCGCCGTCGAGGGCCTCGCGCAGGCGATCGTCAAGGGCGAGGTCCCGGAGACGCTGAAGGACAAGCAGCTCTACACGCTCGACCTCGGCTCGCTGGTCGCAGGCTCCCGCTACCGCGGTGACTTCGAGGAGCGCCTCAAGAAGGTGCTCAAGGAGATCCGCACCCGCGGGGACATCATCCTGTTCATCGACGAGATCCACACCCTGGTCGGTGCGGGTGCCGCCGAGGGCGCGATCGACGCCGCGTCGATCCTCAAGCCGATGCTGGCCCGCGGCGAGCTGCAGACCATCGGGGCGACGACGCTCGACGAGTACCGCAAGTACGTCGAGAAGGACCCGGCCCTGGAGCGCCGCTTCCAGCCGATCCAGGTGTCCGAGCCGTCGGTGCAGCACACCATCGAGATCCTCAAGGGCCTGCGCGACCGGTACGAGGCGCACCACCGCGTCACGATCACCGACGACGCGCTGGCGTCGGCCGCCACCCTGGCCGACCGCTACATCAACGACCGCTACCTGCCGGACAAGGCGATCGACCTGATCGACGAGGCCGGTGCCCGGATGCGCATCCGCCGGATGACCGCTCCGCCGGACCTGCGGGAGTTCGACGAGAAGATCGCGAACGTCCGCCGGGACAAGGAGTCGGCGATCGACGCGCAGGACTTCGAGCGGGCCGCGCACCTGCGCGACCAGGAGAAGACCCTGCTCGGCGAGAAGGCCGAGCGCGAGAAGCAGTGGAAGTCCGGGGATCTCGACGTGGTCGCCGAGGTCGACGGCGAGCAGATCGCCGAGGTGCTGGGCAACTGGACCGGCATCCCGGTGTTCAAGCTGACCGAGGAGGAGACCACCCGGCTGCTGCGCATGGAGGACGAGCTCCACAAGCGCATCATCGGCCAGGAGGACGCGGTCAAGTCGGTCTCGCAGGCGATCCGCCGTACCCGGGCCGGCCTGAAGGACCCGAAGCGCCCGTCCGGCTCGTTCATCTTCGCCGGCCCGTCCGGTGTCGGTAAGACCGAGCTGTCCAAGGCGCTGGCCAACTTCCTGTTCGGCGAGGACGACGCGCTCATCCAGATCGACATGGGCGAGTTCCACGACCGCTACACCGCCTCGCGGCTGTTCGGTGCCCCGCCCGGGTACGTCGGCTACGAGGAGGGCGGCCAGCTCACCGAGAAGGTGCGGCGCAAGCCGTTCTCGGTGGTGCTGTTCGACGAGATCGAGAAGGCGCACCAGGAGATCTACAACACGCTCCTGCAGGTGCTCGAGGACGGCCGCCTCACCGACGGCCAGGGCCGCACGGTCGACTTCAAGAACACCGTGCTGATCTTCACCTCGAACCTGGGGACCCAGGACATCTCGAAGGCGGTCGGGCTGGGCTTCTCGTCCGGCAACGACGAGGCGTCGAACTACGAGCGGATGAAGACCAAGGTCAACGACGAGCTGAAGAAGCACTTCCGCCCGGAGTTCCTCAACCGCATCGACGACATCATCGTCTTCCACCAGCTCACGCAGCCCCAGATCATCGAGATGGTCGACCTGATGATCGGGCGGGTGGAGAAGCAGCTGGCCAACAAGGACATGGCCATCGAGCTCACCGACAACGCCAAGAAGCTCCTGGCACGGCGTGGGTTCGACCCGGTCCTGGGTGCGCGGCCGCTGCGGCGGACGATCCAGCGCGAGATCGAGGACCAGCTCTCCGAGAAGATCCTCTTCGGCGAGCTGGAGCCCGGCCAGATCGTGCTGGTCGACGTCGAGGGCCTCGACCACGAGGCCGGCGAGGACTCGAAGGCCTGGGACGACAAGGCCCGATTCACCTTCCGCGGGGAGCGCAAGCCGTCGGAGCCCGTGCCGGCCACCGCGCAGTCCGCGCTGGCGAGCGGCGACGAGTGAGCTGATCGCTCGGACCTGACGACAGGGCCCGCCCCGGATCCGTCCGGGGCGGGCCCGTCGTCGTTTCTCGGCCTGGTCTCCGCCGGCGGGCGGCGTCGCCCGTGCGTGCGCCGGCTCAGCCGGGGATCTCCGCGCAGGCGACCACGACGTCCGCCCGGTACCGGGTGGCCGCGACCAGCCGGGCGTTCGGCTCGTCGGTGTCCCGGACCCAGGCCCGGGCGTGCTCCGGCGTCTTGCCGAACCGGACGTGCCGCGCGACCAGCCGCTCCCGGCGCAACTCCTCGTCGGTCTCGTGGAACCAGACCTCGTCGAACTCCGCACGCACCGCGCACCACTCCGGGGTGTCGACGAGCAGGTAGTTGCCCTCGCTGACGACCAGCCGGCACCCCGGGCGGACCGGGATCGAACCCGCGACCGGCTGCTCGATCTCCCGGTCGAACGCCGGCGCGTACACCGGGCCGGTGTCACACCCCGCGCGCAGCCGCCGGAGCAGGGCCGCGTAGCCGGCCGGGTCGAACGTGTCCGGTGCCCCCTTGCGGTCCCGGCGGCCGAGCCGGTCCAGCTCGACGTCGGCGAGGTGGTAACCGTCCATCGGGACGTGGGTGACCCAGCCCGCGTCCATGCCGGCCGGCGGGTCCGCGGCCAGCGCGCGGACCACCGCGAGCGCCAGGGTGGTCTTGCCGGCGCCCGGCGCGCCGGCGATGCCGAGCACGGCCCGGCGTTCCCCGCCCGCGGTGAGCGCCCTGGCCCGCGCCACCAGCTCGGCGAACCGGTCGATCCGCTCCGGCCCGTCCGCCACCGCCGCCCCCTCCGCGTTCCCGGGCCCGGCGCCCGTCGTGGTGGTCATGGTCGCAGCCGGGCGGGCGCTCCCCACCGGCGAGGCGTGCCCGCGCCGGGCCGTCGGCGGGCGCCGGTTGGTCGGGCACCGTCCCCGCCCGCAGCCCCGGCCCTCAGCCAGCGATGTAGCACAGCCTTGCCTGAACCGGATCCGCGATCGGGACTGTCCACACGGTCAGGTTCCGCATCTGCGTGCAACTTTCGCGCAACCCTCGCCTTCCTAGTGTCCGGCGTCACGCACGGTTCCACGAAGCACCCACGGGAAGGACACCCCACGATGGCCATCTACGCGGCCCCGGGCCAGCCGGACAGCGTCGTCTCGTTCAAGCCCCGCTACGACCACTTCATCGGCGGTGAGTACGTCGCACCGGCCACGGGCCAGTACTTCGAGAACCCGACACCGATCACCGGCCAGACCTTCACCGAGATCGCCCGCGGCACCGCCGACGACGTCGAGAAGGCGCTCGACGCCGCCCACGCGGCCGCTCCCGCGTGGGGCCGGACCTCGACGACCGAGCGGGCCAACATCCTGAACAAGATGGCCGACCGCATCGAGGCGAACCTCGAGGCCGTCGCCGTCGCCGAGTCCTGGGAGAACGGCAAGGCCTGCCGCGAGACCCTCGCGGCCGACATCCCGCTCGCGATCGACCACCTGCGCTACTTCGCCGGTGCGATCCGCGCGCAGGAGGGCGGCCTCTCCCAGATCGACGACGACACCGTCGCCTACCACTTCCACGAACCGCTGGGCGTCGTCGGCCAGATCATCCCGTGGAACTTCCCGATCCTGATGGCGATCTGGAAGCTGGCACCGGCGCTGGCCGCGGGCAACGCCGTCGTCCTCAAGCCGGCCGAGCAGACCCCGGCCTCGATCCACGTGCTGCTGGACCTGGTCGCCGACCTGCTCCCGCCGGGCGTGGTGAACGTCGTGAACGGCTTCGGCGTGGAGGCCGGCAAGCCGCTGGCGTCCAACAAGCGCATCTCGAAGATCGCGTTCACCGGTGAGACGACCACCGGCCGGCTGATCATGCAGTACGCGTCGGAGAACCTGATCCCGGTCACGCTGGAGCTGGGCGGGAAGAGCCCGAACATCTTCTTCGACGACGTCGCCGCCCAGCAGGACGCCTTCTACGACAAGGCCCTCGAGGGCTTCGCGATGTTCGCCCTCAACCAGGGCGAGGTCTGCACCTGCCCGTCGCGGGCGCTCATCCAGGGCGGCATCTACCAGGACTTCCTCGAGCAGGCCGTCAAGCGGGTCGAGCAGGTCAAGCAGGGCAACCCGCTCGACACCGACACGATGATCGGGGCGCAGGCCTCGAACGACCAGTTCGAGAAGATCCTGTCCTACATCGACATCGGCCGGCAGGAGGGCGCCAAGGTCCTCACCGGCGGGGAGAAGGCGGACCTGGGCGGCGAGCTGTCCGGCGGGTACTACATCAAGCCGACCGTCTTCGAGGGCACCAACTCGATGCGGATCTTCCAGGAGGAGATCTTCGGCCCGGTCGTGTCGGTGGCCCGGTTCTCCGACTACGACGACGCCATGAAGATCGCGAACGACACGTTGTACGGCCTCGGGGCCGGTGTGTGGAGCCGCGACGCCAACACCGCCTACCGCGCGGGCCGCGAGATCCAGGCCGGCCGGGTGTGGGTGAACAACTACCACGCCTACCCCGCGCACGCGGCGTTCGGCGGCTACAAGCAGTCCGGCATCGGCCGCGAGAACCACAAGATGATGCTCGACCACTACCAGCAGACCAAGAACGTCCTGCAGAGCTACTCGCCGAACGCACTGGGCTTCTTCTGATGGACCGGCCGGAGCGGGTGGCGCTGACGCCGGCCGCGGCCGAACTGCTGGTCAGGCTCACCGGCCTGCACGGTCCGCTGATGTTCCACCAGTCCGGCGGGTGCTGCGACGGCAGCGCGCCCATGTGCTACCCGGACGGCGACTTCAGGACCGGTGGTTCGGACGTCCACCTGGGTGATCTCCGGGTGGAGGGGCTGGAGAAGCCGATCGGTTTCTGGATGTCGGCGTCGCAGTACGAGTACTGGAAGCACACCCACCTGACCGTCGACGTGGTGAAGGGCCGCGGCAGCGGGTTCTCGGTCGAGGCACCGGAGGGCGTCCGCTTCCTGATCCGCTCCCGCCTCTTCACCGACGAGGAGTGGCAGGCCCTCGAGAGCACCTGACCCCACCCGCCGCCCGCCCGCCCGACCCGAACCCACTCATGGACCAAAAGCCCCGTGGCACCGTGCTTTTGCTCCATGAGTGCGTCGGGGCTGGGGCGGGTGGGGCGGTTGGGGCAGGTGTGGCAGCCGGGTGGGCGCGGTCAGGGAGCAGGTCAGCGCGTCGTGAGCGCCACGTCCAGCGCGGCGAGGGTCGCCGCGGCGGGCGCGGGGATGCCGATGCCGCGCCCGTGCCGCACCTCGGGCTCCCGCACGTTGATCCGCACCAGCGCCCCGGTCGCGGCGGAGGCCAGCTCGGAACGGCGGCGCACGGTCGGCAGCGCCGTCCCGGCCCCGATCTCGACGACGGCCACCCCGGACCGGTGCGCCTTCAGCCAGTCCGCGTGCCGGGCGAGCGCGGGTGCGGCGTGCGAGTCGTCCCAGCCGAAGTCGCCGAACATGAGGATCGCCGGCCGGGCGAGCCCGCCACAGCCGGGACAGCGCGGCAGCTCGCCGACCGCCCGCATCGTGTCCTCGTCGATCACCACGTCGACGCCGTCGGCCGGCCACACGCCGTACCCGCACAGCCGCAGGCACTGCAGGTGGTGGATGGAGCCGTGCACCTCGGCGACGTCGCAGGCGGGGAACCCGGCCCGCTGGAAGTGGCCGTCCACGTTGGAGGTGAAGACGCTCGTCGGGACCCGCTCGGACCAGCGCCGCAGGACCGCGAACCCGGAGTGCGGCACGGTCCGCCGGTACAGGTGCAGCCGGTGCCCGTAGAAGCCCCACGCCAGCTGCGGGTCGTCGGCGAAGTGCTCGGGGTCGGCGAGCTCCTCGAAGCGCAGGCCGAGCCGCGCGTACGGCGGATAGGCCCGCCAGAACCCCTCGCCGCCGCGGAAGTCCGGCAGCCCCGAGTCGACGCCCATCCCGGCCCCGGCGGTGACCAGCAGTGCCTCCGCGGAGCGGACGACGTCCGCCGCCGCCGCGATCTCCTCGGGGTAGGCGGCGGCGACCCCGGCGGGGTCGATCAGGACTCCGCGGCGATCTTCTCGAGGTCCACGACCTCGAACTCGAGCAGCGAGGCGCCCGTGGACACCGGCTTCGGCGAGCGCTGGCCGGCGTGCGCCTCCGCGGCCGGTCCGTCGCGCCAGGCCTGGAACGCCTCCTCGGTCTCCCAGTGCGTCACGACGAAGTACCGGTCGTCGCCGGCGACCGGGCGCAGCAGCTCGAACGAGATGAATCCCGGCTGCCCGTCGACGGCGTGCAGGCGGTGCGCGAACCGCTTCTCCAGCTCCGGGCCCGCGTTCTCCGGCACCTCGATCGCATTGATCTTCACAACGGCCATGGGTCCACGGTAGCCCGGCCGGGCGTGACCGGTGCCGATCGGGCGCGCGCACCGGCGCCGACGGGCCGCCCCGCCGCCGCGCTTTGTCAGCCGACCGCCTCGGCGCTGCTGTGGCGGGCCCGCCCGCGCTGCCGGTGGGGCAGCGGCAGGATGACGACCGGGCAGGTCGCGGACCGCACGCACTTCTCACCCACCGAACCGAGGGTGGCGTGCCGGAACCTGCCGTGCCCGTGACTGCCGAGCACCAGCATCTCGGTGCCCTCGGCCGCACGGACCAGGACGTCCGCCGGCGAACCCTCGGCGATTTCCCGCCGGAGCGGCGGTGGTTCGTCCGGCCACTCGGCGAGGGCGAGGTCGATCTCCCTGTCCAGTGTCCGCCGGGCGTCGTCCTCCGCCGCCCGCCGTCCGGTGGGGTCGAGCAGTCCTTCGTCGAACTCCTCCCAGTGCCAGGCGGCGACCGCCTTGATCGCGTCGCCCCGGTACCGGGCTTCGCGGAGCGCCCAGCGCAACGCCAGCCGGCTCCCTTCCGAGCCGTCGACGCCGACGACGATGCATCGATCTTCCATGGCTGCATGCCTCCTCACGAGGTCGTGAGCGAAGCCGTTGCCACCGACCGAACGTGAGTCCTGGCGTCCCGAAAACCTGGCGACACTCGTAGACCTTGGGAAAGAGCTTGCCCGCGGCCCCGCCGATGTCAACCCTTCCCGGCCGCCGCTCAGCGCCCGGGCCCGCGCCTGCGGGCCGTGCGGGGGCGCGGCGCCTCGTCCGGTGCCGCCTCGTCGACCCGCATGCGCCAGGCGTCCCCGATCAGCTCGGCCAGCCGGCCGCCGTCCACCTGGTCCAGCCGCACCAGCACCAGCGGCCACGGCTCGTAACCGGGCGCGGTGAAGAACAGCTCGGGCTCGCCGAGCAGCAGGGCCTGCTTCTCGGCCTCGTCGCCCACGTAGAGCACGGCGACGTCGGTCCGGATCACCCGGCGCCGCCCGGGCACCCGCTCCGGGTACGACCAGACGAACCCCTTGCCCCGCACCCGGAAGTCGAACCCGTCACTGGGGATCTCCTCGACACCGTCCAGCCCGAGGGCGATCCGGCGGACGTCGTCCTCGCCTGCCATACGGGCAGCCTAGGGTCGGGCCGTGCGGGCGTCGGACGGAGTGGACCTGGCCGTCACCGGGCTCGGCGGGTCCGGCCGGCCGATCGTCCTGCTGCACGGCCTGATGAGCTGCGCGGCGAGCTGGCGGCCGCGGGCCACCGACCTCACGCCCACCGGCCGGGTACTGGCCCCGGACGCCCGCGGGCACGGCCGCTCCGGGCGCCCCGTCCCCGCGGAGCCGGAGGCCTGGTCACCGCGCCGGCTCGCGGCCGACGTCGTCGAGCTGCTGGAACGCACCGGCCCGGCCGCGCTGGTCGGCCATTCGATGGGTGGGATCTCGGCGCTGCTGGCCGCGGTCGCGCGGCCGGAACTGGTGACCGCGGTGGTCGTGGAGGACTCGCCGCTGGACCTCACCGGCTCCCCGCCCGGCCTGCTCGACGACATGCGGTCCTGGTTCGGCGTGGTCGCCGGGCCGCACCCGTCGCGCGCCGCCCTGGAGCGGGTGACCGGCCACCCGCGCCCGGAGGTGGGCATCCACATGGGACGCTGCGCGGTCCGGCGGGACGACGGCTGGTGGCTGGCCTGCGACGTCGGCGACGCGCTCGAGATCGCCCGCCACTGGACGCGGGCGCCGCTGCTCGACGAGGTGTCGCGGGCGCGGGTGCCGCTGCTGGTGATCGAGGCGGGCGAGTCGGCCGTCCCGCCCGGGCAGCTGGAGCTGCTGGCCGCCCGCGTCCCGGGGGCCCGGCACGTGCGGCTGCCCGGCACCGGCCACCTGGTGCACGACGCCGACCCGGTCACGTGGGCGGCGGAGGTCACCGCCCACCTGGCCCGGACGGCCTGACCCCGCCCGGGAGTTCCCTCGTCACCCGGGCCGGCGCCACCCCTGACCGTTGCGCTCAGGAGGCGAGCACCTCGGTCTCCCCGCTGCGCGTGTCGTGCAGCTCGACGGCCACGATCCGCGCCCGCACCGGCTCGGCCGGGTGCAGCAGCGCGAACGCCTCCGCCGGACGCCCGGTCGCCAGCACCACGTGCGGCAGCCAGGACCCGGGCAGGTGCGCCGCGTGCGCCCCGCGGGCCCGGCCGGCCAGCGCGTCGTGCACCGCGGTGTGCACCGCGAGCACCTCCGGGTCGGTGACGGCGGCGAGCACCAGCGCGTCGTCGTCCCCGGTGACGGAGCCGAGCGTGGCCAGCCACAACGCCGGCAGCGCGACCGTCCGGAGCTCGGCGGCGAGCGCGTCCCGGGCCGGGCGCCCGATCGTGCCCGCGGCCGCCGCGACGACGTCCGGGGTGCCGGTGGCGGTGGGCAGGCCGGCGGCACGGAGCCGGGACCGCAGCGCACCCAGGCCGGCCACGGCCTGCGGGTCGAGCCGGAACCGGACGGTGCTGGGCATCAAGCCGGGAGGGCGAAACGGCCGTCGTCGGTCTGCTCGGCGAGGCCGTCGACGAGCAGCGAGTCCAGGCAGCGGTCGCGCTGGCCCGCGTCGGACCAGACGGCGTCGAGGGCGGCCCGCTCGACCGGGCCGGGAGCGCTGCGGAGCACGTCCAGCAGCTTGCCGCGCACCTGCCGGTCGGTCCCGGCGAACCCCTGCACGGGCCGCCGCGGGCCGTCGTAGGCGGGCCGTCCGGCGGCCACCCAGGCGCAGGCGTGCGCCACCGGGCACCGCGGGCAGCGCGGGGTCCGGGCGGTGCACACGACCGCGCCCAGCTCCATCAGCCCGGCGGACACGGTGGCCGCGCCGGCGTCGTCGGGCGGGAGCAGGGCGTCGACGTCGGCGAGGTCGGCCTTCGTCCGCGCGGGCCCGGCGTCGCCCCGCCCGTGCACGGCACGGGCCACGACACGGCGCACGTTGGTGTCGACGACCGGGGCGCGCCGGCCGTACCCGAACGCGGCCACCGCCCGCGCGGTGTAGGAGCCGATGCCGGGCAGGGCCTCGAGCGCGTCGACGTCGGCGGGCACGACGTCGCCGTGCCGCTCGGCGATGGCCGCGGCGGCCTCGTGCAGCCGGATCGCGCGGCGCGGGTAGCCGAGCTTGCCCCAGGCCCGCAGGACGTCCGCGCGCGGCGCGGCGGCCAGCGCGGACGGGACCGGCCAGCGCTCCATCCAGGCCGGCCAGACGGGTTCGACCCGGCTGACCGGTGTCTGCTGGAGCATGAACTCGCTCACCAGCACGCCCCACGGCGTGGTGCCCGGGCGGCGCCACGGCAGATCGCGGGCATGCGCCCGGAACCACGGGGAGATCAGCTCGGCCAGCACCCGCCCAGTGTCGCCCGGGCGCCCGCGGGTGCGGCCGCCGGGCCGGGATGCGCCCCCGCGACGGCGGCGCACTACCGCGCCGGCGGTCCGGGCGCGCGCATCGGCGGGGCCGCGTCGGAGGGAGATCCACCGGCCCGGACGGGCGGCGGGATCACCGGGCGTCGACCGGACCACCCGGCGGGGACGCCGCAGGACTGCCCCGTCCGGTGGAATCCGCACCGCCGGTCCGCGACCGTCACGCGTCCGCGGGACGGGCTCACCCGCCCGGGAGCGCGACCCTCCCTCACACGGGTCGACCTGCTCCGGACCGCCCGGACACGGCGCGGCGACGACGACACCAGGTGATCGCAGTTCTACGGTGAGTGACATGTTGGACCCGGTGGGACCGCTGCCGGCGTCGGTCTACTGGCGTCGGCGCGCAGTCGCGGTCGGCCTCGCCCTCCTCGCGCTCGCCGCGGGGCCGTGGCTGGCGGCGTGGCTGCTGGCCCCCGGGGACTCCGACGTGCCGACCGACCCCGCAGCGCAGTCCACACCGGACATCCGAGCGGCGGCTCCCCCGCCCGCGGCCCCGGCACCCCCCGCCCCGGGCCCCGCGCACGCGCCGCTCCCCACCCCCGCCGGTCCCGGAGCTCCCCCCGGGACGACGGGTGCGTCCCCCGGGCCCGCGGCCCCGAACGCGGGCCCGGGGGACGAGACGGTCCGCCCCGACGACACGCCGCGGCCGTCGGTCCCGGTGCCCGAGGGCGCGCCGTCGCCGCCGACCGGACCGGTCCCGTGCTCGGACGGGATGATCGAGGTGCGGGCCGAGGCCGGGCAGCCCGCCTACCCGCCCGGGGCCCGGCCGGAGCTGCGGCTGGTCGTCACCAACACCTCCGGGCAGCCGTGCGTGCGCGACCTGGACGGCACCGAGCAGGAGATCGCGGTCTGGAGCGGCGACGGGGCGCGGAAGCTGTGGTCGTCGAACGACTGCGCCAACCCGGCCACCGACGACCTGCGGACGCTGGTCCCGGGGCAGCCGGTCGCGTTCGCGGTGACCTGGAGCGGGCTGGCGTCCGAGCCCGGCTGCGGGGCCGAGCGGGAACGGGTGGCGGCCGGCGGCTACCGGGTGCTGGCCCGGCTCGGCGCTGTCGTCAGCGAGCCGGTCCCGCTGCTGATGGGCTGACGCCTCGTGAGTGGTTACGCGGGCCCTGGCCCTCGTAACCACTCACGGGCGCGTCAGCGCACCCTTGCCATGATCTCCCGCAGCGACGACGCCTCGGTGATCCGCATCCCGGTCGAGCCGACCTCGGCGCCCGCCGGGACGATCGCCTTGGTGAACCCCAGCCGGGCCGCCTCGGCCAGCCGCCGCTCGACGCCGTGCACTCGGCGCAGCTCCCCGGCCAGGCCCAGCTCGCCGAGCACGACCAGGTCGGCCGGCAGCTGGACGTCACGCCTGGCCGAGACGACGGCGAGCGCGACCGCCAGGTCCGCGGCCGGCTCGGTGATCTTCATGCCGCCGACGGTGGCCGTGTAGACCTCGGCGTCGTGCAGCTTGAGCCCGCCGCGGCGCTCGACGACGGCCAGCAGCATCGGCACCCGGGACGCGTCCAGCCCGGTCACCGCGCGCCGCGGGCTCGGGATGTTCGCCCCGGCCACCAGGGCCTGCACCTCGGCGAGCAGCGGTCGCCTGCCGTCCATCACGACGGTGACGGCGGTGCCGGGCTGCACGCCGTCGGCGCCCTGCCCGAACCGCCCGACGAACAGGCCTGACGGGTCGGGCAGCCCGACGATGCCGGAGTCCCGCAGCTCGAAGCAGCCGACCTCGTCGGCCGGGCCGAACCGGTTCTTCACCCCGCGGACCATCCGCAGCGCCGAGTGCTTGTCACCCTCGAAGTGCAGCACCACGTCGACCAGGTGCTCCAGCACCCGGGGGCCGGCGATCCCGCCGTCCTTGGTCACGTGGCCGACGAGCAGCACGGCCAGGCCGCGTTCCTTGGCGAGCGCGGTCAGCCCGACGGTGACCGCCCTGGTCTGGGTGACCCCGCCCGGGCTGCCGTCCACCGTGGCCGTCGACATGGTCTGGATCGAGTCGACGACCAGCAGCGACGGCTGCAGCGCCTCGACGTGGCCGAGCACCGACTCCAGGCCGGACTCGGCGGCGAGGTACAGCTCGTCGTGCACGCCGCCGGTGCGCTCGGCCCGCAGCCGCACCTGGCCCGCGGACTCCTCGCCGGACACGTACAGCACCCGGGAGCGGGCCGCCACGCGCGCCGCGACCTCCAGCAGCAGCGTGGACTTCCCGACGCCGGGCTCCCCGGCGAGCAGCACCACGGCGCCCGGGACGAGCCCGCCGCCCAGCACCCGGTCGAGCTCCTCGACCCCGGTCGGGCGGGCCCGCGCCGAGTCCAGCTCGACCTCGGCGATCCGCTGCGCCGGCGTGCTCGGGGCACCCGCGACGACGGTCCGGGGGCCCGCCGCGCGCGGGGCCTCGACCTGCTCCAGGGAGCCCCACGCCTGGCAGCCGGGGCAGCGCCCGACCCACTGGGCGGTGCGCTGGTCGCACTCGGTGCAGCGGTAGCCGCCCGAGCGGGCGGCCCGGCTCCGGGGTGTCAGTGGCCGCCGCCCGAGCCGGTGCCCTCGTTGCCCGGGGCCGGCGCACCGCCGTGCGGCGGCTGGCCGTGCTCCTGCCCGGGCGCCGGGGTGCTGTGCGACTCGCCGCCGCCGTGCCCGCCGACGCCGGTCTCACCGCTGCCGTGGCCGCCGCCGTGCCCGCCGCCCTCGGCGGCGACCCGCTCCGGCTCCGCGCCGGGACGGCCCTCGGCCGGGATCGCGGTCGGCACGTCCACGGTCACCGACCCGGCCCGCTCGAACACGAACGTCATCGGGACGGTCCTGCCCGCCGCGACCGGCTGGGTCAGCCCCTCGGCGACGAGCTGGATCTCGCGGGTCCCGGTCGCGGTGATCGGCGTGTTGCCCTTCGACACCAGCGCGACGTCCTGCGGCATGGCGGTGTCGCCCTGGATCCGGACGCTCGTCGCGGCCGGGGTGCTGACCGAGACCAGGCGGTCCGCGGTCGCACCGCTGTTGACCAGCGTGGCCCGGATCGGCGCGGAGCTGCCGCGGGCGTACAGCGCGGCCGGGCTGGCCGGGGCCGCGGGGTAGGCGATCTGCACGTCGCGCAGGTCGACGGCGCCGACCGAGCCGTTGAGGCCGTTCGTGGCGGCGACCTGGCCGGCGGTCTGCGAGAGCTGCCCGGTCCCGCATCCGCTCAGCAGCAGACCGGACAGGGCGACGGCTCCGGCGACCCCGGCCAGGGTCCGGAGGGGGCGGCGGTTGCGGCTCACGGTCGGCGTGTCCTTCCTGCCGGCCGGGAACGGCTCCCGGCGCGCGTACGGCTCTGGCGGACGGCGCGTGGTCCCGCGGCGCGCCGGTCCGGTCGGTACCGTCCGGGCGTCGGGGATCGCGCGATCCGACCCAGAGCCTAGTCTCGTGCCGCCGGTGGGTGCGCGGTCGGGCGTCCCGACCGGGCGTCCGGGACGTGACGGCGCGGCGACGGGCACGTGTCCACGCGCCGACACACCTGCGGGGAACACGTTTTGCCGGCGTTGTCAACCCCCTGACCTGCGACGACGGCGAAAGCCGGTCTCCGGCCCGCGCGGACGACGTGTTAATCTGGACCCAGCGAAAGGGGCCAGAGGACACATGGTTTTCAAGGTCGGAGAGACCGTCGTCTACCCGCACCACGGTGCCGCTCTCATCGAGGCGATCGAGACTCGGACGATCAAGGGCGAGGAAGTCCAGTACCTCGTCCTGAAGGTCCAGCAGGGTGATCTGACGGTCCGCATTCCCGCTGACAATGTCGAGGTCGTCGGCGTCCGGGACGTCGTGGGGCAGGAGGGCCTGGATCGGGTCTTCGAGGTGTTGCGCGCGCCGCACACCGAGGAGCCGACCAACTGGTCCCGCCGGTACAAGGCCAACTGGGAGAAGTTGACCTCCGGTGACGTGAACAAGGTGGCCGAGGTCGTCCGCGACCTGTGGCGCCGCGAGAAGGACCGTGGCCTGTCCGCAGGCGAGAAGCGGATGCTCGCCAAGGCGCGGCAGATCCTGGTCAGCGAGCTCGCCCTGGCCGAGGGCACCGACGAGGAACGGGCCGAGGTCCTGCTCGACGAGGTGCTCGCCACCGCGGTCGCCTGAGGGCGTCGGTGAGCGGACCGTCCTCCGGGGCGGCCGTGGTCGCCGTGCTGCCCGCGGCCGGGTCCGGGGTGCGCCTGGGGGCCGGCGTGCCCAAGGCGTTCGTCGAGCTGGCCGGCGTGCCGATGCTGGTCCGGGCCGTCGACGGGCTGCTGGCATCGGGCGTGGTCGACCACGTGGTCGTCGTCGTGCCGGTCGACGAGGTCGACGGCGCCGCGGCGCTGCTGCCGGCGCGGCCGGTGACCGTGGTCGCCGGTGGTGCGGACCGCACCGCGTCGGTCGCGGCCGGGCTGGCCGCCATCGGGCCGGACGTCGAGATCGTGCTGGTGCACGACGCCGCGCGCCCGCTCACGCCGGCCGGTGTCGTGTCCCGGGTGGTCGCCGCCGTGCGCGCCGGCGCGCCCGCGGTGGTTCCGGTGCTCCCGGTCGCGGACACGATCAAACAGGTGGACCCGGCGGGCGTCGTGGTGTCCACCGTGGACCGCTCCGCGCTGCGCGCGGTCCAGACGCCGCAGGGGTTCCGGGCACCCGACCTGCGGCGGGCCTACGCGGGCGAGCCCGACCCGCGGACCGACGATGCGGGGCTGGTCGAGGCGCTCGGCGACCCGGTCGCGACCGTGCCGGGAGATCCGCTGGCGTTCAAGGTGACGACGGCGTGGGACCTGCGGATCGCCGGGCTGCTGCTCGCCGGTGCCGCGGCCGGGTGCGCGGACAGGGACGGGGTGAGGGCCGGATGAGGGTCGGGATCGGCACCGACGTCCACCCCGTCGAACCCGGCCGCGACTGCTGGGTCGCCGGCCTGCTCTGGGACGGCGCCGACGGCTGCGCCGGCCACTCCGACGGCGACGTCGCCGCGCACGCGCTGTGCGACGCGCTGCTGTCCGCCGCCGGGCTCGGCGACCTGGGCGCGGTGTTCGGCACCGGGCGCCCGGAGTGGTCCGGTGCATCCGGCGCGACCCTGCTCGCCGAGGTCCGCCGGCTGCTCGAACGGGACGGCTGGACCGTCGGGAACGCCGCCGTCCAGGTGATCGGCAACGACCCGAAGATCGGTCGCCGCCGCGGCGAGGCCGAGAAGGTGCTGTCGGAGATCGTCGGCGGGCCGGTCTCGGTCTCCGGGACCACCACCGACGGCCTCGGCCTCACCGGCCGCGGCGAGGGCCGCGCCGCCGTGGCGACGGCACTGCTGCTGGCTCACGGATAGGCGTCGGCCGTCCGCCGCTGGATCTCCTCGGGCGTGAGGTCCGCGGAGCGGGAAGCGATCATCCAGCTGTGCCCGAACGGGTCCGCGAGCCGGCCGCCGCGCTCGCCGTAAGGATGGTCGGCGACCTCGAAGATCACGCTGCCGCCGCCGTCCAGCATCGCCGCGGCCGTCGCGTCCGGGTCGTCGACGTAGATGGCCATGATCACGCTGCCGCCGGGTCCGCCCGGCGGCGGGTCGACGGCGTCGCCGTCCTTGACCGCCCAGACCGCGCTCCCGGCGCGGAGCAGGGCGTGCACGACGTTGCCGGAACCGTCGGTGTAGCGCTCGACGAGCTCGGCGCCGAACGCCGCGGTGTAGAAGGCGATCGCCGCGTCGGCGTCGGCCACGACGAGGCGCGGGTACAGCTGCTGAATGCTCATGCCCGAACCTTGTCACGCGGGCCGCGCCGGTGTAGTGGACGAATCGGAACGCCCGGCGCGAGGCCGCCGGTACCGCCTCCGTACCCTGGTGATGTGAGCCTCAGACTTCTCGACTCAGCGACCAGGGAGCAGCGTGCCTTCACGCCGCTGCGGGCCGGAGCCGTGTCGATGTACGTCTGTGGGGCGACCGTGCAGGGCCTGCCGCACATCGGCCACGTCCGCTCCGGCCTCGACTACGACGTCCTGCGCCGCTGGCTCGCGCACAGCGGCTACGACGTCACCCTGGTCCGCAACGTCACCGACATCGACGACAAGATCCTGCGCAAGTCCGAGGCCGCCGGCCGGCCCTGGTGGGAGTGGGCGGCCACGCACGAGCGGGCCTTCACCGCCGCGTACGACGCGCTGGGCTGCCTGCCGCCGTCGGCCGAGCCGCGGGCGACCGGGCACATCACGCAGATGATCGAGCTGATCGAGCGGCTGATCGAGCGCGGGCACGCCTACACCGCCGGCGGGGACGTCTACTTCGCCGTGCGCACGCTACCCGAGTACGGGTCGCTGTCCGGCCAGAAGGTCGACGACGTCCACCAGGGTGAAGGCGACCCCTGCGCGAAGAAGGACCCGCTGGACTTCACGTTGTGGAAGGCGGCGAAGCCCGGCGAGCCGAGCTGGCCGACGCCGTGGGGGCACGGCCGCCCGGGCTGGCACCTGGAGTGCTCGGCGATGGCGACCGCCTACCTCGGCCCGGAGTTCGACATCCACGGCGGCGGGCTGGACCTGGTGTTCCCGCACCACGAGAACGAGCGGGCCCAGTCCCACGCGGCCGGGGACCCGTTCGCCCGGTTCTGGCTGCACAACGCCTGGGTGACCATGGGCGGCGAGAAGATGTCCAAGTCGCTGGGCAACACGCTGCAGATCGAGGCGCTGCTGCAGCGGGTCCGGCCGGTGGAGCTGCGCTACTACCTGGTCGGGCCGCACTACCGGTCGGCGATCGAGTACTCGGACGCCGCCCTCGACGAGGCCGTCGCCGCGTACCGGCGGGTCGAGTCGTTCGTGAACCGGGTCCGGGAGCGGCACGGGCTGCCCGAGCCGTCCCCGTCGGTGCCGGCGGAGTTCACCGCAGCCATGGACGACGACCTCGGCACCCCGGCCGCGCTCGGCGTCGTGCACCGGCTGGTGCGGGAGGGCAACTCCGCCCTCGACGCCGGTGACGCCGCGGCCGCCTCGCAGGCGGCGTCGGCCGTGCGCGCGACGACCGGCGTGCTCGGCCTGGACCCGCTGGCCGCAGGCGGACCGGCCGACCACACCGCCGACACCGCCCGGCAGGCACTCGCCACCCTGGTCGAGTCGATGCTGGAGCGCCGCCAGGCGGCGCGCGCCGAGCGCGACTTCGCCACCGCGGACCGGCTCCGTGACGAACTGCTGGCTGCCGGGATCGCCGTCGAGGACGGCGCCGGCGGCTCCACCTGGACCCTGAAGGACGCGTAGGACCGATGGCAGGAAATTCCAAGCGGCGCGGTGCCGTCCGCAAGGAGGGCACGAAGAAGGGGATGGTCGTCGGCTCCGGCGGCCAGTCCCGGCGCGCGCTGCGCGGCAAGGGGCCGACCCCGCCCGGCGAGATGCGGCCCGGGCACCCGAAGCAGAAGGCGGCCGCCCGCCGCGCCCAGCAGGAACAGCAGCAGCGGCGCCGCCCGGTCGCCGGCCGGCGCGGCGACGAGGAGGGCCCCGAGACCGTGCTCGGCCGCAACCCGGTCGTCGAGTGCCTCCGGGCGGGTGTCCCGGCGACGGCGCTGCACGTCGCCACCGGGATGCCCGCCGACGAGCGGATCGCCGAGGCCGTCGCGCTCGCCGCGGAGCGGGGCATCTCCATCCTGGAGGTCCCCCGCAACGACCTGGACCGGATCACCGGCGGGGCGCTGCACCAGGGCGTGGCGCTGCAGGTGCCCCCCTACGAGTACGCCCACCCGGACGAGCTGCTCGAGGCGGCCGCCGACTCCGGACGGCCGGCACTCGCCGTCGCGCTGGACGGGGTGACCGACCCGCGGAACCTTGGCGCGGTCGTCCGCTCGGTGGGGGCGTTCGGGGGGCACGGCGTCGTCGTCCCGCAGCGGCGCTCCGCCGGGATGACGGCGGTGGCCTGGCGGACCTCCGCCGGAACCGCGGCCCGCGTCCCGGTGGCCCGGGCCACCAACCTCACCCGGACGCTGCGCGAGTACGCCTCGGCCGGGCTGATGGTGGCCGGGCTGGCCGCGGACGGCGACGTCTCGCTCGACGAGTTCGACCTCGCCGGCGGCCCGCTGGTGCTCGTCACCGGGTCCGAGGGCAAGGGCCTGTCCCGGCTGGTTCGCGAGACGTGCGACGTGACCGTGTCGATCCCCCTCGCGGGCGAGGTCGAGTCGCTGAACGCCTCGGTGGCGACCGGGGTGGTGCTGGCCGAGGTGGCCCGGCGGCGCCGGCAGCTCTGACCCGGGGTCGGCACCGCCGGCACCGTCCGGCCTCGGCGGGTCAGGCCCGGACCGGCGCCCGCCCGCGCAGCCGGGCGACGCCCCGGCACAGCAGGTAGGCGACGAACCCGAGCGCCGCCACGTACGCCGACACCGGGAGCCCCGGAGCGAGCGACAGCACGGTCCCGCCGACCAGGGCGATCTCGGCGATGATGATCGCGATCACCGTCGCGCGCACCGGGTTCGCCGTGACCCGGTTCGCCGCGGCGCCCGGCACGATCATCACCGCCAGCACCAGGATCGCCCCGACGATCGGCACCGCCAGCGCCGTGACCAGCCCGATCAGCACCGCGAAGACCAGCGACAGCGCCCGCACCGGGACGCCGCGGGCGAGCGCGACGTCCGGGTCGGTGCTGGCGAACAGCAGCGGCCGGTAGACCACCAGCAGCGTCGCCAGTACCAGCACGGCGACCGTCGCCAGCACCCACAGGTTGGTGCCGTCGACCGCCACGATCGAGCCGGTGAGCAGGCCGAACCGGTTGGAGGAGCGGCCGTCGTACAGGGACAGGAACAGCACGCCGAGCCCGAGCCCGAACGCCATCACGACGCCGATCACCGAGTCCCGCTCGCGCTGCCGCAGCCCGAGCACCCCGAAGATCATCGCTGCGATCACGGCGCCGGCCACCGAGCCCAGCCCGACCTCGAGGCCGACCAGCAGCGCGGCGGCGCCGCCGGTGAAGGCGAGTTCCGCGGTGCCGTGCACGGCGAACGCCATGCCCCGGCTGACGACCAGCGGGGTGAGCAGGCCCGCGACGAGGCCGAGCACCGCGCAGGCGATCAGCGCGTTCTGCACGAACGGCTCGCCCAGCAGCTCGAGGGTGCCGTCGAACGAGATGATCCGGTCCATCAGGCACCCCCCACCGGGAGCGGCTCGTGGTGCGGCTGGTCCTCGGCGCCGACGACGACCAGCCGGTCCCGCACCCGCAGCACGTCGACCTCGGTGCGGTACAGCTCGGAGAGCACCTCGGAGGTCATGACCTCCTCGGTCGGGCCGATCCGGAACCGGCCGTCGACCAGGTAGAGCACCCGGTCCACCAGCGGCAGAACCGGGTTGATCTCGTGGGTCACGAACATGACGGCGGTGTCGCGGGCCCGCCGCCGGTCGTCGATCAGCCGGGTGACGGTGCGCTGGTGCGAGAGGTCCAGGGAGAGCAGCGGCTCGTCGCACAGCAGCACGGCCGGGTCGCCGACGAGTGCCTGGGCGATTCGCAGCCGCTGCTGCTCACCGCCGGACAGCCGGCCGATCGGGGCGTCGGCGTAGCCGGTGCCGCCGACCTGGTCCAGGGCCCGGGCGATCCGTGCCCGGCGCTCCCGGCGCCGGCCGATGCCGGGGCCGAACCGGTGACCGTCGAGCCCGAGCCCGACGAGGTCCCGCCCGCGCAGCGGCAGGTCGGGGTCGAGCGGCTGCTGCTGGGGCACGTAGCCGATCTCCGGGCTGCCCCGCCGCGGCGCGTGGCCGGAGACCCGGACCTCGCCCTCCGACAGCGGCAGCAGGCCCAGCAGGACCCGGACGAGCGTCGTCTTGCCCGAGCCGTTGGGGCCGAGCACGGCGACGAACTCGCCGGGCGCGACGTCGAGGTCGAGACCGGACCACAGGGTCCGGTCCCCGAATCGCAGGCCCGCCCCGCGCAGCGAGAGCGCGCCGCGAGTAGCGCCAGCGGATCGCGCATCGGCGGGGCGGGCGGCGGGATCGCTCATGCGAGCAGTCTCCTCCGTCGTCGGTCAGCGGTTGAGGGCGCCACCGAGCGCGTCGAGGTTGGCGTTCATCCACTGCACGTAGTCGGTGGTCCCGTCCGGCAGCGTCTCGGACATCTCGATCACCGGGACCCCGGCCTGCTCGGCCGCGGCCCGGACCTGGTCGGTGCCGGGCGAGGAGGTCTGGCTGTTGACGATCAGCGCGTCGACCGGTGGCCGGGTGCGGAACAGGTCGAGCATCCGCGCGACGACGGCGGCAGGCGGGTCGGTGCCCTCCTCGACCGCGACGGAGAACTCCCGCGGGGTCACGTTGTGCACGCCGGCGGCCTCGAGCAGGTGGTTCGCCACCGGCTCGGTGGCGGCGACCCGGGCGCCCGGGTGGGTGCGGCCGATGTCGGTGGCCTTCGAGGTCAGCTGCTGGATGCCGCCGCGGACGGTCTGGGCGTTGGTCCTGTAGTAGTCGGCGTGCGCCGGGTCGATCGTCGCCAGCTGCTGGGCGACGGCGTCGGCGACCTTCTGCACGGCCGGCGGGCTGTACCAGACGTGCTCGTTGAACGAGCCGTGGTCGTGGCCCTCGTGGCCGGCCTCGCCCTCGGGAGCCCCGCCGTGGGCGGCGTGCGGGTCCTCCGCGCCGTGGCCGGCCTCGCCGTGCCCGGCCTCGTTGTGGCCGGCCTCGTTGTGGCCGGCCGCAGCGGGTGGGGCCGCGGCGGGCGCGGACCCGGCCGCACCCTCGATCCCGGACGACGCGACGGCGTCGATCACCGGGGCCCGGTTCCCGGAGGCCTGGACCAGGCCGGTCATGAACGCGTCGTAACCGCCGCCGTTCATCACGACCAGCTTCGCGTCACGGACCTTGGTCGAGTCCTGCGGGGTGGCCTCGTAGCCGTGCGGATCACCGCTCGGCGAGTCGATGATCGACTGGACCTGGACGAAGTTGCCGCCGACGGCCCGGGCGACCGAGCCCCAGGCGTCGGTGGAGGCGACGACGGGGACCTGTGGCGGGGCGGGGGTGCTCGGCGCCTGGGTCTGGCCGGACCCGCAGGCGGACACGCCCAGGGTCAGCGCGGCCAGGCCGGCCACGAGCGCGGCGGGCCGGAGCGGGGATCGGGACACGGACGTTCTCCTATCAACGTATCGGCATACCTTTATCGAAAACCGTTCTCAATTCACTCTACCGTCGGATGGCGGTGCTGCCGATGTGATCCGTGCGCTGCAGGCGGGGCCGACTTGGACGCCCGTGACCCCGCCGCTACCGTTCGGAGCATGTCCGGTCCCCAGCATCCGCGGCGCCCGGCGACGCTCGCGTCGCTGGCCGCCGAGCTCGGCGTGTCCCGGACGACCGTGTCGAACGCGTACAACCGGCCCGACCAGCTGTCCGCGCCGCTGCGGGAGCGCGTCCTCGAGGCCGCCCGCCGGCTCGGGTACCCCGGCCCGGACCCGGTCGCCCGGTCCCTGCGCACCCGCCGGGCCGGGGCGGTCGGGCTGCTGCTCACCGAGGCGCTGAGCTACGCGTTCCGCGATCCCGGCGCGACCGGCTTCCTCGAAGGACTGGCGCTGGCCTGCGAGAAGGCCGGGACCGGCCTGCTGCTGGTGCCGGTGAGCCCGGAACACTCCGACGTGGACGCCGTCTACCAGGCGGGTGTCGACGGCTTCGTCGTCTACTCGGTCAGCGAGGACGACCCGCACTACCGGGCCGTGCTGCAGCGCCCGGTGCCGACCGTGGTGTGCGACCAGCCGGCCGACGTCGAGGGCGTCGACCGGGTCGGGGTGGACGACCGCGCCGGCACCCTCGCACTCGGGCGGCACATGGTCGAGCTCGGCCACCGGAGGATCGGCGTGCTCTGCATGCGGCTCGGGGCACGCCGGCACGACGGTCCCGCCGATCCGGCCCGCCAGGAGGGCAGCTCCTACAGCGTGCAGCGCGAGCGGCTGGCCGGGCTGCGCGCGGCGTTCACAGAGGCCGGGGTCGACTGGTCGACCGTGCCGGTCGTCGAGCGGTTCGAGCACACCCCGGAGGCCGGCGCCGACGGGGCGGCCGCACTGCTGGAGGCGCACCCCGGGATCACCGCCCTCATCTGCACGTCCGACATCCTCGCCCTCGGCGCGCTCCGCGAGGTGCGCCGGCGCGGGCTGCGGGTGCCCGAGGACCTGTCGGTCGCCGGGTTCGACGGCGTTCCCGAGGCCGAACGGGCCGGGCTGACCACCGTCCGCCAGCCGTTCCGGGAGAAGGGCCGGGAGGCGGGCCGGCTGCTGCTGGAACGCGGCGAGCGGAACGTCCCGGAGCACGTCACCCTCCCCACCGAGCTGGTGATCGGTACGACGACGCGGGCGCTGCGCCAGTCGGGGGAGTTCTTCTCCGGCTGGTAGGCGCTCCGCGCCCGTGAGTGGTTAGCAGGGTCCTGACCCTGCTAACCACTCACGGGCGCGCAGCGCCCAGCCTCGCGAGGACGCCGGCCAGCTCCTGCGGGTCCGCGACCCGGTGGGCGGCCGCGGTGGCCCCGGGGCCCACCTTGATCCCGACGTCGCCGTCGCGCAGCACCCGGAACACGGTCTCGTCGGTGACGTCGTCGCCCGCGAACAGCACCGCGTCGGCTCCGAGCGCCGCGCGGAGCAGCTCGATCGCCGAGCCCTTGGTCGTCTCGAGCACCGCCAGGTCCAGGACGTCCTTGCCGGCGGTCGCGTCGATGCCCGCGCGCCCCCACTCGGCCTCGACCCGCTCCAGGAGCGCCGCCCCGGCCGCGGGGTCCATCCCGCGGACGTGCACCGCCGCCCCGGCGGGCTTGGCCTCCAGGCGCGCCCCGGGGGCCTGCTCGACGAGCTTCTCCAGGCCTTCGACCAGCTCGGCCCGGCGCCGGGCCTGCTCCTCGGTGAGGAACCCGTCCTTGCCGAGCAGCCCGGCGAGCTGCTCGTCGAACTCGGCACCGTGGCTGCCGACCAGCCCGACCGGCGGGACGAACCCGGACACGGTCGCGAGGTCGTCGCGGCCGCGCCCGGACACCATCACGACCGTGGTCGCGGGGTGCGCGGCGAGCCGGCGGACCGCGTCGGCCGACTCGGGGAGCGGGCGGGACGTCGCCGGGTCGTCCACCAGCGGCGCGAGCACGCCGTCGAAGTCCAGCGCGACCAGCAGCCGGCGCACCCGCCCGATCCGGTCGAGGTCGTCGTCCAGGCTCATTCGGCCACCTTCACCCCGAGGGCCGCGAGGAAGGAGCGGGCCCAGCGGTCGACGTCGTACTCCAGGACCTGGCGGCGCAGCGTCCGCATCCGCTTGCGGCCCTCGTCGGGGTTCATGGTCAGCGCGGCGTACAGCGCCTCCTTGACCCCGTCGGTGTCGTGCGGGTTGACGAGCAGCGCGCTGGTCAGCTCGATCGCGGCACCGGTGAACTCGGAGAGGACCAGCACGCCGCCGTCGTCGTGCCGGCAGGCGACGTACTCCTTGGCGACGAGGTTCATGCCGTCCCGCAGCGGCGTCACGAGCATGACGTCGGCGGCGAGGAAGAACGCGACCAGCTCCTCCCGCGGCAGCGAGCGGTGCAGGTAGTGCACCGCGGGGTGGCCGACCCGGGCGTACTCGCCGTTGATCCGCCCGACCGACAGCTCGATCTCGTCGCGCATGTGCTGGTAGTGCTCGACCCGCTCGCGGGACGGCGTCGCCAACTGGATCATGACGGTGTCGATGGCCGACTCCGCTCCGCTCCGCGACGTGTCGCCGCCCGTGACGCGACCCTCCTCGAGCAGCTCGTGGAAGGCGCGCAGTCGGACGTCGATGCCCTTGGTGTAGTCCAGCCGGTCCACCCCGAGGATGATCTTCGACGGGTTGCCGAGCTCCTCCCGGACCTGGGCGGCCCGCCGTACGACCGCATCGGAGCGGGACAGCTGGTCGAGTCGCTTCGAGTCGATCGAGATCGGGAAGGCGCCGAGCCGGACCCGCCGGTCGCCGTACTGCACCGACTCCGGGTCGCGGTGCTCGGAGGCGCCCGCCAGCTCCTGGGCGAGCCAGTGGAAGTTGCGGACGCCGCCGTCGGTGTGGAAGCCGACCAGGTCCGCCCCCAGCAGGCCCTCCAGGATCCGGGTCCGCCACGGGAGCTGGCGGAACAGCTCCACCGGCGGGAACGGGATGTGCAGGAAGAAACCGATCCGCAGGTCGGGGCGCAGCTCCCGCAGCCGCCCCGGGACGAGCTGGAGCTGGTAGTCCTGCACCCAGACCGTCGCGCCGTGCGCGGCGACCTTCGCAACCTCCTCGGCGAACCGCTGGTTGACGTTCGTGTAGGTGCGCCACCAGTGCCGGTGGAACTGCGGCTGCGCGACGACGTCGTGGTACAGCGGCCACAACGTGGCGTTCGAGAAGCCCTCGTAGTACTCCTCGACCTCCCGGGCGGACAACCGCACCGGGTACAGCGACAGGCCGTCGGAGACCAGCGGGTCGACGTCGACGTCCGGGACGCCGGGCCAGCCGACCCAGGCGCCCTCCCTCGCCCGCAGGGTCGGCTCCAGCGCCGTGACCAGGCCGCCCGGGCTGCGCCTCCAGCCCGTGCTGCCGTCCGGACGTCGTACGTAGTCCACCGGAAGCCGGTTGGCCACCACAACCAGGTCTGCCGCGGTCACCGGTTCGCCGCTGGTCACATGCCCTCCTCGCCGTGCGTCCCGGGTCCGCCCCGGGCCCCGCGGCCGAGCCTACTTCGGTTCGGAGGACCCGGCCGGGGCGTCGCCGTTGTCCCCGAGGTCGGGCGCCTGCATGAAGCCGGAGCCGGTGGCCGACGCCTCGTTGTTCCCGTGCTTCTCCTCCGGCGTGCGCTGCGGGCGGGTGATGAACTGGCCCAGCGCCACGCCCGCGGCCAGCGCGAGGCCGATGGCCAGCGCGACCGTGACCGTGACGAGCCCCTCGGAGACGCCCTCGACGGCCAGCTGGTAGAAGCCGCGATACGCGGCCAGACCGGGCAGCAGCGGCGTGACACCGGCCAGCGTGATGACCATCGGCGGGGTGTCCGTGCCGCGGCGCAGCAGGCCGGCCGCGAGACCGACGACCAGGGCCGCGGCACCGGTCGAGGGCACCGGCCCGATCCCGAGGACCTGGGTCATGACGCCGTAGACGGCCCAGCTCGCCCCGCCGACGACACCTGCGATCGGCAGCGACTTCAGCGGGGAGTACCCGGCGAGTGCGTAGAACGCCGCGGCCAGCGCACCGGACACCACCGACAGGCCGAACTGGCCCACGCTGGACGGGAGGTCGCCGGACACCTCGATCGTCAGGTCGAACTGAAACCCGACCTGCAGGCCGATGACGACGCCGGTCAGCAGGCCCGCGGACAGCAGCGAGATCTCCACGATCCGGGCCGCGGAGGTCAGGTAGTAGCCGGTCAGGGCGTCCTGCACGGTGCTGACCACGCTCAGCCCGGACAGCAGCACCGTGATGCCCGCGGCCACGATGAACGACGGTCGTGTCCCGGCCGGGAACAGGCCGATCGAGATCAGCACGATCGTCGACCCGGTCACGAGGAACCCGCCGAGTGCCTGCTGGAAGAACGCGGCGACGCCCCACCGGGACAGCACCCGGCCGATCCGGTCGATGCACGCGGTCGTGACGAACGCGGCCGCAGCAGTGATCGGCCCGCCACCGAGCAGCAGGGCGATGGACGCGGCCAGGCCGGCCCAGCCGAACGTCGCGACCCAGCGGGGGTACGGGTGCGGGCTGCGGATCACATCGGAGACCCGGGCGGACGCCGCGCGGACGTCCAGCCGCCCGGCCTCCAGCTCCCGGACGATCTGCTCGGTCTCGGCGAGCCGGGACAGGTCGAGCGTGCGGTAGCGGACCAGGCGCATCGTGGTGACCGGCTGGGCGGCGTTGCCGCGGTGGCAGCACATCGTGATCGAGGTGAACGTGATGTCGACGTCGACGGCGGGCAGGCCGGCCGCGTTGGCCAGCCGCAGCATCGTCGCCGTCACCTCGTCGACCGACTCGCCGGACGACAGCTCGATCTCGCCGATCCGCATGCAGAGGTCGAGGACCTCCTGGACCCGGGCGTCGTCGGGCACCTGCGGCCCGAGCATCAGCATGGGCACCGTCGACGGGCCCGGGGTCAGCAGCCGCTTCGCGTCCCGCCGCAACGCACCGCGCAACCGCCGCGCGAACCGGTCGGCGGTCGGCGTGTCCTCGGCCACGACCCCGTCACCTCCATCTCGATGTCGTCGGCTACCCCCACCAGGCTAGGGCTGGACGCCCGGGCGCCCGCCGGGGCTCGTCCCGTTCGACGGGTGGCCGGGGCGGGGGGTTGCGAGACACGCGGGACGTTAGGCTGGGATCACCCGCCGGTGTAGCTCAGTGGTAGAGCAACTGTCTTGTAAACAGTAGGTCGTCGGTTCGATCCCGACCATCGGCTCCGCGCCTGACCAGTATGAACGCGTTCACCGTCCGGCCGTCGACGGTCCGGGCCCTCGGCCGGTGGTCGCACGCTGCACGCGACGCTCGGCCGCGGCGGCGTCCAAGGACGGATCTCTGGTGATACCGACCTGCGAGTACCGCAGCATCGACGACGCGACTGCCAGTGCACTCGGAAGCGATCATCGGCGGCCTTTGCGGTGAGCGGCTGAACCCGCCGCACGGCGGGTCGATCCAGCTCATCAACTCTGACGACGTCCGGAAACACGCCGGTGACCGTGCTCGACAGGGCGGCTGAACGGGCCATTACCGGCTCGTCCGGTCAGTGGAGAGGTCGGGGACGTGGATAGGGAGACCTGGGAGTCGATGGCGCAGGCGGACCGCGAGGAGTGGGTTCGTTTCCAGGCCTGGAAGCAACAGCGTGACGGCGATCGACAGGCGGTCGCTCGTGACCAATCCGGACACGGGCAGCTCCGCCATTCGACATCCCGCCGCGTCGTGCTCGTCGGTGTGATCGCGCTGCTCGTCGTGCTCGGCGTGCTCGCATCATTCGGTGCGAACACGACCATGACCGGGCGAATCACTGTAGCCACGGGCACGAGCGCGTTGTCGTCGAGCTACAGCAGCTACGGCTCCAATGGGGGCCGCTGTGTCACCTACCGTGGGTATGACGACATCGCTGAAGGCGTCTCGGTGACAGTCCGCGATTCCGGTGGCGCGATCGCGGGGGTCGGCCACCTCGGCGCGGGCCGACCCGAGCCCTATGGGTGTACGTTCCCGTTCACCGTTGCTGACCTTCCGAGTTCGGAGTTCTACACGGTCGAGATCAGCCACCGCGGTGAGGTCACCTTCACCGCAGACGATGTAGCAGCTGGCGACGTTCATCTCAGCCTCGGCTGAGCCCCTTGTCGAAGCGCTGACGACCTGCGGCGACCGCAGGGACCTGCTGCACTCGGATCACGCCGTAACGGTCACCAGCGATCCGAACAGGACCAGAACAGTGGCCGCCACAGCCAGGTACAGCCTCGTCGGAATCCCGACGCCGGCCGTGGTGGCCCCGCTCCACCAGGCTGTCCAGGCGCGGCCGAGCACCGGCCACAGGGCCAGCAGCACGATCGCAGGCACCCAGAGACGAGCGCTGTCCCGCAGGAACCCTCCCGAGTTCGTCATCGCTTGCTCGAGAAGCGTCGGTGCCTGCCCGATCAGCAGCCATGCCGGCACCGCCCCGACGAGGATGACGACGAGCAGCAGGATGAGGCTCAGCGGCCAGCCGGCGAGGAGGGCGACATCTCCCCAGCGTCCGCCGAGCAGGACCGCTCGCCTCATCCCCGGCGGCGGGTGCGACATCCCCAGCAACATCCGCTGATACCGCCCGGTCCGCGTGGAGACGCCGTGCTGCAGGACCCGGATCAGGTCATCGGAACGACCGAGCCGGGCGGTGTGCCGGTCGGCAGCCAGCTCGGCGGCCCAGAGCGCGGCGACCGGTAGCAGGAGCTGCCGTGGGAGCTCGGTGACCAGGAGAGGCAGCTGTCCGGCCAGCACCCACGCAGTCGGTTCGTCGGACAGGGCAAACACAACCCATGGCAGGACGCCGCCGAGCAGCAGCAGCGGCAACCAGACGTTGAGCAACGCGACGAACGGGCTTCCGATCCCGAGGAGCAGGTGGTCGCCGGTGCGCAGGTGCGCGATCTCGTGCAGCAGTACCGCCTCGGCTCCCGCCCGGTCTGCGCGCCACTGCTTGACGAAGGGCGCGAAGACGGCGACGCGTGCCCGGCGCAGACCGGCCGGGTACACGCGCACCAGCCGACCGCTGCGTGTCAGGTTGGCACGTACCTCGACGGCAGCGCCGTGCTCCCGCATGAACGTCTCGATCTCGTACAGGACGCCGCGGTCCGGTGGCGTCAGGCGGAAGCGCCGTTCGACGTAGCGCCCCCGCAACCCGGGCAGCAGGACACCCAGCACACCCGCCAGCAGCAGGAGATCCGGCACGAGCGAGAGCACGGCATACGCGAGAAGCAGCCACGACGACGGTGACTCGCCGGAGAGCCCGGCCCCGTCGAACAGGTTGAACGATGCCACCCACCCGGAGATCGTTGCGGGCAACGCGACCGCGTAGGTCACCAGCCAGAGCAGCGGCCAGGGCGGCATCGCTGCGGCCGGCTGGTCAAGCCCGACCGAGGTCACGGTGCTGCGTTCCGGGCGCGGTCGAGGAACGCGGCCGCCGCGGCCGGGTCGGCCGCCACGACCTCCATCGCCGCCGCCGCTGTGGCGGTTGCGGCCGGATCGGAACCAGTGCGGTCGAGCCGATCGCGGACGTCCACGACCGCCGTCGCGGCCCGCTCGACCACCTCGGATGGCGCCTCGGTTCCTCCAGTGTCGTCGGGGCGTCTCGCAGCGACGGACGGCTGTTGATCCCCGAGGCTGTCGTTCGATGAAGTCGGGGTGGGCCTCGACGCGCGCAGGCTCCGCAACGCCACACCCAGGCTCGCGCTCGCCACCAGGGTGTTGATCGCCGGATCTCCGATGAATGCCTTGATGGTGATGTAGGACGCGTGGATTACGTCGAGAACGGTTGGCAGGAACAACGCCGTTCCCGCGCCGAACGCGCCCGGGTCCGCGCGCACCCCGGCGAACAGCTCTCGGCGCGCCGAACCGCCTTCGACATAGGCCGCGATGAGATCAGGGGCCAGGTCCACCTCGTCGGGGGCGACCCGGTCGGCGAGGCGCTCAGCCCAGCTCGTGAGCTGATCGGAGCCCGAAGGCAGCGCGGTCACGGAATCGACTCCCCTCGGTGGCCCGGTGTGGTGCCGAGGCACACTCGTTCGAGGGGCTCTGAACGTTGCACGGGTGGGCCGCCGTGCTGGCACGTCCGCCTGCCCCCGGGGCCCTGGACGCTGCCATGCCGAGTCACGCTGCTGTCGCGACCGGGGGTGCCGCCGACGTTCCGGCGACGTCGCCGACACCGCGGTGGAGCCGGATCGGACGAACAGCGGTCCACCGGCGACGAACGGCACCTCCGGTGTCACGAAACGGGACGTGAACCCCGTCACTGCGCGCCGATTTCCGTCCCGGACCGCAGATGGCCCGGTGCGCGCCGTTCATGCGCGCGCAACGTGTGTTCGTCTCGGGCGGCTTGACCACACATGCCGCCGTGTCCAAATCTCGCCGGGTACCGCGAGTCGCAGGTCCAGCGCGAGAGGATGAAATCAATGGTGCTTCCGTCCAAGATGCCCCAGCTCGCCGACCTCGACTTGCTGCTGTCGGTCGAGCGTTACGGCAGCGTGGGAAAAGCGGCGCAGGCGCACAGCCTTTCCCAGCCGGCCGCCAGCATCCGGATCAGCGCCATGGAACGCCGGCTCGGTCTCCGGCTGCTGGAGCGCTCTCCCGCGGGCTCGAAGCTCACCGAGGACGGGGAGATGCTCGCGAAGTACGCCCGCAACGTGATGCAGGCGGCGCGGGAGCTGCTGGAATTCGGCTCCGACGCCCGTTCCTCCGAGGCGAGACGGCTCCGGGTCGCGGGTAGCCCGGCGATCTCCGAGCACCTGGTTCCCGAATGGCTGAACCGTTCCCGGTCCTCGTTCGGTGATGTTCGCGTCGAGGTGCAGACCGGCAGCGTCGACGCGCTGCGCCGGCTGGTCCTGGCGAGGCACGTCGATCTCGCGTTCATCGACGGCTGGTGCCGGGCGGGCCACCACGGACAGCAGCAGTATCGCGACGACCTGGCGACCCGGCACATCTGCGACGACGAGCTGGCCGTGGTGGTCGGCCCGGGCCATCCGTGGGCGGTGCGGGGCACGCCGGTGACGGTGCCGGAGCTGGCGGCCGCGCCCCTGGTGCTGCGCGAGCGCGGCTCCGGGCTCCGGGAGTTCACCGACGAGCTGCTGGGAGCCGCACCCACCCCACGGGGTTACGTCGAGCTGCCGTCCAGCGCCGCGATCAAGCAGGCGGTCGCGACCAGCCGGCGGGTGACGGTGCTGAACGTCTCCACCGTGCGCGCCGAGCTCGCGGAAGGGCGGCTGCACCGGGTGGACGTCGACCAGGAAATGCCCGCGAAACCGGTCTACGCAGCGTGGAACGAACGCAGGGGCCTTCCGGAGCTGGCGCAGGAACTGGTCGAGGTCGCCGCGTCGAAAGGCTCTCCGGTGCCCGTCATCGGGCCGGGCCAGAAATCGAGAAAGGCCGGCTCACGAACGCGGCCGAGGCCGCGGAAGGCGGTGGCGGTCGACGTCCACGAGGCGATCGCCTGATCGTCGAACCCGTAGCGAATACAGGAGGATCAATCACAGTGTCAGCCCTGAACAAGATCGCACGGACCCTCGTGTCCGACAGGCGCGGCATTCTCGCTGCCGACGAGAGCATCGGGACCATGTCCGCCAGGCTGGAGACCGTCGGCGTCGAGCCGACCGCGGAGAACCGCCGGGTGTACCGGGAGCTGATCGTCACGACTCCGCGGCTCGCCGAGTCGATCAGCGGCATCATCCTCGCGGACGAGACGTTCCACCAGAAGCTGAGCAACGGGCGCACCTTCCCGGAGTACCTCGAGGACATCGGCATCCTCACCGGGATCAAGGTCGACACCGGGGCGAAGCCGCTGGCGGGAGCACCGGACGAGAAGGTCACGGAGGGCCTCGACGGGCTTCGGGAACGCGTGGCGGAGTACGTGCGGCTCGGCGCGACGTTCGCGAAGTGGCGCGCAGTGATCACGATCGGCGAGAACGCGCCGTCGGCTCGCGCGGTGCGCGCGAACGTGCACACGCTGGCGCGCTACGCCGGCCTCTGCCAGGAGGGCGGCCTCGTACCGATCGTGGAACCCGAGGTGCTGATGGACGGCGACCACTCGCTGGAGCGCTGCCGGCAGGTGTCGACCGCCGTGCTGAGGTCGCTGTTCGAGGAGCTCGACCTGATGCAGGTGCAGCTCGACGGGATCGTCCTCAAGCCCAACATGGTCGTCGCCGGGAGCGGCAGCGCGGATCGGCCCGGCGTGGAGGAGGTCGCCCAGGCCACGGTGGACACGCTTCGGGAGACGGTTCCGGCGTCCGTGCCGGGGATCGCCTTCCTCTCCGGCGGGCAGCGTCCGGAAGTGGCGACCCAGCACCTCGGGGCGATGCAGAAGCTCGATCCCCTGCCCTGGGAGCTCACCTACTCCTTCGGCCGGGCGCTGGTCGGGCCGGCGCTGGAGGCCTGGCGGGGCGACGAGAACAACCGGGTCGCCGCGCAGAACGCGCTCTCCGAGCACGCCGTCGCGAACGCCGCCGCACGCTGAGCTCCGACCGGTGAGGGGCGGCCGGAACCGCCGAGGCCGGCCGCCCCGGCGTCCGGCGCAGTTCGTGCCCGTGCCGTTCGAGCGGATCGAGGATGATGACTACCCAGGAGCGGTTCGCCACCACGGTCGTCCCGGGGCCCGATCAGGCCCTCGCGCTGGAACTCGTGCGGGTGACCGAGGCCGCCGCCATCGTGGCCGGCCGCGGGGGCGGACGGCGGAACGGTGGCACGGCCGCCGCCGTCGCGATGCACGAACGCCTCATGTCCGCGCCCGTGCGTGGCACCGTCGTGATCGGTGAGGGCGAGCGGACCGGCGCACCCGTCCTGTCGGCGGGCGACGCCGTCGGCGCCGGTGACGGGCCGGTGTGCGACCTCGGCGTCAGTGTGGGCGGCGGCCCCGCACCGGCCACGGGCGAGCCGATCCCGCTGGTGGCGATCGCCGTGGCCGGGGGCGGTGCGCTGTACGCACCGCCCCCGGCGGCCCTCGTGGAGCAGCTGGCCGCCGGCCCCGACTGCGCCGACGTCGTCGACATCACCCGGCCGGTGGCGGAGAACCTGCGCGCGGTCGCCGCGGTCAGGCGCGTGCGGGTGCCGGACCTGGAGGTCGCCGTGCTCGGTGGGGCCCGGCACCCGGAGGCGGCGAACGAGGTCCGCGAGGCCGGGGCCCGGGTCCGTGCCCTGCAGGGAGGCGGCATCGCGGGAGCGATCGCCGCGGCACGTCCCGAGAGCCCGGTGGACCTGCTGCTGGGCACCGGGGGAGCGGCGGAGGGGGTCATCGCCGCGGCCGCCCTGTCCTGCCTGGGTGGGTCGCTCCAGCTCCGGCTGTGCTCCGACGGCGTCGACGAGGTCCTCCACACCCGCGACCTGGTGCGCGGCGGGCGCGTCCTGTTCTGCGCCACCGGGGTCACCACCGGCGAGCTCCTGCACGGCGTCCGGTACCACCCGGGCCGTGCCACCACCTGGTCCGTGGTGCTGAGCTCGGAGCCGGACACGGTGCGGATGGTGGAGTCCGAGCACCGGCTCGCCCGACCGCCGTACTGCCCGAACGAACGGCTGGTCGACCTGCCCCAGGGGTGATCTGATGATCTCCTGTTGTCACGTCCCCGAAGGAGTGCGATGACCGTGCATCCCGGCGACGGCGTCCGGTCGCTTCTCACCGAAGCACCGCTGATCGACGGCCACAACGACATGATCTCGAAGATCCGCGACCGGGCCGGGATGGACTTCGGCACGCTCGACATCTCCGTCGCGCAGCCCGGCACGCTCCAGACGGACCTGATCCGGCTCGGCGCAGGCGGGGTGGGTGCCCAGTTCTGGTCGGTCTGGATGCCGTGCTCGACGACCGGTGAGGCGCTGGCGGCCGGAACGCTCGAGCAGTTCGAGGGGATTCACCGCATCCAGGCGCTCTACCCGGACCGGACGGCCCTCGCACTGACCGCCGACGACATCGAGAAGATCAACCGCGAGGGGCGGATCGCGTCGTTGATCGGCGTCGAGGGCGGGCACCAGATCCTCGGCTCGCTCGACGTCCTCCGCCTGTTCCACCGGCTCGGCGCCCGGTACCTGACGTTGACGCACACGAAGAACACCGGCTGGGCCGACAGCTGCACCGACGTCGTCGACACCGGCGGCCTCAGCGACTTCGGGCGGGCGGTGGTGACCGAGCTCAACGACCTGGGGATGCTCGTCGACCTGTCCCACACCTCGCACGCCACCATGGACGCGGCGCTCGACGTGTCGCGCGCG
Organism: Pseudonocardia sp. C8; assembly: GCF_014267175.1. Lineage (NCBI taxonomy): Bacteria > Bacillati > Actinomycetota > Actinomycetes > Pseudonocardiales > Pseudonocardiaceae > Pseudonocardia > Pseudonocardia sp. C8. The sequence goes on from NZ_JACMTR010000002.1 coordinate 5,837,923, forward strand.
CCGGTCTTCTTCTCCCACTCCGGGGCCTACACCGTGTGCCGGCACGCCCGGAACGTGCCGGACCCCGTGCTCCGACGCGTCCGATCGACCGGCGGCATCGTCATGGCCGTGTTCCTGCCCACCTTCCTGAGCGAGGAGGTCCGGCGCTGGGACGTGGCCAGGAAGGAGGTCCGCGCCGACGTGACGCGTGCGGGCGCGCCGGCGTCCTCGGCCGACGACGCCGTCACCGAGTGGGAGCGGGAGCATCCGCGCCCCGCGGCCGGGATCCCGGACATCGTGCGGCACATCGAGCATCTCCGCGACCTCATGGGGGTCGACCACGTCGGGATCGGCAGCGACTTCGACGGCATGACACCGCCGCCCGACATCCCGAGCGTCGACTACTTCCCCCGCCTGTTCGACGCGCTCTGGTCCCGCGGGTGGAGCCGTGGCGACCTGCGGAAGCTCGCCCGCGACAACGCCCTCCGGGTCCTGCGCGACACCGAGGACGCCGCACGCGCCTGAGCGCCGGGTCGTGACACGTCGTGAGCCCGGGCAGTGGCCGTTCCGGTCGGGACCGCGCCGGGTTCAGCGGTTCCGGGTCGGCACCGTCGGCCGGCGGTGGACGAGCTGCCCGTCCGGCCCGGCGCCGTCCTGGTTGGCCCGGTCCAGCGCGTCCTGGATCAGGTGGTGGTCCGGCGAGTGCTGGCACACCGGGTCGGTGCGGCCCGCGTCGCCGGTCAGCGCGAAGGCCTGGCAGCGGCAGCCGCCGAAGTCCAGCTCCTTGCGAGCGCAGCTGCGGCACGGGTCGGGCATCCACTCCGTGCCCCGGAACGCCTCGAACGCGGCCGACCTCGTCCAGATCCAGTCGAGGTCGTGGTCACGCACCGACTCGAACGCCATGGTCGTGATCTCCGCGGCCACCGGGCAGGGGTACACCACGCCGTCCGGGGCGACGGTCAGTGCCGTCTGCGCCCAACCCCCCATGCACGGCTTCGGGTAGGGCTCGTAGTAGTCCGGGAGGATCCAGAGCAGCTCCATCCGCCCGGCCAGCTGCTCCTTCCGGCGTCGGTAGATCTCGACCGCCTCGTCGAGCTGGGTCTTGCCGGGCATGAGCAGCTCGCGGTTGCGCAGCGCCCAGCCGTAGTACTGGGCGTTGGCGAGTTCCAGCCGTTCGGCACCCCACCGCACGCAGACGTCGATGATCGCGTCCAGGCGGCCCAGGTTCAGCCGGTGCAGGACGACGTTCATGTTCAACGGCAGGCCGGCGTCACGGATGATGCGTGCGGCGGCTTCCTTCTTGTCGAACCGCTTGCTCGCCGCGACCAGGTCCGTCGACTCGGCGGCGTCGCCCTGGATGCTCAGCTGGGCACTGTTGAGCCCCGCGGCGACCAGCGCTTCCGCCCGGCGCTCCGTGAGCCCGAGGCCACTGGTGATCAGGTTCGTGTACAGGCCGAGGCGGCGGCACTCGGCGACCAGCGTCTCCAGGTCGCCGCGGACGAGGGGCTCCCCGCCCGAGAGATGGACCTGCACCACACCGAGAGCGGCGGCCTGGTCGATCACCCGCAGCCAGTCGTCGGTGTCGAGCTCGTCCTGGCGTTCGAGCAGCGCCAACGGGTTCGAGCAGTAGACGCAGTGCAACGGGCATCGGTGGGTGACCTCGGCCAGCAGGCCGAAGGGCTGCGGAGCCGCGCTCACCGGACCACCACCCAGCCGCGCCCGCTGGCGTCGGCGAGGAACGACATGACGTCGTTCAGCAGGTCGGTCGCCTCGAAGTCGTGCTCGAGCTGCTCGACCAGCTGCTGCACGGTGCGGCTGCCGTCGCACAGGCTCAGGATCGCCGCGCCGGACTTGTTGAGGAGCACGACGCGCTCGGGCAGCAGCAGCAGCTCCACGTCCCTGACGTGGTCGTGCTTGAGCATCGCCTTGGTCGCCAGCGTGGGGGTGGCGGTCAGATCGTCGTCGGTCATCGCCCGCTCCTGCTGCCGTACGCGAGTTCCACGGCGTCGAGCAGGGTCCAGAGCACGTCGCACTTGAACTCCAGCGCCCGCGCGCACGCCTCCTGCTGGTCCCGGGTCCTCGCGTGGTTGAGCACCAGTTCGAGCAGGTGCTCGATGTCCTTGGGTTGTTGGGTGAGCCGTGCCCGGAAGTACTCGAGCCCTTCCGTCGCGATCCACGGGTAGTGGTGCCGGACGTCGGTGATCCGCCGGCTGAGCAGGTCGGGCGCGAACAGCTCGGTCAACGCCGACGCCACCGACTCCAGCCACGGCTTCCGGCGGCAGAAGTCCACGTAGGCGTCCACCGCGAACCGGGCGCCGGGCAGCACCGTGTCGTCGTCGAACAGCTGCTCGCGGGTCAGGCCGACGGCCTCACCGAGGCGGATCCATTTCTCGATGCCGCCCTCGTCGCCGGCGCGCCCGTCGTGGTCGATGATGCGCTGGATCCACCGGCGCCGGTCGTCCCGCCCCGGGAGCTTGGTCAGGATGAACGCGTCCTTCACCGGCAGGTTCACCTGGTAGTAGAAGCGGTTCCGCACCCATCCCCGGAACTCCTCCTCGGTCAGCGAACCCGCGTGCATCCGTTCGTTGAACGGGTGGAGGTGGTGGTACCGCTTCTCTCCGATGGACCGCAGCCGCGCTTCGAACTCCTCCATGGACCAGGCGGCGTTCATACCTCCACCTCCATACCGGCGTGACCGACCTCGATGCCCAGGCTCGTAAGCCACTGCCGTTCCCGGGACTCCTCGTCGAGGATCGGGTTCGTGTTGTTGACGTGGGTGTAGATCTTCCGTCTCGCCGGGAGCGCGGCCAGCGCGCGAGCGGACCCGTCGGCGCCGCCGACCGGCATGTGTCCCATCGAGCGTCCGGTCCGGCTGCCCGCGCCCTGGCACGCCATCTCGTCGTCGGTCCAGAAGGTGCCGTCGAGGAAGATGCAGTCGGCCGAGGCGACCTGCCCGGCGAACTGCTCGTCCCACCGGGGCAGCGTCGGCGCGTACACCACGGTCCCGCCCGTGACGGTGTCCTCCAGGCGGAATCCCACCTCCCACGTCGACGGTGGGTCCTCGGGCGGCGCGTGCCGCGTACGCCCGACGTAGCGCGGGGCCTTGGTACCGGTGTGGAACGCCGTGACGCGCAGCTGGTCGTCCAGGTCCAGCGGCCTGCCGGGCTCGATCCGGGACCAGGAAATGCGCGCATAGTCGCTCAGCAGGTCCCGGACCGGGAACCACGTGGTCAGCGCGTCGAGCACCGGGGACGTTCCGTACACCGTGAGCGTTGATTCCTCGCGCAGCATCAAGAGGCCGATCGTGTGGTCGAACTCCGCGTCGGTCAGGAGCACACCGGCCACCGGTGTCGCGCGGATCTCCGGCCCGGGATGCAACGAGGAATCCGCGGCGATCTGATGGTGGACGTCCGGGGTCGCATTCAGGAGAAACCACCGATCGCCGTTTCCGGAGACCGCGATCCCGGCGTGGTGGGAGGCGACCTCGGGTTTGGCGCGGGCCTTCCGGCACCCGGCGCACGCGCAGTTCCACTGCGGGAACCCTCCGCCGGCCGCGACTCCGAGGCAATGGACGAACACGGCGTCAACGCCCGACGGAGGTGGTGTCGGGCCGAGCCTCGCCGGCCGCGGAACCGGGCGTTTCCCACCTCATGGCTTCCTCCCGCACGTTCGACCCCTGCCGTGGACTTCCTCGCCACCTTCTTCGCCCGGGCCCGGACCTGGCAACCGATCGCGAACGACCGGTGCCGGACCGCGGACGAACGGCGACCGGCCCGCCACGAGCGGCCCGGGACCGCCGCCCGGGCTCGGCGCGGCTATTCGTGGTGGGTATAGGGGATTGTTGTTCTGTATGTGTGGGGGTGTTGTCGGGTTCTGCGGGGGCGGGTGATGGTGGTGGGGAACCTTCGCTGAACTCGTGTGAGGAGATTGTCGTGCAGTTGCAGGTGGCGCTGGATGTTCTGGACCTTCCGTCGGCGTTGTCGCTGGCGAATCAGGTGGCGGAGTCGGTGGATATTCTCGAGCTGGGGACGCCGTTGGTGAAGTCGGCGGGTATCGGTGCGGTGAGTGCGATCAAGGCGGCGCATCCGGGCAAGCTGGTGTTCGCCGATCTGAAGACCGCGGATGCGGGTGCGTTGGAGGCGGAGCTGGCCTTCGAGGCGGGTGCGGATCTGGTGACGGTGATGGGTGCGGTCGACGACGACACGATCCGGGGTGCGGTGGCGGCCGGTGACAAGCACGGCAAGCAGGTGGTGGCGGACATGATCAGTGTGGTGGACGGGCGGGTGGCCCGGATCCGGGAGGTCGCCAAGCTGGGGGTGGCGTTCGTGGAGATCCATGCCGGTCTCGACGAGCAGGCGCGTCCGGGGTACTCGATCGAGCGGCTGCTCGATGACGGTCGTGAGGCCGGGGTGGCGTTCTCGATCGCCGGTGGGGTCAAGGTCGACACGATCGCCTCGGTGCGGGAGGCCGGTGCCGTGGTCGCGGTCGCGGGTGGGGCGATCTACAACGCCGCCGAGCCCGCTGCTGCTGCGGCCGAGCTCAAGAAGCGCGCCACCGCCTGACCGACCCACCCCGGCGACACCCAGGGAGACCCCGTCCATGTCACCACCACACCGATCCGCAGACGAGATCGTCCGCCTGACCACCTGGCGAGCGCCCGGCGACTGGTCCGATCTGGACCGGCGCGCGGTCGACACCGCCCGGGTGCTGGCCGCGGACGCGGTCGAGAACTGCGGGAGCGGGCATCCCGGCACGGCCATGAGCCTCGCGCCCGTCGCCTACGCGCTGTTCCAGCGCGTCATGCGACACGACCCCGGCGACGCGGGGTGGATCGGGCGGGACCGGTTCGTGCTGTCCGCCGGGCACTCGAGCCTCACGCTGTACGTCCAGCTGTTCCTCTCCGGCTACGGCCTGGAGCTCGACGACCTGAAGGCGCTGCGCACCTGGGACTCCCTGACACCGGGGCACCCCGAGTACGGGCACACCGAGGGTGTGGAGACCACGACCGGCCCCCTCGGCCAGGGCCTGGCCAACGCCGTCGGCATGGCGATGGCCGCCCGCCGGGAGCGCGGGCTGTTCGACCCGGACGCCGAGCCGGGCGCGAGCGTGTTCGACCACCAGATCTACGTGATCGCCTCCGATGGTGACATCGAGGAGGGCGTCACGTCCGAGGCGTCCTCGCTCGCGGGTACCCAGCAGCTGGGCAACCTGACGGTGATCTACGACAGCAACGAGATCTCGATCGAGGACGACACGCGCATCGCCCTGTCCGAGGACACCGCCCAGCGCTACGAGGCGTACGGCTGGCACGTCGTCACGGTCGACGGCGGCGAGAACGTCACCGGGTTCCTCGAGGCGGTCGAGGAGGCCAGGTCCGAGACGGCCCGCCCGACGCTGATCGTGCTGCGCACCGTGATCGGCTACCCGGCGCCGACCGCGATGAACACCGGCAAGGTCCACGGCGCCGCACTGGGCGGCGACGAGCTCGCCGCGGTCAAGCGGGCCGTCGGCCTCGAGCCCCGGACGAGCTTCCAGGTCGACGACGACGTCCTGCGGCACACCCGCGCGGTGGCCGAGCGCGGCCGGGCCGACCACGAGAAGTGGCAGCTCGAGTTCGACGCCTGGGCGCAGGCCAACCCGGAGCGCAAGGCGCTGCTGGACCGCCTCGCCGAGCGCGAGCTGCCGGCCGCGTGGGCCGAGGGCCTGCCCACCTGGGAGCCCGGTGGCGGTGTCGCCACCCGCAAGGCCTCGGCCGCGGTGCTCGCCGCGCTCGGCGAGGCGCTGCCCGAGCTGTGGGGAGGGTCGGCCGACCTGGCCGAGAGCAACAACACCACGATCAAGGGTGCGGACTCCTTCGGCCCGGCCGGCATCTCCACCGCGACCTGGACGGCCCAGCCGTACGGCCGCACGCTGCACTTCGGGATCCGCGAGCACGCGATGGCGTCGATCCTCAACGGCATCGCGCTGCACGGCGGCACCCGGCCGTACGGCGGGACCTTCCTCATCTTCAGCGACTACATGCGCCCGGCGGTGCGCCTCGCCGCGCAGATGCAGCTGCCGGTCGTCTACGTGTGGACGCACGACTCGATCGGCCTCGGCGAGGACGGCCCGACCCACCAGCCCGTCGAGCAGCTGGCGTCGCTGCGCGCCATCCCCGGCCTGTCCGTGGTGCGCCCGGCGGACGCGAACGAGACCGCGCACGCCTGGAAGGCCGTGCTGGAGGACACCGACGGCCCGGCCGGGCTGGCGCTCACCCGCCAGAACGTGCCGACGCTGGAGGGCACGTCCGCCGAGGGGGTCGCCCGCGGCGGGTACGTGCTCGTCGAGGCGTCCTCGAACCCGCCCGAGGTCGTACTGGTCGGAACCGGTTCCGAGGTCCAGCTGGCCGTGGAGGCCCGGGCGAGGCTCGAGGCCGACGGGATCGCGACCCGCGTGGTGTCGATGCCGTGCGTGGAGTGGTTCGACCGGCAGGACCGGAGCTACCGGGACGAGGTGCTACCGCCCGCGGTGCGGGCGCGGGTGATCGTGGAAGCCGGTGTGGCGCAGCCGTGGCACCGGTTCGCCGGTGACGCCGGCGAGATCGTGTCGCTGGAGCACTTCGGGGCCTCGGCGGACTTCACGACCCTGTTCCGGGAGTTCGGCATCACCACCGAGGCCGTGGTCGACGCGGCCCGGCGCAGCGCGGATTCCGCACGGCGGGGATGAACCCCCGTTCACGAGAAGGAGATTTCGTTGACCCAGACAGCGACACAGCTCGATCCCGGCCTGTTCTCGGACGCCACCCGCGCGGTCGTGGGCGAGGTGGACAAGGTCACCGCCGCGATCCAGCCCGACGCCTGGACGCGGGCGGGGGCGCTGCTGCTCTCGGCACCGAAGGTGTTCACCCTGGGGACCGGGCGCAGCGGGCTCGCCCTGCAGATGGCGGCGATGCGGTTGATGCACCTCGGGCTGCCCACCCACGTCGTCGGCGAGGTGACGGCCCCGGCGATCGGCCCGGGTGACGTCCTGGTGGCGGCGTCGGGCTCGGGCAGGACGGCCCGCGTGGTGCGTGCCGCCGAGACGGCCCGCGAGCAGGGCGCGGACGTGATCGCACTGACCACCTCACCCGGCTCGCCGCTGGGCCGGACCGCGACCGAGGTGCTCGTCATCCCGGCTGCCGACAAGCAGGACTTCGACGGTTCCACGTCGGTCCAGTACGCCGGCAGCCTGTTCGAGCAGTCCGTGCTGGTGGTGACGGACGCGCTGTTCCACACGCTGTGGAAGAGCGGCGGCAGCCAGGCCCGCGAGCTGTGGCGCCTGCACGCGAACCTCGAGTGATCGGGTGACCGCCTCGCCCTCCCCGTCCCGACGTTTCCCTTCAGAGGAGCCCGACATGCAGGCCGCCGACATCAGCACGTTGGAATCGGTAGCGCTCGACGCCACCCGCGACGCCGCGGTCGCGGCCTACGCCTGGGTCGGCCGGAACGATCAGGATGCCGCCGACGCGGCGGCGACCTCGGCCATGCGCGCGGCCCTGGCCGAGGCGCCCGGCCGGGGAACCGTCGTGATCGGGGAGGGCGAGAAGGACGACGCCCCGATGCTGTTCAACCGCGAGGTGCTCGGCAACGGCCACGGACCCGATTTCGACATCGCCGTCGATCCCCTCGAGGGAACCTCGTTCTCCGCCCGGGACCTGCCGGGCTCGCTGGCGACGATCGCGTTCGCCGAGTCCGGGACGATGTGGTCACCGGGGCCCGGGTTCTACATGGACAAGATCGTCGTGTCCGCGGCGGCCGAGGGGGTCGTCGATCTCGACGACCCCCCGGAGACCACCCTGGCCAAGGTCGCGGAGGCGCTCGGCAAGAAGGTCGCCGACCTGCGCGTCATGATCATGGACAAGCCGCGGCACGAGGAGCTCATCGCCCGCGTGCTGCAGGCGGGTGCGGCGGTGCAGACGCCGGCGGGCGGCGACGTCGGCGGCAGCCTGGCGGTGCTGCTGCCGGACCACGACGTCGACCTCCTCCTCGGGGTCGGTGGCACGCCGGAGGGAGTCATGACGGCCGCGGCGGTCCGCGCGCTCGGCGGCGGCATGCTGGGCCGCCTGGCTCCCCAGCGCGACGAGGAGGCGGAGGCCATCCGCGCGGCGGGCATGTCGCTCGACCGCATCTACGACCGTGACGAGCTCGTGGCGGGTGACGCGTTCTTCGCCGCCACCGGGGTCAACGGCGGGGCCCTGCTCGGCCGGCCGCGCGTCGGGGACGGCATGACCATCACCGAGTCACTGCTGATCACCCGAGGCCAGATCCGCCACATCACGCACACCACGTTCGACTGATCCCACCAGGGACGACCAAGGAGATTCGGTGACTCTGCACCTGGACGACCTCCGTGTCCGCGCACTCGGCGAGTGCCGCTTCGACTCGCCGTTGTCGGCGCTGCTCTCCACCAAGCAGACCTCGCCGCACTACGTCGCCGAGGGCGACCGGGTGCTGCTCGAGGACACCGTGTCGATGCTGGCCGAGCACGGTCTCCCGTCCGACCGGGCGCCCAGCTTCGAAGCGGCCGGACCACGCCGCAAGATCTACTTCGACCCCACGGAGGTGACGGCGGGCGTCGTCACCTGCGGCGGGCTCTGCCCCGGCCTGAACAACGTCATCCGCGGTCTCGTCAAGGCACTCGCCGTGCACTACGGGGTCCGGCGGATCGTCGGCTTCCGCAACGGCCTCCGGGGACTGACGGCCGCGCACCGCGACGACACCGTCGAGCTGACCGTGGAGGGCGTCCGCGACATCCACCACGCCGGCGGCACCGTGCTGGGCAGCTCGCGCGGCGGGCAGGACGCCGGCGAGATGGTCGACACGCTCGTGCTGCGCGGCATCAACATGCTGTTCGTCATCGGTGGCGACGGCGGGATGCGCGCTGCGACCTACATCAGCGAGGAGATCCGGGCGCGCGGTCTCGACATCGCGGTCATCGGGGTACCGAAGACCATCGACAACGACCTGCCCTTCACCGATCAGTCCTTCGGGTTCCAGAGCGCGTTCGCCCGGGCCACGGAGTTCATCTCGGCGGTCGCGGTCGAGGCCGCGGCCAGCCCGAACGGTGTCGGGCTCGTGAAGCTGATGGGGCGCCACTCGGGGTTCATCGCCAGCTACGCGGCGCTGGCCTCCAGTGCCGCGGACGTCGTCCTGATCCCCGAGGTCCCGTTCGTGCTCGAGGGCGACGACGGCGTGCTGGCCCACGTCGAGCGGCACGTGCGGACCAAGGGACACGTGGTGGTCGTCGTGGCCGAGGGGGCGGGCCAGGACGTCCTGAAGCACCTGGGTGCCCCGCAGCACAACGGCCACGCCACCGATGCGTCGGGCAACATCAAGCTCGGCAACATCGCGGAGTTCCTCAAGGAGCGCATCACCGCCCACCTGACCGCGGTCGGCCTCGCGCCCACGATGCGCTACATCGACCCGAGCTATGCGGTCCGCACCATCGCCGCGAACGCCTACGACAGCGTCTACTGCCTGCGGCTGGCCCATGCCGCGGTGCACGCGGCGATGGCCGGTCGTACGGAGGCCGCCGTCGCCCGCTGGCGGCGACGCATCGTGCACGTTCCCCTGCCGCTGATGACGAGCCGCCGCAACGAGGTCGACCCCGACGGTGACATGTGGATGTCGGTGCTCGAGACCACCTGCCAGCCGGCCGAGTTCGGATCGGTCCGGGAGCGCGGGAAGGTCCGCGCGGCCTCCTTCTGCTGAGCACGCGGACGGTGCGACATCGAGCGGTGAGGAGCACCCGCCTCCGGCGGGTGCTCCTCACCGCCCCCTCGAGCAGAGCGCTGCGGCTTGTCGGGTCAGCCGTGGACCGTGTCGCCCGGGTCGTGCGCGGCGGCACCGTCGTCGTCATCGTCCGGTGGACCCGGGACGGCCGGCGCTCCGGCCGCCGGCGGGGACACGTCGTCGTCACCGCCGGCGTCGTCCACCGGGACCAGGCCGAACACGGAGAAGCTGATGGCCCAGTAGGCGACGTAGCCGGCCAGCAGCGCGGCCCCGTGCCAGCGACGCAACCTGCCCGTGAACAGGGCGAACGCCGCGAGCCCGTTGATCACGATCAATGCCGGCAGATGCCAGCCGAACACGTCGGGGGTGATCACGATCGCCCCGCCGGCCAGCACGATGATGCCGAGCTTGGCCGTCACCGAGAACACGACGCTGCCCACGACGTTCCCGACGCCGATCGCAGGCGCGCCCCGCCGGGCCGGTTCGACGGTCAGGAAAATGTCCTCGAGGGCGAGCACGAGGGTCGCGATCGTCGCACCGAAGACGGTGCCGCTGATCTCGAAGTTCTCCAGGATCCCCTCGGTGCCCTCGGACATCGCCCAGGCGCCGACGACGAGGCCGGCCAGCGCCAGGATCGCCAGGAGCAGGAGCATCCCGCCGGGGCGGCGGTTCTCCTTCGCGACCGCGAGGGAGCCGGTCTCGTAGAGCCCTCCGGCGCCCCCGTCACCGGGGAGGCTCCCGGGGCCACCGCGGTCGGTGACGTCGAAGCGGTTCCCGGTGACCGCCCGGGCCTCCTCGTCGTCCAGCGACTCGAGCACCTCGGCACTGCGGAACGTCGGCATCGCCCGGTGGTACTCGCGGTAGGTGACGTAGCCGACGAACGCCACGAACAGCAGGATGAGCACGGTCGCGGACAGGACACCCAGCTCGCCGATCAGGGCGACCGGGATGAGGATCAGCGGGGCGACCGCGAAGATCGCGATGTAGTCCCGGGGTATCTCCACCCGGCAGGGCGCGATCAATGCGGCGAGGCCCAGCACCAGACCGGTCATCGACAGGACGGTCCCGAAGATGACGCCGATCGCGACGTCCTCCAACCCCTCGAGGTTCAGCACCATGCCGAACGCGAGGTCGTCGAACTCGATTCCGGTGAACAGAATCGCCAGCAGGAACAGGGAAACCGTGAGACCACGGGCCGCGCCGACCAGATAGGTGATCAGCTTCTCGGCGCTGTAGACGAGCACCGCCGCCCCGGCGGCGAAGACGATGAGCGACGTTATCGGGTCCATGCTGCGAGTGCTCCTCCACGAGTCGAGGTCGGTCCGGTCACCGTTCCCCCTGGTGGGTGACGAATTGTGTGACGGGTTCTCGGGGCCATTCGCGTTCGTTCTGCCGCACGCTCCGGGCACCACGTGAATGCCACCGGGTGGGCGGCGACGGGCGCGCCCACCCGGTGGCTGCTCGCGTCGCGACGGCCGCGCCGGGAGATCTGTGAGATCACGGACGGCCACTCACGGCGTCCGGGGCCACAGTCTCGACAGCTCGGGGTTGTCGTCGTCGAGCAGGCGATGCGCCAGCGCGATCGCCTCGTTCGGGTCGATCTGGTCGAAGGCGGGATCCCCGTAGGAGAGGCTCTCGAAGATGTCCGCGAGCTCGTTCGCCGCGGCGGGGGACAGCCCGCGGTCCTGGTCGCAGTTCACGTAGCGCAGCCGGAGCACGCCGGCGGCCTGCAGCATCAGGGAGCCGTAGGCGGTCGAGGGAGTCACCCTCCGGAGTTGCTGGTCTTCCACCCGGCTCCCCTCTCAGGCGGTGGCGCGCTTCTTGAGCTCGGCCGCAGCAGCAGCGGGCTCGGCGGCGTTGTAGATCGCCCCACCCGCGACCGCGACCACGGCACCGGCCTCCCGCACCGAGGCGATCGTGTCGACCTTGACCCCACCGGCGATCGAGAACGCCACCCCGGCCTCACGACCGTCATCGAGCAGCCGCTCGATCGAGTACCCCGGACGCGCCTGCTCGTCGAGACCGGCATGGATCTCCACGAACGCCACCCCCAGCTTGGCGACCTCCCGGATCCGGGCCACCCGCCCGTCCACCACACTGATCATGTCCGCCACCACCTGCTTGCCGTGCTTGTCACCGGCCGCCACCGCACCCCGGATCGTGTCGTCGTCGACCGCACCCATCACCGTCACCAGATCCGCACCCGCCTCGAAGGCCAGCTCCGCCTCCAACGCACCCGCATCCGCGGTCTTCAGATCGGCGAACACCAGCTTGTCCGGATGCGCCGCCTTGATCGCACTCACCGCACCGATACCCGCCGACTTCACCAACGGCGTCCCCAGCTCGAGAATATCCACCGACTCCGCCACCTGATTCGCCAGCGACAACGCCGACGGAAGGTCCAGAACATCCAGCGCCACCTGCAACTGCACGACAATCTCCTCACACGAGTTCAGCGAAGGTTCCCCACCACCATCACCCGCCCCCGCAGAACCCGACAACACCCCCACACATACAGAACAACAATCCCCTATACCCACCACGAATAGCCGCGCACGGCCCCCGCTGTCCTACGCTCGGAGCCGTGTCGAATCCGCCGTTGATTGCGCCGTCCATCCTTTCCGCCGACTTCGCCCGGCTCGCCGACGAAGTGGCCGCCGTGCGCGGGACGCCGGGCCGTGGCGCGGACTGGCTGCACGTGGACGTGATGGACGCGCACTTCGTGCCGAACCTGACCCTCGGCCTGCCGGTCGTGACGTCGCTGCTGGCCGCGACGGACCTGCCGGTGGACTGCCACCTCATGATCGAGAAGCCGGACCGGTGGGCGATCGGCTACGCGGAAGCGGGCTCCCACAACGTCACGGTGCACGTCGAGGCCGCCGACGATCCGGTCATGCTCGCGAAGAACCTGCGCGCCGCCGGCGCTCGAGCCGGGCTGGCGATCAAGCCGAACACACCGCTGGAGCCCTACCTCGACGTGCTCACGCACTACGACACCCTCCTCGTGATGTCCGTGGAGCCCGGCTTCGGTGGCCAGGCGTTCATCGCCGACGTCCTCGGCAAGGTGCGCACGGCACGGACGCTCGTCGACACCGGTCACCTGAACCTGATGGTGGAGATCGACGGTGGCATCAACTCCGACACGATCGAGCAGGCGGCCGAGGCCGGCGTCGACTGCTTCGTCGCCGGCTCGGCGGTCTACGCGGCCACGGACCCGGCACGGGCGGTGGAGGGACTGCGCAGCCAGGTGGAAGCGCTGTCCCGGCCACCGGCCCGATCAGACACCGAGCATGCGCCGCAGGTCCGGGGCGTGGCGGCGGGAGACGGGGACGAGCTCCTGTGACCCCCGGGAATCCATGATCAGGAACAGCTCCCCCTTGATCCCCCGCTCGATCTCCGCCACCCGGCGCAGGTTGACCAGGTATCGCCGGTGCACCCGGCGAATCCCGTAGGGCGCCAGCGACCGCTCGACGTTGTCCAGGCCGCGGGTCGCGGCCTGGATCCGGCCGCGCTCCGTGATCAGCCAGACGATGCTCCGGTCGGCCTCGGCATAGCGGATCTCCGACGGTGCCAGCAGAACCAGCCGGTCGTTGCGCATCCCGATGACGCACCGGGGTAGCGGGCCGACCGCCGTGTCGTCGCCCGGCTCGTAGGCCTCGCCCTCCTGTACCCCGAACGCACACAGCATGCCCACCACGTGGTTCGCGTCGACGACCGACCGCATCGTCAGCGGAACCGGCTCCTCGCCGGGACACACCGGCAGCCGCGCGTAGCCGCTCCATTCCGCGTTCCCCCGTGCCCGCTCCGCGGCCCAGCGCACCACGTCCGGCAGCCCGATGATGTCCGGGATCCAGCGGTCCGCCGGCTCGGTCGCCCCCGCCACGATGGGGGTTTCACCGGCCAGCCCGAGCAACGCGACCGCGGCGTCGTTCGCGGCGATCACGTTCCCGCCGCGGTCCATCGCCATGAACGCACCACGGGCCTGCGCGGACCGGTTGGTGAACTCGGTGATCACCTTGTCGGCTTCGTAGATGGCGCGCCGGTAGATCTCCTGCTCCACGCACGCGACCGCTTTCGTCAGCCACGGCGGCACGAGCTTGGGCAACGACGCGTTCCACCGCGAGATGTTGATCGACGCGACCGGCGCGCCGGTCACCACGTCACGGACGGAGATGCCCGCGCACGCCCACTGGTGGAACGCCTGGCACCAGTGTTCCGGCCCCGTCACGGTCACCGGGCCGGACACCTCGAGCGACGTGCCCATCCCGTTCGTGCCGGTGCACTCCTCCGACCACGACGACCACGGCGCGAGATTGTGCAGCTCGGCGCGCCGCTGCGCGGAGGGGTCACCCCAGGCGCCGAGGACGCGCCCGACCCCGTCCGTCACGGTGACGACGGCGCCGTCGCGTTCGACCTCCTTGCCGGCCAGCGCGCCCACCCCACCGAGCGCGGTGAAGATCACGCCGTTGTCGACCCCCTGTGCCTCGTCGCCCCGGGCGCCCGGTGCAGCGTCCAGCGTGCGGTCGACGTCGTACCGGTCGCGGCACCGGTACCACGAAGCCAGGATCTCGGGCCGCACGCCCGTCTCGATGTCCTCGCCCGCGGCGAAGTCCTCCCATGCGCGGGCCACCTCCTTGGCGGACGAGGTGGCCACGAGGGAGCCGTCGGGTCCTCGATCACGTCCGCTCGGCCGGCTCGGTGTGAGCACCAGCGGCGGCACTCTCCCGGTCATCGCGACCTCCTTGTCGCCCGGTGCACCGGAAGTCCCGAGGACCTCCGGGCACTGACGGAATTGGCAAACTATCTGGACGCGGCAAAACAGTTCAAGGCATGCTCTCGGCGCTCGGCCGCGTCGTTTGTAGAACTCACCAATCGGGTAGGGCTGCGAACCTGGCCGAAAGGAGAGGTGGCCCGAGAACCGCGCAGATCAGGTGAACGGCGAACCTACACGTCCGGAGCTTCCCGGGGCAGTCCCGACCGCTGGTGGGCAGATCGCTGCCGCTGATCCGCGATTCACCACCATTCGTCAATGGTCGACACCGTGCTGCTTGCCCTCGATTCGAGGCACCTCTAGCGTGCGAGGAAGACCACATCGCCGTGCTCCGGCCCGACGGACCAAAGGCGGTCTTCCAATGGCACAGGTACAACGGCTCGACCCGAGCTCTCGCAGCCGCGCCGACGCGGCAATGCGCCAGGCGTGGGAGCGGTTCGCGGGGGGCGATGACGAACTCAGCGGCGTGCGGCCGGAGATAGCGATCTCGTGGCACCGGTGCCGGGATCAGTACCGCGTCGATCCCCGCCTCACCAAGGCACCGGCGGCGGTCGCCGAGGTCGACCACGCGCTGGAGCACGACGTCGTGATCGCCGAACTCGGCTTCCGCGCGGCTGCGATGGCGCACGAGGTCAGCACCGTCGGCGGCATCGTGACCATCACCGACGCCTCCGGCCGGGTGCTGGCCCACTGGGGAGACCACGGCACGCGCGCCGTCGCCGCCGAGGCGAACCTGACGCGGTGGTTCTGCTGGTCCGAGGGTGCCACCGGGACGAACGGCATGGGTACCGCGTTGATGTCCTACACCCCCGTGCTGATCCGCGGCGCCGAGCACTGGTGTCAGGCCTTCCACGACTGGACGTGCGCCGGTGTGGCGGTCCGGGACGTGGTGACGAAGAAACCGGTCGCGGTGCTCAACATCTCCTGCTGGCGCAGCGAGCTTCCCGGAGTCGTCGGCACCTGGCTCGGCAACGCCGCCACGATGACCCAGCGCATCCTGCGCCGGCGGGCCAAGGACGACGGCGTCGAGCTGATGGCCGCCCTCAACCACATGAGATCGGGATCGAACACACCGCTCGCGGCCGTGGATCCCGCGGGACGGGTCGTCCTCGCCGACGACACCGCGGGTGTGCTCCTCGGCATCCCGGGCTCCACACCCGCACCGGATCCCGCGGTGCGCTGGAAACCGGAACTGCCCGAGTTCATCCGGGCCGCCAGGTACGCCGCCGAGCAGGCGGCGCGCAATCCCGACTGGGCGGGCTCGACGCAGATCTTCACCCGGCTCGCCAACGAACCGACGTCGATCAGCTTCCGGCCGGTGTTCCTGTCCGGGCACCTGGTCGGCAACGTCGTCGCGTTCGGTGTGTCGGAAGGGGACCCGCTACCCCGCGCGGGCGAGGACGGACCGTCCCGCGCGCAGCCGCGCCGGATCGTCGCGACGCGCGAGAACCGTATGGTCCTGCTCCAGCACCCCGAGGTCTCCTTCGCGCAGTCGGACGGCAACGACGTGTGGCTGTCCACCGACGAAGGGATGTTGCGGTCCGCCTCGCTCGGCCTCGACCGGCTCGAAGCCGAGCTCGACGGTTCCGGCTTCCTGCGGGTGCACCGCCAGTACATCGTGAACCTCGGCCGTGTCCGGGAGGTCGAGCGCCGGGACAAGGGCGAGCTGGTCCTGGTCATGGACGACCCGGCCGGGACGATGGTGCCGGTGTCCCGGCGGAACACACCGACGGTCCGCCGGGCGCTGGGGATCTGAGCCGGCGCGCCGGGAGCCTTCAGCCCCGGTACCGGTGCACCTCGCAGACGCAGTACATGAGACGGCAACTGAAGCACTCGGGCTTGTCGACGCACGTGATACAAGGCCCGCAGTGCACCGGCTCGGTGTGCCGCGCGAACTCGTCCGGCCCGTAGCGCTCCCCGCAGTACGAGCACGGCAGGACCTCGCCCTGCCCGGCCACTGAGGACTGGGTCATCACATCACCACCGTTTTCCGTACGCAGGCCGTGGACACACCGACCGGTGGCCGAGCCGTTCGCCGGAACGGCTCGACCACCGGTCGGTCCCTCCATCAGAGGGACGTGCCCGTCACAGGGAGAACACGATCAGCGCAGCACCGTGGCCCTGGCCGGACATGCCGGGGACAATGCCCTCCAGCCAGCCACCCCAGCCGACCGGTACCGCGATGTACTGCTTGCCGTCGACCATGTAGGTGCTCGGGCTGCTGTGGTGTCCGCTGCCGCACTGGAAGCTCCACAGCTTCTCGCCGGTCTCGGCGTGGAGCGCCAGGAACTCGCCCTCCGGGGTGCCGGCGAACACGACGTTGCCCGCGGTGCTGAGGGTCGACGCGGCCATCGGCATGTTGTTCATCCGGTAGCGCCACTTCTCCTCACCGTGGGAGTCGAAGGCGCTGACCGAGCCGGCCATGTTGTCGACGTCGACCTCGACGGCCGCACCCCAGTAGGGCATGCCCTCCTTGAACTCGCGACGCCGCCGGGTGGCCGTGGCGCCCACGTCGGCGACCGGGACGTAGAACAGGTCGTGGTCGGGGTTGTACGACGCGTGGGTCCACTCCTTCGCGCCGGCGGGGCCGGGGAAGAAGTGGCAGGGCTCGCCCTCCTTGTCCGGGTACTTCCGCGGCGTCACCTTGCCGTCGCGGGTGATGACGCCCCAGTCGATCCGGTCGACGAACGGCGTGACGTGCTGCAGCTCGCCGTTGGTGCGGTCGAGGACGAACATGTACCCGTTCTTGTCGAAGTGAGCGAGCAGCTTCTTGCCGTCCCGCTCGAACAGGGTCATCTCCATCGTGGAGTCGTAGTCCCACAGGTCGTGCGGGGTGAACTGGTAGTGCCACCGGATCTCGCCCGTGTCCACGTCCAGGGCGACCACGCTGTCGGTGTAGAGGTTGTCCCCCTCGCGGACCTCGCCGTCGAAGTCGGGAGCCGGGTTCCCGGTACCCGCGTAGTAGAGGTTCAGCTCCGGGTCGTAGGTGCCGGTGACCCAGTGGTTCGCACCGCCGCGCTGCCACGCCTCACCGTCGGCGGGCCAGGTCTCCGACCCGGGCTCGCCGGGCTTCGGCACGGTGTAGGTGCGCCAGCGCTGCTCGCCCGTCTCCAGGTCCCAGGCGTCGATGTGGCCGCGGACGCCGTACTCGCCACCGGCGGAACCGGTGATGAGGAAGTCCTTGACGACCAGCGGGGCGATCGATGCGCTCTCGCCCGCGCGCACGTCACCGATGGTCTTCTGCCAGATCTTCCGGCCGGTGGTGGCGTCGAGCGCGACCAGCTGCGCGTTCTGGGTCACCATGTAGACCTTGCCGTTGGCGACGGCACAGCCGCGGTTCACGTTGGCGCAGCACAGTGTCACGTCGATGGGGATCGCGTGCTTGTACCGCCACAGCTGCTCGCCGGTCTTCGCGTCGAGCGCCCAGAGCCAGCCGTCCCAACCGGTCACGAACATGACGCCGTCGACCACCAGCGGGCAGGCCTCGAACGCGTATGTCGAGGTCGAGGCGATCATTCCGGTCGCGCTCGCCTGGAAGATCCATGCGACCTTCAGGTCCTTGGCGTTCCCGGCGTTGACCTGGTCGAGCAGGCTGTGCCGCTTGCCGTCGTAGTCGCCGTAGTACGTGATCCAGTTGTGGGACTCACTGCGCGCCTGGAGGATCCGCTCGTAGTCGATCCCACGCGTCACGTCCGGCGCGCTGTGCGGCAGGTTGGAGAGATTGCCGTGGTTGAACGCCTTGCCGGCGTCGACGTATTCGATGGTCATTGCGGTTCCTGCCCTTCTACGGCCGCGGCTGGGCGGGTCGGTCGAGCTTGGCCTCCGGCGGCACCTCGCCGGTCACGACGATGGCAGCGGTCAGGCCCCGGCCCTCGTCGTTACCGGCCGGCGAGCCGTACCAGTAGCAGCCGGGACCGTCCAGCTCGAGCGTGGCGCTGCCCTTGGAGTGGTTCACCAGGCCGATGAACTGCTTGTCGCCGTTGCTGGGCAGCAGGCAGGCGTGGGTGTTCTTGTCGTCGTTGATGATCGTCAGCTCGATCGTGCCGGCATGCGGCATGATCAGGATCGCCGGCTCCCACACCATCCCGTCCTCCGGGATCCGGATGGTCGCCTCCATCGTCCCGTCGGCGCGCTCGGTCGCCTTGCCGATCGAGCCGGTCCCGAGCACGGCACCGATGGTCGCCTTGTTCTGTCCGCCGAGTTCGGCCAGAAGGTCTTCTCGTTCCTGGGCGATCGTCATCGGACTTCACCTCCTCGTCATCGAGAAATGAGCACATCTGCTGGTTCGGCGGAAATCGCCTGCGCGCGCAGGCGTCACGCTACGGACCAGCTGGATGCGGCACGTCGGTCACAGGTGCGGATTCCGTGTCGTCTGCGTTGCAGAGCCTGTGACCGAGGTCGCACGCTACCCGGGGGCAAGTCGTTCTGGAATCGTTTGCCGCTGACCGGTCGGGGTCCGCCGTTCGCCCGGAACGAGATACCGTTCGTACGCGCCGTGCCGGTGGCCGGAATCGCTCGGAACGACCAGATGCCGCACGGCGGGAATCGGACCCGGGACCGGTGGAGCACCGCCGGGCACGCATCGACGTCAGTCCAGATCGAACCGGTCGAGTTCCATGACCTTCACCCAGGCCGCGACGAAGTCCCGGACGAACTTGCCGCCCGCGTCGTCACTCGCGTAGACCTCCGAGAGCGCCCGTAGCTCGGAGCTCGAGCCGAAGATGAGGTCGACGCGGCTCGCGGTCCACCTCAGCTCACCGGTGCGCGCATCGCGGCCCTCGTAGATCGCCTCGGGGGAGTCCCCGTGCCGGCCCGGTTCCCACTGCGTTCCCGGGTCCAGGAGGTTGACGAAGAAGTCGTTCGTCAACGACCCGGGTGCCGAGGTCAGTACCCCCACCGGGGAACCTCGGTGGTTGGCTCCGAGCACCCGCAGCCCGCCGACCAGCACCGTCATCTCGGGTGGGGTCAGTGTCAGCAGGCTCGCCCGGTCCACGAGCAGATGTTCCGAGGGCACGGTGCAGCTCTCGCCCAGGTAGTTCCGGAAGCCGTCCGCCCGGGGGCGCAACGCCTCGAACGACTCGACGTCGGTCCACTCCTGGGACGCGTCGGTACGTCCCGCCCGGAACGGAACGTCGATCGCGTGGCCACCGGCCGCCGCGGCGCGCTCCACCGCGGCGCACCCGCCGAGCACGATCAGGTCGGCCATGGAGATCCGCGTGTCTCCCGTCCGGGAGGCGTTGAACCGCTCCCGGATCGCTTCCAGCGCGGGCAGGACGACGCCCAGCTGCTCGGGATCGTTGACCTCCCAACCGCGCTGCGGCTGGAGCCGGATCCGCGCCCCGTTCGCCCCGCCGCGCTTGTCGGTGTCGCGGTACGTCGAGGCAGACGCCCACGCCGTGGCGACCAGCTGGGCCACCGTCAGCCCGGATCCGAGGAGCTCGCGTTTGAGGGCGGCGACGTCGTCGGCGTCGACCAGGTCGTGGTCGACCTCCGGCACCGGGTCCTGCCAGATCAGCCGTTCGGCCGGGACGAGCGGACCCAGGTACCGCTCGATCGGACCCATGTCGATGTGCGTCAGCTTGAACCATGCCCGCGCGAACGCGTCCTCGAACTGGTCCGGATGCTCCAGGAAGCGCCGTGAGATCGCCTCGAAGGCCGGGTCCTCCCGCAGTGCGAGGTCCGTGGTGAGCATGACCGGGTGGTGTCTCGTGTCCGGGTCGAAGGGGTCCGGCACGGTGCCCTCACCGACGCCGTCGCTCGGGATCCACTGCCACAGGCCTGCCGGGCTGAGCTCGACGTCCCACCCGGACATGAAGAGCGTTTCGAAGAACGTGTGGTCCCACCGGACGGGCGTGCGTGTCCACATGCCTTCCAGCCCGCTGGTGACCGTGTCCGGCCCGATGCCGCTGCCGTGACCGCCGAGCCAGCCCAGGCCCTGCGCGGTGAGCGGCGCGGCCTCCGGCTCGGGCCCTCCGGTCACGTTCGGGTCCGCCGGCCCGTGTGTCTTGCCGAACGTGTGCCCGCCCGCGATGAGCGCCACCGTCTCCTCGTCGTCCAGCCCCATCCGTCGGAAGGTCTGGCGGATGTCACGGGCGGCGAGCACCGGGTCGGGATTGGTCGCCGGGCCCTGCGGATCGACGTAGACCAGCCCCATCGCGCTGGCCGCCAGCGGCTCGTCCAGCTCGTGCAGGCCGCGGTAGCGTTCCTCGGCCAACCACGTCCGTTCCGGCCCCCAGTACGTCTCGTCGGGCTCCCACACCTCCGGGCGGCCGCCGCCGAACCCGAAGGTCGTGAAGCCCATCGACTCCAGGGCCCGGTTGCCGGCGAACACCATCAGGTCCGCCCAGGAGATCCGGCTCCCGTACTTCTGTTTCACCGGCCACAGCAGCCGGCGTGCCTTGTCCAGGTTGCGGTTGTCCGGCCAGCTGTTCAGCGGGGCGAAGCGGAGCATGCCGGCACCGGCACCACCTCGGCCGTCACCGACGCGGTAGGTACCGGCGGAATGCCAGGCCATGCGCAGCACGAGCGGGCCGTAGTGCCCGAAATCGGCAGGCCACCACTCCTGCGACGTCGTGAGCACCTCGTCGACGTCCCGGGCCAGCTCGTCGAGATCCAGTGACCGGAACCGGTCGGCGTAGCCGGCATCCGCGGGGCGCCGCCTGCGCATCGGCGTCAGGTCGACCCGGTGCGGCCACCAATCGCCGGCACGGCCGCTGTCCGCCTGCTTCCGGCGGCTCCCCACGATCTGGTCGTAGGTACGGTAGACGTGCGTGTCGGGATGCTCGGGCACCGGTGTCCTCCCCTGACGCCCTCGGACCACGTCCGGATCGACGCAAGGCCGGCGCCTTGCGTCGATCCGGACGAGCAGAAGGAGCTGGAGCCGTGCCGTCAGCCCCGGTGGAAGTAACCGGTGGCCTCAGCGCACACCTCGACGACCGTGTACTTCGGAGTTTCCCACTTCATTTTCTTCCTCCTCACTGTCGTGATCCGCGCGAATCGAGGATTCCGCGGTCTCGACGAGCTTGCTCGGCCTCACGAAGCCGTCGCAACAGACCTCGAATCAGTGGTCCACAACCGGTGCCGAACGGTGGCCCGGGCCACACGAGTGGAGCGGGCACCCCGGCTCCGGCCGGCCGGCGGAAGGATCAGGTGGCACCTGCAGATGAGCCCGCCCGACGTCGCCGCCCAGCTGTGGCCCGGTGACAGGGTGGTCCGTGTGGAGCGGACGTCGCGCCACTCCCCGGCCCGCCCCCTCGCCGCTCTCCGGTCGCTCGGACGGCTCACCCCGCAGGGCGAGCGGACACCCCTGAACCGCTCCGGCCCGGTCGTCGCGGCCGGCGCGATGACGCGCGAGAGCGGCGACCCACCGGAGCACCTGCGACTGTTCGAGGCGCTGTTCGGCCGGGACGCGCTGACCTGCGCACGCATCCTCCATCCCTGGTATCCCGGCCTGACCCGGCGCACCGTGCTCGCGCTCGCCGCCCTGCAGGGCGTCCGCGACGACGTCGCGTCCGAGGAGGAGCCCGGCCGCATCCCGCACGAGGTCCGCGAGCCCGGCGACCCGGTCGCGGCCCGCATCACGGCCGGGAACGGGTGGGCGTGGCCGTACTACGGCTCGGTCGACGCCACCTGCTCGTGGATCGTGCTCGCCGCCACGCTCGCCCGGTCCGACGTCGCCCTCCCGGACGCGCCGGTGGTCCGCCGGGACGGCCGGACCGTCACCCTCCACCGGTGCGTCCGGGACGCGGTCGACTGGCTCCTGCACCGCATCCGGACGAGCCCGTCCGGGCTGGTGGAGAGCGTGCCCCGGTTCGCCGGGTCGATCGAGAACCAGGTCTGGAAGGACTCGCGGGACGCCTACGTCCACGCCGACGGCACCCTCGCCCGGGTCGGCACCGTCGCGAGCGTCGAGGTCCAGGCGCTCGCGCACGACGCGCTCGTCGCCGCGAGCGACCTCCTCGGGCCCGGCGCGCGCCTGCTCCGGACCGCGCGGACGCTGCGGGACCGGGTGCTCACCGACTTCTGGGTCGACGGCGGCGACTGCGGGTTCTTCGCGCTCGGCCTCGACCGGGACCCCTCCGGCCGGGAACGCCGGATCGCGGTCCGCTCCTCGAACATGGGGCACCTGCTCGACAGCGGGATCCTGGACGGGCCGGACGCCGCGGTCGCTCGCCGGCGCGATCTCCTCGTCGCCGAACTCGGGCGGCCCGACCTGCTCTGCGCGGCCGGTGTCCGCACGCTCGCGTCCAGCGCCCGGGGCTTCCGGCCGGACGGCTACCACACCGGCAGCAGCTGGCCGTGGGACACCTACGTCGTCGCCTCCGGGCTGCGGCGGCACGGCGCCCGGGCGATGGCCGACGACCTCTGCCGGCGGATCATGGCGGGCTACCGGGCGACCGGTCACTTCCCGGAGTTCTTCTCCGGGGACGACGAGCCGGTACCGCACGTCGGCGATCTCGTGGTCGACGTGACCGACGAGCAGGGCCACCCCCACCGGATCTGCCAGCCACCCCAGGAGGTCCAGGCCTGGACCGCCGCGACGGTCCTGGCCGTCAAGCGGTGGACCGCTCCGGCCACACCGGCAGCTACGACCCCGGGGCGACGTCGCGGACCGCGCTGAGCTCGTAGTGCAGCGTCTCGGTACGCAGGAGCCGGTGGATGAGGGGCACGACGACACCCTGCAGCACCGGATGCTTCCGGCCGATGAGCCGTGCGGCGTGCGCCGACTCCGCTCCGTCCAGGCGCCGGGTGACCGCCTGCACGGGTGGCCCGGTCGGCCGTCCGAACCAGGTGCACGGGGCGAACCGGACCTCCGGGAAGTTGCGGAGCCGCTTGACCTTCGACGCCATGCCGGGGGTCCGGAAGTAGGCTCGGTCCCCGCCGACGGCGATGTTCACCGGTGTGCCGACCCAGCTCCCGTCCCGCTTGCGCGTGTGCAGGAGCACGACCTTCTCCGTCACGAACCGCTGCAGCACCGGCGGCGTCGGCTCCGTCATGGCGCCTCCCCCACGGACACCCACGCAGGGTAACGGGAGCCGCGGGATCGGAGGTGAACCTGGCCGACGATCCGGAGCGATCCCGTAGCCGGGACCGGCGACGGTAGGCCGACGGAAGCCGCTACGGCGTCAGCCCTCGTTCAGCGGACGCCCTTGACCTTGAGGATGGCGAGGGCGCCGATGATGGTCGCCACGCCGGCGACGACGAACAGCATCGAGTAGTTTCCGCCGCCCAGGAAGAGGATGGTCGGCGCGATGGCCGGCGCGATGGACTGGGGCAGGGCGCTGGCGATGTTGAACACCCCGAGGTCCTTCGCCGCGTCGTTGGGGTTCGGCAGGACGTCGGCGACGAGGGCGAGGTCCACGGCGAAGTAGATGCCGATGCCGGCACCGGTGATCGCCATGGCGACCAGGAAGACCGTCATCTCCGACGAGAGCGCGACGACCAGCAGGCCGGCGCCGTACACCAGCGCCGAGCCGAGCACGAAGGCCTTCCTGCGGCCGGTTGCATCGGAGAGCTTCCCGCCGGCGAGGCTGAAGACGATCCAGAAGAACGACGAGACCACGGTGGCGATGAAGACGCTGTCCGGTAGCTGGGTTTCCGAGACGCCGATCTTGTTGAGCAGGTAGTACGCCTGGTAGGTGAGCAGGAACGCCTGCCCCAGCACGAAGAGGAAGCGGCTCACCCATGCCCAGGCGAAGTCAGGTGCCTTCCGGGGGTTGATGTAGAAGCTCGAGAGGAACTCGCGGAACGACCACGCGGGGCGGTCCTCGGGCGCGAGCCGGCGGTCCCGGAGGACGACCATGAAGGCGATCACCAGGACGGCTGTGATCAAGAGGGGGAACAGGAACATCGCGAGCTGGCCGAGCGGGGCCACGAGCTGCACGACGTAGGTGCCGATCACGAGCGCGATCGGCAGGCAGATGCCGAGGACACCGGAGACGGCGCCGCGCTGCTTCTCGGGAATCTGATCGGCGATGATCGCGACCACGGCGGCGAGCAGTGCGTTGAGGGAGAGCTGGGTGACCGCCCAGCCGATGGCCACCAGCCAGATGGCCGGTGCGATCGCAATGGTGACGAGGCCGACGGTGCCGCCGACCAGCCCCGCGACCATCCACGGCCGTCGCATGCCGAACCGTGACGTGGTGCGGTCACTGAGGCGCCCGAAGAAGGGATTTCCGAAAAGGGCGAGCAGCGCGCCGATGCCGGTGACCAGGCCGAGCGCCCCCGGTGCCTCGGCTGCTCCGACGAGCTCATTGATCTTCAGAGGCAAGGTCACCATCACCGGCGCCATGAGCGCGAGCCAGAGCCCCATGTACGCGAGCACGTACAGGGTGATGAAGCCCGCACCGACGCGCCGGACGACGGCAGAGGGTGAGGAAGGGGGCGCGTCGGACATGTGGGTCTTCCTTTCAGAGTTCGCTGGGGGCGGGGCGCTGCACGCCGGAGGTGGACCGGCCCTACCTCGCCGTGCGCCGGTGCGCGTACTACAGCGCCGTCAGACGCGAGAAGAGCCGTTCCCGCGCGTCGTCGTCCAGGTCACCGCCGACCATGGCGACCGCGGTGGGGAAAGCCATTCCGAGGGAGACGTTCAGCATGGGGTGGCTGAACAGTTGTGGAAGATCCTCGGTCAGGATCGCCTTCGCGTCGGGATCCTTGAGGAGCTGCCCGACGCCCGTCCGGTGGAGCCGGTACCGGTTGCCGTTCGGACGGACGAGCGTCGTCGCCGCCTTCTCCTCGTCCGTCGGATGAGGCTGCGGGACCCAGTTCGCGTAGCGGAGCCCGACCCCGAACTCGAAGGCAGGGTCTGCGGTGTCGGACGGGACGTCGGGGCGGCTCGCAGCGACGGCCTCCGTCGAGGACGGCAGCTCCATCGGCAGCCGTCCGCGGGGTTCGGCTTCACCGAAGAGCACGCGCGCGAACGCCTCGTCGCTCGCCCCGAAGTCGACCAGGACCGAGTCGGCGTGCGGGAGGATCGGGGTGAGGATCGTGCCGCGGTCGAGGTAGACGTCGACGACGGTGGGAGCGGCTCTGCTGATCTTCTCGATGTGCTCGACGTCGTCCACGGGGAACTCGAGCGAGCCGGCGTGGAAGAAGGACTCGAGCTCGCCCGGAACTCCGCGCTGCTCGAACGGCGCTGCGAGGCGCACGATGGCGACGTCGGCTTCCTCGGGGGAGGCCACGACGTTCGCCCGCCCCGCGAGCGCAACGGGGTCCATCCCGTCGACGTAGACACGGATCCCCTTCCGGAGAGGTAGCTGCGCCGGGCCCTCGTCGTTCCGGAGCAGGGTGTGCGCAGCAGCTTGTGCCGCGAGACCTTCCGCTCGTACGGCGGCCGTGCCGACGGTCCGCTCCGCCTCGGCGACGTCGACGAAGGGGTTGTCGAAGAGGCCGAGCGCGAACTTCTCCTTCAACAGGCGGCGAGCCGACCGGTCGATGCGGTCTTCGCTGATTTTCCCGTCCTGAACGAGCTTGATCAGGTACTCCGGCCGCGCCTCACCGCCCAGCTGGTCGATTCCGGCTTCGATCGCCCGGGCCATGCGTTCCTCGAAGCTGAGGTGCTGAACTCCCCAGGGAGTGGCGCTGAGAATTCCCCAGTCGCTGCAGACGATGCCGTCGAACCCGAGCTGTTCACGCAGCAATCCCGTGACGATCTGCTTGTTGAAGCTGAAGCCGACTTCCTCGTACTCGGTGTCGATCGGCACCCCGTAGTAGGGCATGATCTGTGAGAGCCCTGCGGCGAGGACGTCCTTGAAGGGCTGGAGGTGCATGTCCCAGAGGCCGCCCGGGTAGACCTGCTCCTGGCCGTACTCGAAATGCGGGTCCTCGCCGTCGAGCTGTGGTCCACCGCCCGGGAAGTGCTTGCCCATGGCCGCGACCGAGGTCGGTCCCAGCTGATCCCCCTGCAGCCCTCGCACGTAGGCCACGGCGAGGCGACGGGTAATCTCGACGCTCTCACCGTAGGTGCCGCCGGCACGCGACCAGCGCGGCTCGGTCGCCAGGTCGATCTGAGGGTGCAACGCCAGGGCGATGCCGACAGCGCGGTACTCCCGGCGGACGGTGTCGGCGAAGCGCGCAACGAGGTCCGGATCGTCGAGCGCGCCGAATCCGAGCTGCTCCGGCCACTGCGAGAAGGGGCCGGCCGACAGCCCGGTGCCGGGGTTGTTGCCGAAGCCGTGTCGCGGATCGCTCGAGATCGTGACCGGGATCCCGAAGGGCAGCTTCCGCGCTTCTTCCTGGACCGCGTTCGCCCACTCTGCCATCTCGCGAACGCTGAGAGCCTGGAGCGTATTGAAATGGTTGATACGCCGTTCGAGCAGGGTACGGGTGGACGGATAGCCGATCGGCCCGGGAGCGTCGAAGTCACCGATCCCGGCGAGCGGCTGGAACATGAGACCGGCCTTGACCTCGAGCGGCAATCTGCTCAGCAGGTCCTCTGCGCGCTGGGCGGGGCCGAGTGTCGGATCTTGATACGGGTAGCTCGCATCGCTCACAGGGCACGACCTCTCGAAGTTCTACGACCGAAGGCTCTGCCGGGATGCGCGCGAACACTGTGGTTCCGATCTCTGCGGCCACTGAGCCGCCGAAACGTTACATGTGTGTCACGTTTCGGCGCAAGGTCCTATCCTCGATGCGTGGCAGCATCGACGGAGACCGGTGGTCGCGCGCGCCCGGACGGCTACGCGAACGGCCGTGCCCGCAGGCGAGCCATCGTGCGGGCGGCCGCGGAGCACTTCGCCGTGAGCGGCTTCATCGGTGCCACGATGAGGGACATCGCCCAGGCCGTCGGCATCTCACGCGCTGGGCTGGCCCGTCACTTCGCGACGAAGGAGGCGCTGCTGCAGGCCGTGCTGGAGGAGCGGGATGCCAGCGATCGGTGCCACTTCGTCCGTTACGCCGGCATCTCCGGCGGCGTCGGAGTCCTCCGTGGAATGATCGACCTGGCGCAACAGAACGAGCGCCGTCCCGGGGTGATCGACCTGTTCGCCCGCGTCTCGACCGAAGCGGTCGACCCGGCACACCCTGCTCACGAGTACTTCCGCAGGCGGTACGAGACCATAAGGTCGGGAACCGCCCGCGTTCTCCGGGCCGCGTCGGACGCGGGCTATCTTCGTCCCTCGCTGGATCCGGACGACGAGGCGGTCCTCCTCACTGCGGTGATGGATGGTGTGCAGGTGCAGTGGATGCTCGACCGGCACCTCCCGATGCACGATCTCGTCCGCACGGCGATCGAGAAGCTCCTCACGCCGGAGGGGCTCCGAGCGCTCCGCGGTGTCGAGTCAGCGCCCCTCCGGGCTGCTGCCGGCGGACCGTGACGATCGCCCTCCGGGCAGCAGGTTCTCGGCGGCGTCCCTGCGCGACCGTCTGTTGGCAGGGTGAGACCTGACCGCAGGAGGTGCCGGTTGCCACGCGTAACCCGTGCCTTGACGCATCAGACCGACCTGTCTAGCGTGTGTCGCGGCAGACAGACCTGTCTGTCTAATGACGGTGTCTCAGGAGACGATCGTGAACAGCAACAGCGCGGGCCAGGTCTACGACCTGGCCGTCATCGGGGCCGGCTCGGCGGCCAAGGCTGCGGCGACGGAGGCGCGCCGGCTCGGGAAGTCCGTCGTCATGGTGGAGCGGGATGCTCCCGGCGGCACCTGCCTGAACGTGGGGTGCGTGCCCTCGAAGTCCCTGCTGGCCGCGGCGGCGGTCCGGGCGACGGCTCAGGGAGGGCGCTTTCCCGGGGTGGTCACCTCGGCCGAGCCGGTCGACCTGGAGCTGCTGGTCAAGGACAAGGACCGGCTCCTCGGCGAGCTGCGGGAGCGAGACCACGTCGAGGGGACCGCGCAGGCGGGCATCGTACTGCTGCGTGGGGCGGCGTCGTTCGTTCCCTCCGAGGAGGAGCACGTGGAGCTGGTCGTCCACGGGGTCGAGGGCGAGGTCGCGCGGATCGGTGCGGAGCACGCGCTGATCGCCACCGGTGCCCGGCCCTACGTCCCGGACGTGCCCGGCCTGGGCTCGGTCGACTACCTGACGTCGTCGACCGCGATGTCGCAGGAGCGGGTGCCCGAGTCCCTGCTTGTCGTTGGGGGGAACGCCATCGGCCTGGAGCAGGCGCAGCTGTTCGCCCGGCTGGGGGCACGGGTCACGGTGGTCGAGCTGGCCCCGAGGATCGCTCCGTTCGAGGATCCGTCCATCTCGGCCGCCCTGCAGGAGGCGCTGGCCGACGAGGGCATCGAGTTCCTGACGGCGGCGACGCTCGAGGGGGTCGAGCCGGACGGGACGGGGATAGTCGCGGCGGTGGTCGCCGGTGGCGAGACCCTCTCGGTTCCCGCGGAGAAGATCCTCGTCGCGACCGGACGCCGGCCGGTGACCGACGGCCTGGGGCTGGACGCGGTCGGCGTGATCACGGGATCGCGGGGCGAGGTCGTGGTGGACGAGTTCCTGCGGACCGCCCACCCGCGGATCTGGGCGGCCGGTGATGTCACCGGCGGGCGGCAGTTCGTCTACGTGGCGGGCGCGCAGGGTGCCGCCGCGATCGGCAACGCCTTCGACGACACGCCCAGGGCCCTCGACTACACGACGGTGCCCCGGGTCACGTTCACCTCCCCGGCGCTGGCCTCGGTCGGAATGACTCCCGCGGAGGCCGAGATCGCCGGACAGCCGTACGAGACCCGTGAGCTGCCACTGGCATCGATTCCCCGGGCGCTGGTCAGCCGCCGCACCGGCGGCCGGCTCACACTGGTGTCCGACCCCGGGTCGGGACGGGTGCTGGGCGTCCACATGGTGGGCGAGGAGGCCGGAGAGGTCATCACGGCGGCCACGTACGCGCTGTCGGCCGGGTTCACCGTCCAGCAGCTGGCCACGACCTGGGCACCGTTCCTGACGATGGCCGAGTCGCTCAGGATCGTGGCTCAGCTGTCACCTCGGGAGCGAGCCCAATAGACAGAACCGTCTGTATCATACGGTGATGCGACACGGATCAGCGGTGCAGGACCGGATCCTGGATACGGCAGCCCGGCTCTTTTACGCCCACGGGGTGCGGGCCGTCGGTGTCGATCGGGTGATCGCCGAGGCTGGTGTGGCCAAGGCGAGCCTGTACGCGCACTTCGGGTCGAAGAACGAGCTCGTCGTGGCGTACCTGAGGCGCCAGGCGGACCTGGTGCATCAGGGGTTGCGGCACGTCGAGGGCGAGGCGGAGACCGGTCCGGCCCGGGTTGCCGCCCTGTTCGACCACGCAGCGGCCGCCTGCGGCCAGCCGGGCTACCAGGGCTGCCACTTCCTCAACGCGGCCGCCGAGCACCTCGACCCGGACAGCGGGGCGGCCGAGGTTCTGGCCGAGCACCGGGCGTTCGTGCTGGCCTACCTCGAGCGGAACGTCCAGGGGTCGACTCGTGCGGAACGCGCCGAGGTCGCCCGAATCATCCTGACGCTGTACGACGGTGCGAAGGTCGCCTCGATGGACGAGGGCAGCGCCGCTTTCGCGCGGGTCAAGCCGGTGGCGGTGTCGATGGCCGGCGAGTGACGTGCGGGGGGCGCCCCACCGACGTCGTCAGTATCCGTGCGACCACATCCGTGGCGGTGCCGTCGGCAGCGCCTAGTTGCTCCGGCGCGGGACGTCGGCGACGAGGCTGCACCCGGCGGCGTCGTGGGGCGGTGGGTGACCTGTGCGTCTCCCCACCGTCGGCGGAGCTTGTGTTGCGAACGTTGTCGATGTACCCCTACGGGGGAGGGGTATCACCCCTCGGGCCGAAGAGCTGCAAGAACCCCTGTCGTGCAGAGGAGATGACGTGGCGAGGACAGTGGTGGGACGATGGAGCGGTCTTGTGCCGTTGTTGGTGATCGCGACCGCGCAGCTGATGCTGGTGCTGGACGACTCGATCGTGAACATCGCGCTGCCCAGCATCCAGAGCGCGCTGGGCGTGGATGCCGTGCATCTGCCCTGGATCGTCAACGCCTACATCCTGGCGTTCGGTGCGCTCCTGCTACTGGGTGGTCGCATCGGTGACCTGTGGGGTCGTCGGCGCACCTTGCAGGTGGGTTTGTGGCTGTTCGTGCTGGGCTCGCTGGCCGGTGGGCTCGGGCAGAGCGCCGGGATGCTGATCGCGGCGCGGGCGGTGCAGGGCGCGGGTGCGGCGCTGACCGCGCCGAACGCGCTCGCGTTGATCGCGACGACCTTCTCCGAGCGCAAGATGCAGGACAAGGCACTGGCGCTCTACGGGGCCATGTCCGGGCTGGGGATCGTGGTCGGCCTGCTGCTCGGTGGCGTGCTCGCCGACACCCTGGGATGGCGGTGGGTGTTCTTCATCAACGTCCCGATCGGTCTGCTGGTGCTGCTCGGCAGCCGCACCCTGGTCGCCGCCGGCCGGCACCACGGGCAGCTGGGTGGTCTCGGCGCGGCCCTGGGTACCGGCGGCATGGTCGCGCTCGCCTACGCGATCACCCGGTTCGGCGAGGACGGCTTCACCGACCCGGTCGCGCTGTCCCTGCTGGGCGTGGCGGCCGTGCTGGTCACGGCGTTCGTGCTCACCCAGGCACGCAGCCGGAACCCGCTGCTGCCGCTGTCGCTGTTCGGTGACCGCAACCGCGCCGGCGCCTACGCCAGCATGCTGCTGCTGGCCATCGGTCCGATGGGGACCCTGTACGTGATCACCCTCTACCTGCAGCAGGTGGAGCGGTTCACGCCCCTGCAGACCGGCGCGGCATGGCTGCCGTTCGCCGCCGGGATCATCCTGGGGGCCGGTACGGCGCCGAAGCTGCTGCTGCGGACCGGTCCGCGCTACGTCACCGCAGCCGGTGCGCTGCTCAGCGCACTGGCCGCGCTGTGGTTCTCCGCGATCGGTGTCGGAACCAGCTACTGGCTGCACCTGGCGCCGGCGATGCTAATGCTCGCCCTCGGTTTCGGGCTCGGGGTCATGGCGCTGACCCAGGCGGCGGTCTACCGGGTCGACGCGGACAAGGCCGGTATCGCCTCGGCGATGCTCAACACGGCCCAGCAGACCGGCGTCGCACTCGGCCTGGCCGCGCTGGCCGCGGTGGCCACCACCGTCACCGCACGGCCCGAGCACGCCGACATCGCCCACGAGGCAGCGCTCGTCGCCGGGTACAGCTCGGCCATGTCGTTCGCCGCCGGGGTACTCGTCCTGGCCGGGGTACTTGCGCTGGCCACCCTCACCGGGCGCCCGACCGGCGAGCAGGTACCGGCCGGCGCGCTGGACGGCTGAGATGGTGGCGACGTGTTCACCCCGTACGTCGATGCGCCGGGCTCGGTGCCGGCGCATCGACGCCACGGATGATGCGCTGTAGCCGGGCACGGGTGTGCTCGAGATGCTCCCGCATGGCCGATGCAGCCCGATCTGCGTCGCGATCCTGGACCGCAGCGATGATCCGCTCATGGTCTACCGCCGTCTCGTCGACGAGGTCGTCGACGGGCAGCAGGTCGTGCGGATCGAACAGCTCGCAGCGGGACGTCTGGATGGCGTCCGCGAACCGCTCGCTGCGTGCTGCGCGGGCGAGCCCGAGGTGGAACCGCGAGTCCACCCGGCGGAGCCCGGCCCTGTTGCCGACGCCTCGGAGAGCGGTGATCGAGGCGCGCAACGCCTCCAGGTCCTCGGCCGAGCGACGGCGGGCGGCGTGCACAACCGCCCCCGTCTCGAGCGCGATGCGGAAATCCACCATGTCCTCGAGCTCGCCGGCCTGCCCGCGCATCCGGGCACACCAGGCTTCGGCGGGCTGTTGCAGCTCGGTGACGTAGGTGCCTCCCGATGGTCCCGGCCTCACCTCCACGTAACCGTCGGCACACAGCTGCGTGATCGCCGATCTGAGACTCATCCGAGCGATGCCGAGCTGTGACGCCAGCTCACGCTCCGCCGGCAGGGACTCTCCGGCGGAGACCTCCCCGCAGTGGATGATCCCGCGCAGGTGGTTGGCGACTGCCTGCGCCAGAGATGTCGACGTCACCATGCGTCAAGTCCCAGCACCGGGTTCCGCACGCTCGGCAATCTCGTCCAGGCCGTCCTACGCCACGGCGATGACGGTCCCGCCGACGGGGAAGTGGTTGGCGAACACACCTGGTCCACCACGGCTGAACGGCTCCTCGTCCGGAACGGGTTCGGGGTCGGGATCCGGTTCTGGCAGGTGCGCATGGGAGAGTTCGGTCATCCGTGGGGCGATCTCGGCGAGGTCGATCCGGCGCCCCATGAACTCGAAGGGCTCACTTTCGAGGATCACGTAGTCGACCCTCGTGTCGAACACTTCGGCACGGGTGTTGACCTGGAAGAACTCTTCGGCCGAGTAGGTCGCGACGAGCGTGCCCCTCATGAACGATGCCCGGTCGTCGAAGGATCGTGAACCATCGGGGTGCGGATCGAAGTAGACCCGCCAGCGCGAGTTGATCGATCCCCGTCCTACCGTCTGGCCGACCAGCTCGGGCGAGCTCGTGTCGAAGCCTTCGACCGTGTAGCCACTACGGACAGCCACGAAGTGGGCGCTCTGTGGCCCGCGACCCAGCCGGGCGACCACGTCGGAGTCGAACAGTGACACGTCCTCTCCGAACAGCGGCCCCTTGTCGTCCGCCATCGCGTAGATGACGAATCGACCTTCATACCGTGCGCCGTCGGGCTGACCGGGCGGGTGGTCCTCCATGCGTCCCCGCCCTGCTACCTGAACGGCCAGCCGGGCCGCCGCGCCGGTCATCGGGGGTTCTCCGCGCTCGGAGCGAACGCCGGGCCGTGGCCGGGCACGATCAGCGCCGGATTGAGGGCCAGGATGCGCTCGCGGTTCTTGTGGAAAGCCGGCTGGTCGAGTGCGACCGGGTCGTCGGGTGCAGGAATCGTGTCGGTCCACCAGAGATGGGTGAACGTGACGAGCCCCTTCGGTGTCGCCACCAGAGTCGAGATGTCCGACTCGGTGTGGCCCGGGGTGTGAATCAGACGGATACCCGGTGTGACGTCGAAACCGTCCGTCGTGGCCCGAAGCGACCACTGGTCGCCCTTGTAGGTGCCCCACATGTCCTGCAGCACCGCGTTCGGGAAGAGTGCGACGTTGATGCAGTGGTCGGGGTGGTGGTGGCTGATGATCACATCAGTGATATCGCCCGCCTCGTAGCCAAGTTCGTTGAGCGGTTCCAGGATCGAAGCCGCGCTCGGGACCGTTCCCGGGTCGTAGACGATCTTGCGGTCACCGTCCCGGATAAATGCCACGGTCGGCGCTACGCCGGCTGTGGTGCCCCACGGCGTCGGGAACGGCCAAGGAACATATCCCGTGAAGAGGATCTCGAACTCGTCAACTGCCTCGGCAGGCAGAACTTCAGATCCGGACAATCTCGGTCTCCGTCCACTCGATCAGAGCGAGTGCTCTGATGCGTCCGGGTGCGGGCGTCGTCGAACTCACGTGCGCCAAGGCCCGCGTCGACGGCGTCACGCTATCTGCGGGGCGCCGTGGGCGGGCAAGTCCAGAAGTCGCACTTGACCTTCTCGGTCCGGTGTGATAGCTCTCACTCGGAAGGCAGAGGCCTGTCCGGCCGTCCCCCGGCCGGATCGGCCGAGCGCTGCGAGCGGCTGTTCACGATACCCCTCGTTTCCGGGACACCAATGGTTGCCGTCGACGAACGGTTCTTGTCCGCGGTGGAGCCTGCTCGGCGCGAGATCGGGAGTGATCCGACCGGTCTGAGTGGTCCCGGGATACAGGCAGGACTTGAGCGAGCTGCCGCAGCCTGTCCCGTCGTTCGGGGGCTGCCAGGGCTGCCGTAGCCGGCAGCGGTACCGGCGGTCGGCGTCGACCGGGCGGGGAGCGTGCTGGTCACCGAGCCGGCTTCAGACCCCCGGCACCCGCGGTCCACTCGCACGGGATCCGAGAGGGCGACGGCCGGTCGGCAGACCCCGCACGCCGGCACACGCGTCGTGCTACCCCTCCGACTCCGTCGCGGCCATATCCACGGTATCAGGGTTGTTGACGATCGAGTCAATTATTGCGAGAGCGCCTGATGCGTCTCGACGCTGTACTGTCTGCGAGAAGAGGAGGTGCGTTCGTGCGCTGGCCTGCAAGGCGTTCGGGTGTGTAGCGGCAGTCTTCTCGAGGTTTGCGCGTATGCTGAGCCGGAAGAGCTCACGAATGCTCCCGTAGATCAACTCGAGAAGCGGGTTGTGGCTGAGCCTGCATAGTGCGAGATGGTAATTGTAGTCGCACTCGAGATACTTCTCGACGTCGCCTGTTACGGCGACCCGTTCGAGTTCGCCGGCCAGCTCCACGAACCGATCGAGTTCGGAGTCCGACGCGCGCTCGATCGCCAACGCCGTCGATGCCTTCTCGACGACGTCACGAAACTCGGCAACGAAGGGTGTCATCGACTCCTGCGCCACCAGGAGGCTCACCTCCCGCATGAGGTTGTCGAAGGACCCTTCCCTGACGAAGGTGCCCTCGCCGGCCCGGCTCTCGACCAGGCCGAGCGTCCCCAGTTTCTGTAACGCCGCTCGCACGGAGGCGCGGCTGACTCCGTAGTCCGCTGACAGGGAGTGTTCCCCGGGAAGCTTCTGGCCGACCGTGAACTCGCCGGTCAGAATCCGATCCTTGAGGTCGCCGAACACCTGGTGCGCGACACTGTCGCGATTGATCTTCTCGATCGGCCGTGCCAAAGTCCTGTACCTCCAGGTCCGGTCATCCCGACCGAGCAGTCCGAGCCGAGACGGCCAGAGCCATCTCAAGGAAGCATGTCGGTTGTCCGACAGAAGGATACCTCTCGAGCTGGGGTCCGGTGAACGATCTGCCTGTTGAGGGAGGGCGTGGTCCCCACGCGCGGGGCACGGGGCGCGGTTCCGCGCGGGTGCGGTCGGACCGGAGCTCGGAGGGCCGGCCGTGCCATGTCCAGGTCACTCAGCAGCCTGCCGCCGGTGTACTGCTTGACACGACGTGACGGCGACCATACTCTCCTGTCAGTTGTCGGACAGCAGACAGGTGAGGACGCAAAGATGCGGATCACGGGCGTGCGGATCATCCAACCGAAGACGCCGGGCCTGGGGGACCTCGGTATCCCATGGAATCCCACGGTGCTGCGGATCGATACGGACGAAGGTGTCTACGGCATCGGCGAGATCGGCCTGCCCATGGGGCACGCGGCACACGGGCAGGTAGGACTCGCCAGGGACTATGCCCCTCTCGTCCTCGGCATGGATCCATTTCAGACGACGGCGATCTGGGAGAAGCTCTACCGCCACACGTTCTGGGCACTGGGCGGTGGCATGATTATTTTCGGCGTCATCAGCGCGATCGACAACGCGCTGTGGGACCTCAAGGGCAAGGCGCTCGGAGCTCCCGTCCACCAGCTCCTGGGCGGCAAGACCCACGATCGACTGCGCGCCTACGCGTCCCAGATCCAGTTCGACTGGACCACGTCGCTGGGCGCCATGGTGACGCCCGCCGACTATGCGGAAGCCACCAGGAAGGCGCTGGCGGACGGATTCGACTGCGTGAAGGTGAACCCGATCGGGTTCGACCTCGACGGACGTTGGATGACATGGAACACGCGCGGCACGCTCACCCGCCAGCAGGTGCGGACCGCGGTCGAGCGCGTCGCCGCCGTCCGCGAGGCAGGTGGCGACGAACTGGACATCATCGTCGAACTCCACTGCCACACCGACGCCGGCACGGCCGTCCAGCTGGGACGTGAACTGGAGCAGTTCCGGATCCTGTACTACGAGGAAGCCACCGCGCCGATGAACTGGAATGCGATGAAGGAGATCGGGCAGCGGATCAGCATTCCGATCGCGGCCGGCGAGCGTCTGTACACCCGATTCGGCTTCCGTCCTTATATCGAGCAGCAGGTGGTCAGTGTGATTCAACCGGACCTTGGCACCTGCGGGGGATTCACCGAGTGCCGAACCATTTGCGATATGGCATCGACCTATGACATCGGTGTCCAGCTCCACCTCATCGGGAGCCCGATCTCGACGGCTGCCGCGCTCCAGATGGAAGCCGTTCTCCCGAATTTTGTGATCCATGAGCACAACAACACCAGTCTGCTCCCGGCCAACATCGGCCTCTGCGTCAACGACTACCAGCCGAAGGATGGCTGGTTCGAAATTCCGGAAGCACCCGGGATCGGGCAGGACCTGACCGAGGAGGCGTACGCCAGCGCAGACACCATTACCGTCAACTGAACGGAACGTCCGTCCGGACGTCCACGTCACACACGAGACACTCGGCCAAGCCTTGAAGGAGCTACAATGAAGTATCTCATCGTTGGTGGCGGTGCCATCGGTTCGGTCCTCGCCGCGTACATGACGCGGGCCGGTAAGGACATCACCCTCCTCACTCGGGGCGCACACCTCGACGCGATCCGCAGGAACGGGGGGATGAAGCTGCATTATGCTCCTGAGAATGCGGACCATCTCGTACCGGTCAAGGTCGCGGCCGAGGCCGACTACGACGACAAGCCGGATGTCGTCATCGTCACGGTGAAGGCCTACTCGCTCGACTCCATCTATCCGCTGCTCAATCGTGTGTGCCAGCCGAATACGATCGTCGTGCCGTTGATTAATGCGCTGGACATCGGACACAGGATCGACGCCGGAATCGCTGGGGCTGCCATCGTTGCCCAAGGCGAGGCCTATGTTGCGTGTGAGCTCGTCGCGCCCGGGGAGTGCAAGCACAAGCTCGACTTCTTCCGTATCGTCTTCGGGCCCCGGCTCGGGTGTCCGCCGTTCGACGGCGCGACCGAGATCCGCCAGGATCTCATCGACTGCGGCTGCACCGCGGAGATCTCCGACCACATGTTGCAGGCGGCCCTCATGAAGTTCTGCAGGGTGTCCGCACTTTCCGGGGCGA
Organism: Pseudonocardia sp. C8; assembly: GCF_014267175.1. Lineage (NCBI taxonomy): Bacteria > Bacillati > Actinomycetota > Actinomycetes > Pseudonocardiales > Pseudonocardiaceae > Pseudonocardia > Pseudonocardia sp. C8. The sequence goes on from NZ_JACMTR010000002.1 coordinate 5,875,225, forward strand.
TGGTCTACTACAATGTTCCCCTGGGCACGATCGTGGCCGACCCAGAGAAGCGGGCGTTCCTCGTCTCGCTGTGCGAGGAGCTGGTCGCCATTGCCGATGCAGCCGGCTGCCCCTTCCCGCCTGAGTTCGATGCGGTCGATGATCTGCTCACTCTCTCACGCTCGATCGACCCGAACTACAAGACGTCGTTGATGTACGACTTCCTGGCCGGCAAGACGATCGAGTCCGAGACCATGTTCGAGGATCCTTACCGCCTCGGTCGCCAGCACGGACTGGAAATGGCGTCCTACGCCAAGGTCTGCAACCTCTTCGGTCACGCGTCCTGATCCAATCGACTGCAACGGTCAGGGCTTCGGCACCCCACATGTGCACCTCCGGACCGTTGCTCGAACGACCGCTGGAGGTCGCCATGAACTTATCGTCATCCGTGCCGCGGAACTACGCCCGATGGACCCGGGTCGGATTCCCGCTGCTCGTGATCTACTTGCTGACCATGGTCGATCGCACGAATATCAGCATCGCCGCACCTGATATTCTTGCCCGGCTCGAACTCACGGGGGCTGCGACCGGCGTCGTCCTGTCGGCATTCTTCTGGGGCTACGTCGTCACGATGGTCCCCGGTGGGGCGCTCGCGGACCGCACCAGTGCCGTGCGGGTCATATCGTGGGCGCTCGCCGTCGTGGGCATCACGGCGGCTCTGACCGGGATCGTTCAGAGCTTCACGCTCCTGCTGCTGGTCCGAGTCGCACTCGGTCTCGCGGAAGGAGTCATCTTCCCGGCTTTTGCCGTCCTTTTCCTGAAATGGTTCCCGAGCCGGGAACGCGGTCGCGCAGTAGCCGCCACGACCTTCGCAGTTCCCCTGTCGACTGTCATCGCCGCGCCGCTCGGTGGTTGGATGATCGACCAGTGGAACTACGAGACCATGTTCATCCTGCAAGGCCTGCCGGCCGTCATCGTAGCGATCATCTTCGCGCGCATCGCGTCCGATGATCCGGCCACCGACTCCCGCATCAGCAGCGCGGAGCGCGAACTGATCATCTCGTCGCGCGAGGCGGAGACCGAGGCCGAGGGCCGGTTCCGTGATGTGATCGGCCGACCCCTGGTGTGGATCGTCGGAGTCACCTACTTCCTCTGGCTCAGCGGGATGTACGGCTTCAATCTGTGGATGCCGAGCCTCATCAAGACGTTGTCGCAGAGCGGGATCGGCGCGGTGGGCGTCCTTTCGGCGATCCCGTTCGCACTCGGTGGGCTCGGCCTGTTCGTCAATTCCTGGATGTCCGACCGCTCCGGCCTGTCCCGCGGATGGTTCATCGCTACACCGTTGACGCTCGGTGGCATCGCGCTGGTCGTCCAACACTACCTGGACTTCGGCCTCGTGGTCGACATGGCACTGCTGAGCCTGGCCGGTGTGGGACTGTTCGCGGGAACGGGCCCGTGGTGGTCATGGATGGTGTCACTGTTCCCCAAGAACCAGGCCGCGACGAGCGCCGGCCTGATCAATGTACTCGGCAATTTCGGCGGCGTCGTCGCGCCGGTGGTTCTCGGACTCCTCGGCGGATCCAGTGGTGGCGGCAGCAGCTTCTACGTACTGGGCTTCGGCCTCCTGGTCGCTGCTGCACTCGTGCTCGGCCTGTCCGGTCGCCGTGGCGTGCGTACCGCACGCCCCGAGGACGGCGCGGCGGCTCCTTCCTCGGCGCCGGGGGCGCCCGTCGCGGCGAGCCGGGGCGGACTGGATCGGAAAGGCGCGCGGCCGTGAGCCGTTCGGCGGCATGGTCGTTCCGAGTTCCGGTCGAATCATGCCTGACAATGAAAAGGAGGACAAATGAGTGTCACGTATACGCTTGTCGGAGGGGCGACCGCGATCGTGGAGATCGCCGGGATCCGAATTCTCGTGGACCCCACGTTCGATCCACTGCGGACCTATGATCTCGATGGAATCGACTTGGTCAAGACCAAGGAGCCGGCCATTCCGGCTGATGAGATCGGAGCGATCGACGCAGTGCTGATCACTCACGACCATCATCAGGACCACCTCGACGAGCTCGGGAAGGAGATCGCCCTGGGCGTCCGGACGGTCGTCACCACGACCGCCGGAGCCGGCAGGCTCGGTTCCGGGGTGATCGGACTCGCTCCCTACGAGACGACGCAGGTTCCGCTCCCGGACGGCGACGTCATGTCGATCACCGGGCTCCCGGCACAGCACGGTCCGGCACCGTTCTGCGATGTCGCCGGACCGGTCCTGGGCTTCCTACTCGAAGCCCCCGGTGCCCCCAAGGTCTACCTGACCGGTGACAACTACTCCCTCGAGGTGGCGAAGGAGATCGCCGACCGCATCGCCCCGGTCGACATCGTGGTCATGTTCGGCGGTGGAGCACGGTTCGCCGAGATCATGGACGGCGAGATGATCACGATGCCGAACGAGGGCATGGTCGAAGTCGTCAGACTCGTCGGTGCTCGGCGCGTCGTACCGTGCCACACCGAAGGGTGGCGGCACTTCACCGAAGGAGCCGAACTGCTGCACCAGGCGCTGCAGGCGGAAGGTCTCGGTGACCGGTTCATCCCCGTCCAGCCAGGGGAGACCGTCACCGTCGAGGTGTGAATCGAGCGGACAAGCAGGCGTCGCCCGGTCCCGGTCGTACCGGGACCGGGCGACGCCCGTTCATGGCTCCCGAGGCCGGACTCACGTCAATCCGTCCGCTCCGCGAACGGGCTGAGCCGGAACCAGCTCGGCGCCTGCCGGACCAGTGCGGGAGGCCCCTCGAACCTGATCAGGCCCCGGCTTGCGGCCTCCGCGTACGGTATCTGCCCGAACCACAGGGCCAACAGCGTGCGCGGGTTCGCCGTGATGACCACGTCCGCTTCGTGTTCCGGAGCCCCGATGCACGCGGAACGCCGGGCACCCCTCCCGCTTATCCGGATGTAGCCCCGGGCCGGATCCGCGTCGAGGAACCGGAACTCGACACACATGTCCGGGCGGGGCAGGGATGCCGTGTCGATCCCCTGGGAAATACGCCACAAGAGCAAGGACAGGTCTACATCAGATTCTTCGGGCGGCGGGAGCTTCCACTCGACTGCCCACCGGCCGATGGCTTCGATCAGCGGCCAGAGGGCGGCCCCCGATTCGGTGAGGACGTAGTCTTTCCGCCCGCTTCCTTCCGGTGTCGGGCGTCGCGTGACCAGCTGCAGGTGCTCGAGATGTCTCAGGCGGCCCGCCAGCAATGTCCGGGATATTCCCGGCAGTCCGCGGAGGATGTCGTTGAACCCGGACGCCCCGACCAGGAGCTCTCGGATGACGAGGAGTGTCCACCGGTCGCCGATGAGGCGAGCTCCGATCGATACCGGACAGTACTCGGCTGGGGGAATCGATTGCCTCGGCGCATCGCTCCCGCCGCGTGCGATCTCGTACGACATTCCGGCTCACCAGTCCCCGGAGGTTGTGCGGACGTAGAATACTATCACCGGCATGCAAATCTGCTCCCTTGCAGCTGCGGAGTCGAGTCGAATGGGGGTGGGTGACCGTCGGTGGAGGGTCGGCGCGAATTCCGGCGGCCTCGTCGACCTCGGCGGAGGGTAATGGTAGCCGAGCGGTCAGCGGGCCGACGCTCCGCGCGGCCGCATCGCGCGGACCCGGCTGCGCCCGGCGGCCGGGGCCCGGAGAGCCGACCGTGAGTTCCCGATGGAGCAGCGGGTGTGCCGCACGGCTCATATACCGACCGAGCGCACGGTCGGTACGATACTCTGGAACGAACGGTGAGCACCGGGAGGGCGCATGCTGCTGGTCGCGACCGTCGTGCTCGGTCTGCTCATCGGCGGCCTGACGGGGCTCCTGGGCGCCGGGGGCGGCATCCTCGCGGTCCCCGCCCTGGTCCATGTCGTCGGCGTCCCGCTCGAGACGGCGATCTCGACCTCGCTGGTCCTGGGTGCCGTCGGGCCCGTGGCCGCAGTGGCTCCGCGGCTGCGCGGGGGGGTGGAGTGGCGGACGGTTCTCGCCGCGAGCGCGGCCGGGATGCCGGCGGCATTCGGAGGGACCGCTGTCGGCACGCTCCTGCCGGACGACGTGGTGATGCTTGCCTTCGCCGGGCTGATGGTGGCCTCGGGTGTCCAGATGCTCCGCTCCGGGCCGCGACCCGACGGCGTGGGCGAGCGGCCGCGGTCCTGGATCCTGCGAGGCCTGGCGGTCGGGGCGCTCGTCGGCTTCCTCACCGGTCTGCTCGGCGTCGGGGGAGGGTTCATCACGGTGCCCGCGCTCGTGCTCGGACTCGGTCTGCCCGTCCGGCTGGCGATCGGGACGTCGCTCGTTCTCGCCGTGGTCAATTCGGTCGCGGGGCTCGCCGCCCACGCCGGGGTCACCGATCCGGACTGGGCGGTCGCCCTCGCGTTCGTCGGGCCGTCGATGCTTGCCGCGTTCGGTACGGCGTTCCTCGCGACGCGGCTCGACAACCGGACCGTGCAGCGGTCCTTCGCCGGACTCGTCCTGGTCGTCGCGGTGTTCACTGTCGCGCGCGTGTTCCTCGCCTGAGGGGCTCACCCGCCGGGGTGGGGCGCGGACCAGGCTGCCTTCAGCCCGTCGACATGGGCACGGATGCGGCGGACCATGTCGATACCGGGACGGTCGAGGAGCCACTGTTGCTGCAGCCCGTCGAGCACGGCGATGGTGTTGTCCGCCACCAGTTCCACGGGGACGTCCGCGCGGATGGTGCCGTCGCTCTTGCCGTGCTCGAGGGCGTCGGTGAGCCAGCGCCGGGTACTGGTGTAGTGGCGGCGCAACCAGTCGTGTGCGGGGTGGTCGGACTCCGTGGCTTCAGCCGAGACGCGGACGAACACGCCCACCCATTCCGGCCGCGTCGCGTTGCGCGCCCCGAGCGAGACGAGTGCGTCGAAGGCGTCCCATCCGAGCGGCACCGTGCCGTCACCGAAGAGGAACTCGTTGTCGTCGCGTTCCCGGCGTTCCAGGACCGCGGTGAGGAGCGCGGCCTTCGACGGAAAATGGTGCAGGAGACCGGACTGCGAGATCCCGCTGGCAGCCGCAACCTCGGCGATCGACATCTTGTGGAACCCGACGTCCGCGATGTGCTCGACGGCGGAGTCGACGATCTGCTGCTGGGTCTCCTCGGCGCGGCGTCTCGGGCGGCGCTTGTGCGACTCGAGGGTGTACCTCGGGGGGAACGACAAGGATCCGCCTCTCGTCTCGCGTCAGGATTCCACGTGGTCCGCATCCGTTCGGGCGCTCACCGGAATCGTAACGCGGACGTCCCCGAGTCCTCGGGCGATCACGATCACCCCGTGCCGCAACGGGATCCAACTCCGGGTCTCCTCGTCCCACCGGCGCTGGAACCGGGGGTCGCAATGCACGCGGACGGCGGCGGCCTCGCCCGGTGCCACGTCCGCCCGGGCCCAGCCGATCAGCCTGATGGGTTCCCCGGCCCGGTCGGGGTTGAGATAGACCTGCACGGTCTCCCGTCCTGGCCGTCGGCCTGAGTTGCGTAGCGTGACGTCCACCTCGGTGACGCCGGTTTCGTCCGTGCCGGAGACGCAGCCGGAAAGGTACTCCCACGTGGCGTAGCCGAGTCCGTGACCGAACCAGAATGCGGGTTCCGCGCCGTCCGCGTGCCAGCCGCGGTACCCGATGAAACATCCGTCGACGTATTCGAGTACGCCGTTCCTCGGGGCGGTGTTCCACGCCGGACCCTGCTTGTTGCGGCGGGGGAAGGTCGTGACCAGCCGCCCTTCGGGGAGCACGTCCCCGAGCAGCGCGGCCGCGACCGCATCTCCGGCCTCCTGCCCGGGCAGGCCGGTGAACAGTACGGCGTCGACGTCGTCGATCCAGGGCATCAGTACCGGGGTCGCCGCGTTGACGACGACGACCGTCCGGTCCGCGGCTGCCGCGACGGCGGTGACCAGCGCGTCCTGGTCGCCGGGCAGGGCGAGCGTCCTCTTGTCCTCGCCCTCGGTCTCCTGGTCGGTGGTGAACCCGACCACGACGACCGCGACCGCGCGTCCGGTAGCCGCCGCTGCGGCGTCGGCGATGGCCGGCGCCGAGGAGCGTGCGGCCTCACTGACGACGAAGCCGAGGATGCGGGGCAGCTCGTCGCGCTCCACGGTCGCGGTCACGAGCTGGCCCGGCACGACCCGTACCGTCGCGGCGTGGCTCTTGGGCCGGAAGAAGCCCCCGCCGGGGCCCGGGTGGTAGTCGACCCGGTAGTCCTCCTCGTGCCCGGCCGTGGCGAGGTGCCAGTTGCCGGGACCGCGGGTGCCGAGCTGCACCGGCATCGGGCCCGGAACGTCGAGCGTCGCCGACAGTTCGATCCGTGCAGCGCCCGCCAGCCATTCGTTCTGGCTGTCCTCGAGCTCGGCGACGTCGAGGTGCCTGCTGTGTGTGAGCCGGCCGGCGTCGTCGAACACCCGGACGCGGATGCCGTGCTCACCCGTCTCCGGGTCGCGGACCAGCGCGGGGCGCGCGGTGGGGAGGGTCCGGCGGGTCTCGACGCCGTCGGCGAACGTGACGTTCGCGGAGCCGAGTCGGGAGCGTAGCCCGTCGACGACGGACACCACGTGTGGCGCGCGGACCTGAGCGGAGCCGCCACCCTGCGCGATCGGGTCCGATGCGTGCCGGCCGACGAGGGTGATCGGGTTCCCGGGCCGCAGGGGCAGCGTGTCGCCGTCGTTCTTGAGGACGACCATGCCACTCGCGGCGAGCCGGCTCAGCTGCTCCCGGCGGCGAGGACCCGCGGGATCGGGCAGGTCGGAAGGCCAGCTCCGCCGCTCCGGGAAGGCCCCGACGCGGTGCGCGAGCCGGAGTAACCGACGAACGTGCTCGTCGACGGTCTTCTCGGTCACCTCACCGGCACGCACCGCGTCGAGGAGGCCCCGGGTCCACGGCGTCTCGGGCCCCGGCATGACGAGGTCCAGCCCGGCGTTGGCGCTCTGCGCCGCGGTCGTGGTCGCGTACCAGTCCGACACGACCACGCCGTCGTATCTCCACTCGTCCCGGAGGATCTCGGTCAGCAGCTCGTGCTGCTCGGTCGACGGGTAGCCGTTGACGTCGTTGTAGGCGGCCATGACCGTCCACGGGTTCGCGTCCTCGATCGCCACCTCGAAGGGAGCGAGGTAGACCTCGCGGAGGGTCTTCGGGGACATGCGCACGTCGACCGTCGTGCGTTCGGTCTCGGACTCGTTGCCGAGGAAGTGCTTCACGCTCGCCCCGATCCCGCGCTCCTGCAGGGCGCCGACGTAGGCCGCGGCGAGGTGGCCGGTCAGCATCGGGTCCTCGCTGAACGCCTCGAACAGCCGTCCACCGAGCGGCGAGCGGTGGAGGTTGATCGTGGGGCCGAGGACGACGTGCGTCTGCTGCGCAGCCGCTTCGTCGACGAGGACGGCCCCCGCCTCGGCGACGGCGTCCCGGTCCCAGGTCTGAGCGAGCAGGCTCGCGTTCGGCAGCAGGCAACCCTCTCGCCCGCCGACGACGACGTGGCCACGGACGCCCGTCGGGCCGTCGGAGAGAACGATCTTGTCGAGCCCGATGCCCTCGTCGCCGTGGAGGGAGAAGCCGTCGGCGCCGGAGACGAGCCGGATCTTCCTCTCGAGCGTGAGGGTGGCGATCGCTCGGTCGATGCGCTCGTCGAGATCGCTCGGCGGGCCGGCCGGGTCGGTCATGGTGGTCACTTCACCTTCCGCACGGGAATGATCAGCAGCGCGCCGACGACCGCGATGGCGGCTGCGACCCCGAGCATGACGTCGTAGTTCTGACCGCCGCTCAGCCCGATGATCCACGCCGCCAGACCAGGGGCGAGGACCTGCGGGCCGGCCATGGCGATGTTGAACACGCCCAGGTCCTTCGCCGCCTCCTCCGGGTCCGGGAGCACGTCGAGCACGAGGGCGAGGTCCACGGCCACGTAGACGCCGAAGCCGATGCCGATGATCGTCTCGGCGACGTAGAACGACAGGGCCGAGGTGGACTGGACCAGCATGAACGTCCCGGCCGCGAACACCAGCGCGGAGCCGATGATGAAGATCTTCCGCCGGCCGACGACGTCCGAGAGCCACCCGGCCACCTGGCCGCTCACGACGAGGGCGACGGTGAAGCAGAGGACACCGGTGGCCATGATCTTGGTGGCCTCGTCGGGCGGGAGGCCCATCTCGTGCTGGATCCACAGCAGCCGGAACGTGGTGAACATGAAGTTCGCGAGCACGACCAGGAACCGTGACCACCACGCCAGCCCGAAGTCCGGGTTCTTGATCGGGTTCACCCAGAACGTCTTCAGCACCATCGCCAGGTCGCCGCTGGACGGCGGCGGGGACTGGCGGGGCTGGTCGGGGAGCACGAGGGTGTAGAGGAACACCAGGACGAAGCCGATGAAACCGGGGACGAGGAACAGCAGCAGCATCTGCTGGCTGAACAGCTGGGCCGCGTAGGCGGCGCCGAGCGAGGAGGCCTGCTGTGCGACACCGATCGCACCGCTGACCTTGCCGCGCTGGAAGGGAGGTAGCTGGTCGGCGATGGACGCGGTGTGCGCGGCGACGGCGGCGTTCGCCGCGATCTGCCCCAGCACCCAGCCGATGGCGAGCACGATGGCCGAGGGCGCCAGCGCCATGATCAGCAACGCGGCCAGCAGGCCGGTCATGCCGATGACCAGCCAGGGGCGGCGGCGACCGAACCGGCTCATCGTCCGGTCACTGATGCGACCGAACACCGGATCGAAGAACAGCGCGGCGAACGCGCCGAGAGACGTGGTCAGCCCGAGCGTCGGCACGACCTCCGTCTGGGGCAGCACGGTCTGCAGCTTCAACGTCAGCGCCGCGGACAGCACCGTCATCAGCGGCAGCATGGTGCCGAGGCGGGCCAGCACCATCGTGACGACGACCGTGGGGCGGGCAGGCACCGTCGGCCCGGCAACGGTCGGTGTCATCGGTGGGCCCTGTGACGTCGTGTCTCTCTCGGTCACGCCCATCCTCCTCCTTGAGGTCCCTACAGACCGAGCGCTCGGTCTGTAGGGACGGTAGCCCGGGCGCTCGACCTGAACAAGGGGTGGGCGATCCGTGAGCGGTGTCAAGCGTCCGGCCCTCGTGGTCACTCACGAGCGCGCCAGTGCCTCCGGTCGCGGCTCGGAGTGTTGTCAATGTGTCAGAAATCACTTTATAATTGAACAGTTGCTCATGTATCAAGTTCTCATGGTGGTTGCCGGGACGGAGTGCGCGAGAACGGTGCTCTCGCGGCGCAGTGCGTTGCTGGGGGCGATGGGGCTTGCCGGAGCCGTCCTGCTGCCGGGGTGCGGCGCGGTCGGTGGTCAGGCGGCCGTCGACCCGGGTCCGCCCCGACACGGCGGTCGGCTCCGGGTCGCGCTGGCAGGGCAGTCGCCGTCCGCGGACGTGCTGGATCCGCATGTGGCCGGGTCGGCGGCGGCCGGGGCGATCGGGAAGAACGTCTGGGACCGGCTCGTCGCCTACGACAACGATCTCAGGCTGCGCTACCGGCTGGCCGAGTCCCTGCAGCCGAACGGTGACGGCACCGAGTGGCGCATCACGCTCCGCCCCGGGGTGCGGTTCAGTGACGGGAGTCCGCTGAGTTCTCGCGATGTCCTGTGGAGCTTGCGGCGGATGCTGGAGCCGGCGAAGCCGTCCTCGGCTGATCTGTCGATGGTGGATATGAGTCGGACCCGTGCCGAGGGCGACGGCACGGTCGTGGTCGCGCTGTCCGAGCCGCTGGCGGATCTCGGGTCGGTGCTGGCCGGCTGGTACGTGTACGTGGTCAAGGACGGCAGCGACGTGTTCGACGCGACCTCACTGCCGGTGGGGACCGGGCCGTTCGTGCTGAAGGAATGGTCGCCCGGTGACCGGGCGCTGCTCCGGCGCAACCCCCTGTACTGGGAGAGCGGCCTTCCTCGGGTCGACGAGGTGGAGATCCTCCAGATCGCCGAGCCCGAGGCCCGGGTCAACGCGCTGCGCTCGGGTGTGGTGGACATGATGGACCAGATGCCGGTGGTGCACGCCCGCACGCTCGCGCAGGATGGCGGCTTCCGGCTGGTCGAGCCGCGGCACGGGACCATGGCCGCGTTGCAGATGCGTGCCGACACCCCGCCGTTCGACGACGTCCGGGTCCGGCAGGCGATGCGGCTGGTCGTCGACCGGCAAGCCATGGCCGACACCGTCTACCTCGGCTTCGCAGAGCTCGGCAACGACCTCTACGGGCGCGGCGCTCCGTTCTATGCCGATCAGATCCCGCAGCGGCGCCACGATCCGGCCGCGGCGCGGGAGCTGCTCCGGCAGGCCGGCAAGGAGAACCTCTCGGTCACCCTCACCACTGCCGACGCGTCGCCCGGCCAGCTGGACTCGGCGACCCAGTTCGCCGAGCAGGCTCGGCAGGCCGGAATCGTGGTGAACCTCGAGACGGTGCCGGCCGACAACTACGCGGCTCAGGTGTCCGGGCAGCGGGCGCTCACCCACAACAATTGGTGGAACTACAGCCTGGACTACTTCTACGGTCAGACGACCACCTCGGACGCGCCGGGGAACACCGGCTGGCGGGACCCGGAGTGGGACGCGAAGTTCGCACGTGCCCGCGGGACGCTCGACACGACGACCCGGGCCGTCCTGTACGCCGAGCTGCAGCAGCAGCTGTGGGAGGAGGGCGGGTTGATCGTCCACAACTTCGTCAAGCAACCGGCCGGGGTCGCCGCGCGGGTCCAGGGCGTCCCCGAGTTCGTGCTCGGTAACGACGACTGGGCCAACTACCGCGGCGTGTGGCTGTCGGCGTGAGGTCCGGGCTGTCGTGACCGGCTATGTGCTCGGTCGGGTCGCCGGCGCGGTCGGCGTGCTGCTGGTGGTCGCGACCGTGGTGTTCGGCCTGTTCGAGCTGCTCCCCGGCGACGCCGCCGAGACGATCCTGGCGCAGGGCGGGCGGTCCGGGGCGCTCCCGCCCGAGCAGCTCGCCGTGCTGCGTGCGGACCTGGGCCTCGACCGCAGCGCGCCGGAACGGTTCCTGGGCTGGATCGGGGGGCTGCTGCACGGAGATCTCGGCACCTCGATGCTGTCCGGTCGGCCGGTCGCCGAGGTCCTGGGTGGCCGGATCGGCAACAGCCTGGTCCTGGGGGTGGTCACCGTGGTCCTGCTCTTCCCGCTGGCCACCGTGTTCGGGGTGCTCGCCGGTGCGCGCGCCGGGTCCCGGACCGATCGCGGGGTGAGCACCGCAGCGCTCGTGTCGGAGGCCGTCCCCGCGTTCGTCGTCGGGGTTGTGCTGATCGCGGTGATCGCCCTGGGCTGGCGTGTCCTGCCTGCTGTCTCGCTGGTCCCGACGGGCACCAGCCCACTCGCCCGACCGCAGGTGCTCGTCCTCCCGGTGCTGACCCTGCTCGCGGGTCTGGCCCCGCACCCGGTGCGCGTGATCCGGGCCCGCACCGCGGAGCTGGTCGCCGGCGAGGCCTTCCGGACGCTCACCGTGCACGGGGTCAGCCGGCGCCGGCTGCTGTCCCGCTACGTGGCACCGGTCGCGATCGCTGCGGCGCTGCCGCCACTGGCCGGCTCGGTGGCCGGGCTCGTCGGCGGTGTCGCCGTCGTCGAGACGGTGTTCGGCTATCCAGGGCTGGCACAGGAACTGGTCCGGGCGATCGCATTGCGCGACTTCCCGGTCGTCGCCGCGGCGGCCGTGCTGATGGCCGTCTTCGGCGTGACGGTTCACCTGCTCGCCGACCTCGGGGCGCTGGCCATGAGCCCGGTCGCCCGTCGCGCGGTCCTGAGCGGGCGGAGGTGAACGTGCGCGGGGTCGCCGGCCGGATCGCGCTCGCCGTCCTGCTGCTGGTCGCGGGCTCGGTGATCGCCGGACCGTTCCTCGCTCCCTGGGATCCGGCGGCGAGCGTCGGCGTGCCGTACGACCTCCCGTCGGCGGCGCACCTGCTGGGGACCGATCGGCTGGGCCGCGACGTGCTCTCCCGGCTGCTGCACGGCGGCTGGAGGCTGATGCTGATCACCGCGGCTGCGCTGGGTCTCGCCTATGCGGTCGGGTTCCCGGCTGGGTTGGTGGCCGGGCTGCGGCGGGCCGTCGACGGCTGGGTGATGCGCCCGGTCGACGTGCTCGTCGTCGTGCCGTGGTTCCTGCTGCTGGCGGTGCTCGCGACGGTCGCCGGTCGCGGTGCCCCCGCCCTGGTCGCGGCCGGTGCGCTCACCGCGTTGCCCTGGGTGGTGAAGGTGGTCCGTGGCGCGACCGTGGAAGAGGCCTCGGCCGGGTATGTCGAGGCCGCAGAAGCCCGGGCGGAACCGCTGTGGCGCGTTGCCGTCCACGAGGTCGCTCCGAACGTGGCGCCGGTCGTCGTCGCCGATGCGGGAATGCGGCTGACCGCCACGCTCTCGGTGGTCACGGCCGGGGGGTACCTCGGGCTCGGTCTGCCTCCGAACACCCCGGACTGGGCGCTCGAGATCGCCGCGAACCAGGGCGGGCTCACCGTGCAGCCGTGGGCCGTGCTCGGCCCGGCATCGATGATCGTGCTGCTCGTGGTCTCCGTGAACCTGGTGGCCGACTCCAGCCCGGTACGCCGAGCGGCCCAGCGGCCGGCTCGGCCGGCGGGTCCACGGGTGACCGGAGGACCGGACGCCCTGGTGGCGGAGCTGCTGACGGTTCACGACGAGGACGGGAACGAGCTGCTGCGCGGGGTGGATCTCGCCGTCGGGCCCGGCCGGGGACTCGCCGTGGTCGGCTCGTCGGGCTCGGGCAAGAGCACCCTGGTCCGTGCCGTGGTGGGCGCGCTGGCTCCCGGACTCCGTACGGGTGGCCGGGTCCGGATGAGCGCCGTGCCCGGCAGGAGAACGGTCGGGTGGGTCCCGCAGGACCCTGCGCTCGGCCTGAGCGCAGGGATGCGGATCGGAACCCAGATCCGGGACGTCCTCCGCGCGCACGGTCAGCCCGTCACCCGGGCCACGGTGTCCGCGACGCTACGCGGAGTCGGGCTACCGGACGATCCGACCTTCGCCCGCCGGTACCCGTACCAGCTCTCCGGCGGTCAACAGCAGCGGGTGATGGTGGCGCTCGCGCTCATCGGCGACCCGGGCCTGCTGGTACTCGACGAGCCGACGACCGGGCTGGACCCGGGTGCCGCGGAGCGCATCGTCGACCTGATCCGGCAACGCCGCACCCGAGGTACGGCGCTGCTGATCGTCACCCACGACCTGGAGCCGGTGCGTCACCTGGTCGACGACGTGCTCACCGTCGACGACGGTCGCGCGTGCCGGCGGCCGCCGACCGCGCTCGAGATGCGGCCGGTCGCCGGGAACACCAACCGCCCGGGCCTCCCGTTGCTCCGGGCACGCGGCCTGGCCGCCGCATACGGCCGGCAGCCCGTCCTCGACGGGGTGGACCTCGACATCGGGGTCGGGGAGTGCCTGGGGCTGATCGGCAACTCGGGGGCGGGCAAGTCGACGGTGGCGCGCTGCCTCGTCGGACTGCATCGACCGCTCAGCGGCACGATCAGCCTCGCCGGCGAGGCGCTGGCTCCGCACGCCAGCGGGCGGACACCGGCTCAGCGGGGCGCGATCCAGTACGTGTTCCAGAACCCCGCCCGCTCGTTGAACCCCCGCCGGACCGTGGCCGAGGAACTCGCGGCGCCGATCCGAACCTTCGGAACGGCCGTCACACCGGGGGACCTGCTCGACCGGGTCGGCCTGAGTACCGGGCTGCTCCACCGGCGCACCGACCAGCTCTCGGGCGGGCAGCAGCAACGGGTGGCGTTGGCCCGGGCACTCGGGACCGGACCGACCCTGCTGATCTGCGACGAGATCGTCTCCTCGCTGGACCCGGCGAACCGCCGGGCGATCCTGGACCTCCTGCGCACACAGCTCGACGCCGGCGGGCCGGCCGTGCTGTTCATCAGCCACGACCGAGAAGCCGTCGACACGCTCACCGACAGCGTGCTGGTCATGACCGGGGGACGGCCGGTCTCGGGCGTGTCGCCGGAAGGGTCGGCAGATGCCCGGGAGAGCTTCATCAGTGTCTCGGACTGCACCACTGACGACCCCGTGGGTGCTGATCGCTTCGGGGCCGCGCCGCCTACAGGACTTCCACGGTCGCCGAGTGATGCACGGTGCCGGGGGTGACGACTCCGGCATAGACGCCCGCACAAGGGAGAGTCCCGAAACCGGGAACATCGACCAGATTGTCGGCGATCAGCTTTCGGGTCGCGTGGGGTGCTCGCGGCAATTCACCGTGTTGCAGCGTGGGGACTGCGCAGCGCGGTGTCGGGATGAGGCCGGTGAGTACGGTTGTGCATCCACGACTGCTGATACGCAGTTCTCGCCCTGGCCAGTCGTTCTCGATGAACGGCCGGGTACCGTGCGGTGTTTCCAGCACCAAGTTGGGCCGGTACCGATCCATTTCCGTTCCGATGGCCTCGAGGGTCGCGGTCGTGATGAGATGCACCGGCGCGTAGTCGACGAAGTTCGTCCCGGTGGTCCCTTGACCGATCTCCAAGGTCTGGGCGTCGACCTCGGCATCGAGGCCGTGGTCGAGGACGTCCTCCGGTGCCGGCCGTTCCACCGACCCGCCGGCAGGGCGCTCGGACGCCATCCGCACGGACCGTCCGAGCGCCGAGGACAGTTCTGCGTCGGCTTCGGCGCTCCCCACTTCCAGCTCGTACCCGGCCGGAGACGTCATCACGGCTCGCCCGTCGCGGACCGCGGCAGAATAGAGCAGGAGGTCGCGCCAGTACCGGGGCTGCTTGGCGGTCGCCACCATGCCGGTTTCGGTGTCGATCAGAGCGAACTCACGATCGTGCTCGATCCCCGTGGCCGTGAGGACCGCGTGTTCGAGGTCCTCGCCGAGCATCGACTTCACAGGGTAGCGCCGAATAGCAATGACCTTCACAGTACCTCCTCCGCGCACCGCGTATTTCAACTGCACGAACAGATCCCCGGTGCACACGTGGGCCGGCCGGACGACACCAGCTGCTGGTACGTGGCGACGTCGACTGGTGTCCGCCCGGTTCGGACGTTTGGACTAGTCGACCAGATGCCGACCGACCCTGCTGGTACAAGTTTTGTACCAGCTGCGGTCCGGTCGTTCTCGTACCGTGTACCGGTATGCGCTGCGGGCACGCAGGGAAGGCAGGCCGAACGAACCTCGCTCCTGCCGGACGCGTGGCCGGGCCCCGCCAGGGTCGATCCCGGGTAGTGGCCGAACAGGCGAAGCTCAGCGATCTCTTCGTCCACACGAAGATCCAGGAAACGACCCGTCAAGAGTTGTGCCAACGCCTCGTTCCGGATCCATCTCTCGCGAGGTGTAAGGCCACGAGATTCGGAGGCAGTCCATGACCGCTACGGAAGCCCGGACCCGCTGGCACATCAAGGGGCAGTGGTTCGACATTTGCAGCTGCAACATGCCGTGTGGCTGCACGATGGCGCAACCGCCGACCGACAACGTGTGTTACGGAACGCTGGTCTACCAGATCGACGAAGGTCACTTCGGTGACGTCGACATGGCGGGTCTCACCGTCGTCACGGTAGGCAAGATCGAGAGTGAGAATCTGTGGGACGATTCCAAGCCCAGGAACGGAACGTACGACCTCATCGTTCCAGATCGGGCGACACCCGAACAACGTGATGCCATCGAGCGTCTGTGGACCGGTCGAGAAGGCGGCTGGATCGCCAACCTGGTCGGAATCCTCGGAACGCTGCGCAACAAGTTCGTGGCTTCGGTCGAGTCTCGCATCGAGGACGACTTGGGGCGCTGGACCATCGATGTGCCAGGCCTGGTCAGTGGCGCCGTCGTAGCGCTGACGGGCCCGACGACCCCACCGGGTCAGCGGGTCCAGACGTTCAACCCACCCGGAGCCGAGACCGGCGGCTCGCCTGCCACCTGGGGCGTGCCGACGAAGATGGAGCTCATCGATTTCGGTGTTCTCGGCGAGTGGGAGGCAAGATCGAGCAAGCACATCCCGTTCGACTGGTCCGACGGCTGATGGGGCAGCCTCCCGCACGGTCTCGACCGAGGGGCACGACCGGCAGGACGACCAGCTACGTGGCCATGATGTCCGTACTGGTCGGCTTGGCCGCGGTCTCCGGGCTGGCCTGTTGGTGGTATGTCACTGAACAGCGCCACGCTCATGGTACCGAGCTGTCCCTGGCCGCGTTGGGTCGATATCTCATCATGTGGTCGACGATGATGGCTGCAATGATGCTGCCCACGGTGCATCGCACGACGATCCTCTATGTTCGCGCGATTCGTGACCAGACTCCATCGAAGGCATGGTCCGTCCGACTCGGTGCCTTACTGTTCGGATACCTGGTCATCTGGTCGCTGATCGGTGTGCCGGTCTACTTCGTCAACGTCGTCGTCCAGAAAGTGATCCCCAACGACACCCACGCGATGGCGTGGTTCACCGCGGCCCTCCTCGTTGCCGGGGGACTCTTCCAGTTCTCGACGCTCAAGGAACGCTGCTTGAGGCATTGCCAGTCCCCGGTCGGCTTCGTGGCCGAGTACATGACGCGAACCAGCTGGGATCGCGATCTTCGCGCCGGGATCGCACACGGTGTGACGTGCCTGGGATGTTGTACGGCGATGGTCGTCGTGCTGATCGCCGTCGGTACCATGTCCCTGCCCGCGATGATCGTTCTGGGGGTCATCGCCATGATCGAGAAGACGTGGGCCAGGGGAGCCGCATTCAGCCGGATCATGGGTGTGGGTCTGATCCTCTACGCCGCCGTCATCGTGGTGAACCCGCAATGGTCGCCGGCGCCGTTCGGGGACACCGGCGATCACGCTCCGGTGTCCGTCGGTCACCACCACCATCAGAATGGCTACGGATGATCGTCGACGTGACAATGGCCGTGCCGGGCCGTTGACGGGATGGGGCCCGCGTTACAGGCCGACAGCGATGAAACGAAGCACGAGATCTCGGTTTGGGTCGGCGGCGATGGTCCGTCCTGGCGTCGACCACCGGTGAGGAAAAGCGAATGACCGCACGCGAAGCGAATTCTGGCGAGCTGGAACTGGTCATCTCCGAGAAGTCCGTACCGGCGCACGGGGTGGTCGGACTGACATTGGAGAGTCCCGATCGTGGCATCCTGCCGGAGTGGTCCGCGGGCGCACACATCGACGTCCTCCTGCCCGGAGGTGTCGTGCGTCAATACTCGCTCTGCGGGGAGCCCGGCGATCGGACACGGTGGCAGATCGCAGTTCTGCGCGTACCTGACGGGCGCGGAGGTTCGGCCGTCGTGCATGATGAGCTCGCCGTGGGGGACCGGCTGCAGGTTCGTGGGCCTCGAAACAACTTTCAGCTGATCGCGGCCGACGAGTACGTCTTCGTCGCGGGTGGGATCGGTATCACGCCGTTCCTGCCGATGCTCGCCGATGTCGCCAGCCGTGGTGCGGCGTGGAAGATCATGTACGGCGGGCGGACCCGCGCGTCGATGGCGTTCCGCGAGGAGCTACGTGCTCGCTACGGCGAGCACGTACAGCTCCACCCGCAGGACGAGTGTGGAATGCTCGATCTCGATTCGATCTTCGAGAAGATTCCGAGCGGAGCGGCTGTGTACTGCTGTGGCCCGGAAGCGCTCATTGCGGCCACGGAGGAGCGGGCAGCAGATCGGCGTGACGTCGTCCTCCGCACCGAGCGATTCTCGGCCCTGGCTGCCGAAGGAGAGCATGGGGAGTTCGAGGTGGAGTGCACCCAGTCCGGGGTGACGCTGACAGTCCCTCCCGGCCGATCCATTCTCGATGTCGCCGAGGAGGCCGGCATCGCGGCGTTCTCGTCCTGCCGGGAAGGTACGTGTGGTTCCTGCGAGACTCCGGTGCTCAGCGGAACCGTCGAGCACCATGACGTCATTCTCACCGATGACGAGCGCGCGGCGAACGACAGAATGATGATCTGTGTGTCCCGGGCTACCGGGGACAGGCTCGTCATCGACCTCTGAGAGCCGATGCGGCGGGCGGGCCCGGAACGGATCACCGGGAATCCGGTCCACTGCGGCCGAGGCCTTCACGACGGCGCACGTCGGCGTCGGTGAACTGAGCGTCTCCGACACGCTCACAATCATGTACGATCATCCGGTGAGCATGTCCCCGGAGTATTGCCCCATCTCGATCGGTTCTGCAATTCTCGCCGAGCGATGGAACATTCTGATTATTCGCGAGTTGCTGGCGGGTCATCATACGTTCAACAGCATCCACCGTGGCTTACCCGGATTGTCCCGGACGTTGCTCAGTAGCCGGCTGCGTTCCTTGCAGCGGAGCGGGCTCGTCGAGCCGCTCGCCCCAGGTGAACCAGGCGAGCCAGGTCGTACCGGCTATGCGCTGACCAGGGCCGGCGCGGAGCTGGAGCAGATACTGGACGAGATAGGGCGCTGGGCCGTGCGATGGCATTTTCCGGAGCCTCGGCCGGACCAGCTGAGACCTCACCTGCTTCTGTGGAGAATTCGGAACAGCCTTGCCCACGAGTGCCTTCCCGGCCGGCGGGTCGTCGTCGAGTTCATTTTCGACGGGGAGCGTGAAGAGCGAGGCTGGTTGATCCTGAACGGAGCGGACTCGTCCGCCTGCGTCTCGGCCCCGATGTTCGATGTCGACATCTATGCCCGCGGACTTTCCAGCGTGTGGCACGAGGTGTACAACGGACACCGTAACCTTCATGATTCGCTGGAAGACGGGAAGATCGAACTTCTGGGTGACGCCTCCCTGCTGGATGAGTTCCCGAAATGGATTCAGGTCGGCCGGTTCGCCGATTATGTGGCGTCGCAGCGTTGACTCGTACTACAGCGTGGTGAGGACGTCGAAGTCGTAGCCGTCGGCGCGGGCGAGGTGGACGGCCTGGCGGCCCTGGTCGAGGGTTTCACTGCTGAGGGTCACGGTGCCGCGGGGGCCTTCGTAGGAGACCGGGGTTTCCGCGTTCGCCGCTGCGATGTCCGCGGTCCGGGTGGATCCGGCCGCGGCGGTGAGCGAGACGAGGGCGAGGACGCCTTCGTAGCAGGACTCGGCGGCGTTGTTGAGCGCGGGCGCGTCCGGGCCGTGGCGGTGGATGTAGGCGGACATGAAGTCGAGTGCCGAGGCGGTGGCCAGGGAGTTGAAGTAGGCGGCGGCGACGTAGAGGTCGGCGGTGCCTTCGGCGCCGGTGGCGAGCAGCATGTTCTCTTCCATGAGCGGGGTGAAGCGGGGCATGACGGTGTCGAGGCCGGCTTCGGCGAACTGGCGGTTGAACATGACGGCGTCCTGGCCGACGAGCAGCATGAGGACGCCGTCGGCGTCGCTGCGGGCGATGTCGACGAGGGTGGTGGTGAAGTCGCGGCAGCCGTAGGAGACGAAGGCTTCGTGGACGACCTCGATCCCGGCGGTGCGGGCGTAGTCGCGGATCCGGGTGGCGGTGCGGCGGGGCCAGACGTAGTTGGCGCCGACCAGTGCCCAGCGGTGGACGGCGGCGTGGTCGCGCATCCAGGTCAGGGCGGGGGCGATCTGCAGGGCGGGGACCTCGCCGCTGGTGTAGACGCCGGTGGGGATGGGGCCGCCTTCGTAGAGGGAGGTGTAGACGTAGGGTGCGCGGCCGCGCAGGACGGGGGCGAGTGCCTCGCGGACGCTGGAGATGTGCCAGCCGGTGACGGCGTCGAGGCGGCGGCGTTCGAGCAGGTCGTGGACGGTGCGCCGGATCTCGGGCAGGGGTGCGCCGGCGTCGACGACCTCGAACACGAGCTCGCGGCCGAGTACGCCGCCGGCGGCGTTCACCTCGGCTGCGGCGAGCTCGGCGACCGCCTCGCAGGACGGTCCGAAGATCCCGCCGGGTCCCTGAAGCGGGATGGCGAGCCCGACGCGAAACGGCTCCTCCACGCGGACCTCCTCGTCCTGGCGAGTGAGCTGGAGACGTTCGTCTCCATATCGAACTATTGTACTCCGCGCATGAGATCGCAAGTCTGCGAGTGGCCTCGAGCGACCGACCCATGGCGGGGCCGTGATCGATCCCCGTTCGACCGATCGCGGAGGCGGGTTCACGTGCGACGGAGCCGTCCACGAGTCGTGTCGTCGCCTCACCTGGCAGTCGAGCAGTGATGGAGCATGCGCGACCCCGGGAGCCGACGCGGTGCGTCGGTCCCGGACCTCGGGCGCGCCTGGCGTGCGCCGGCTCCGAGCACGGCGCGGGACGTCGTGCAGAACGACGTAGAGCCGTGTTGACATTATTCCATCTGGAAGTACTCTGTGGCTCAGCCGTGCGCACCCACACCGCACCCCTACGGAGGACGACGATGTCTGCAGGTCCCATCGATTTCACGAAGTCCGGTGTGTCCCGGTTCCCGGACCGGGATCTGGGTGTGCCGCGGTATCGCTGCGAGGTCGGCGTGCCGTTGGCCGAGCAGCGGGAGCTGGGGCACAACCGGTGGCACCCGGACATTCCGCCGCTGCACGAGCTCGGTCCCGGGGACGAGATCATCCTGGAGGCCGGTGGTTACGACGACTACCAGCTGCAGGATGTCGATGATGATCAGGACATCCGGGACTTCGATCTGACCCGGACCCATCCGATGGCCGGTCCGGTCCGGGTGGACGGGGCCGAGCCGGGTGATCTGCTGGTGGTCGACGTGCTGGATGTGCAGCCGTTGTCGGGGATCGGTTACTCGAACATCCTGCCCGGGATGGGTGGGCCGCTCGCGTCGTGGTTCCCGCAGGGCTACAAGACGGTGTGGGATCTGCACGGGTTGTTCGCGACCAGCCGGCAGATCCCCGGTGTGGAGATCCCGGCGTTGTCGCATCCGGGGGTGATCGGGGTGGCGCCGTCGATGGAGCTGCTCGAGACCTGGAACGCGCGGGAGGACCCGCTGGTCGCCGAGGGGCTGGCGGCTCCGCGGGCGGAGGCGACCTCGACCGCGGTGCTGCGGACCCTGGAGGGGGCGGAGTGGGAGCGGGTCGCGGCGACCGCGGCCCGGACGGTGCCGCCGCGGGAGAACGGCGGGAACCTCGACATCAAGAACCTCTCGCGCGGGTCGCGGGTGTACTTCCCGGTGTTCGTCGAGGGTGGGTTGTTCTCGACCGGTGACTTCCACTTCGCCGAGGGCGACGGTGAGATCACCTGGAACGCGATCGAGATGGACGGTGCCGGCTGGTACCGGTTCAACGTGATCAAGGACGGGATGGCGCGCTACGGGGTGCGGACGCCGATGCTGCGGCCCTCGCCGGTGGATCCGAACCTGGGTACCCGGTATCTGAGCTTCACGGGGCTGTCGGCCAAGGGGACCGAGCAGAAGTACATCGACGCCACGATGGCGGCCGTCGACGCCGTCGAGCAGGCGATCGCCTACCTCGGCACGTTCGGGTACTCGCCGGAGCAGGCGTACACGATCATCTCGGTCGCGCCGTGCGAGATGCACATCGGGGGGATCGTCGACATCCCGAACGCCGCGGTGACGTTGAAGGTCCCGCTGGACATCTTCGACAAGGACATCCTGCCCCGATAGGAGGTCGTGGGCGCGTCCGGCCGGATTTGTTCCGTCCGGAGTCGGGTGGTCCTGCACCATCTCTCAGTGAGTAATCAGATTCCGGAGTGCGGGGCGACGACCCCGCCTCCCCGTTGAACGACGATCAAATCGACACGAGAGGTTTCTCCGTGTCGAAGCCCGCAAGGGTTTGTGAGCCGCCGGCCGCGGTTTGACCCGTCACCCCAGTCGCTCGACCACTTGGGGACTGTTGGCGCCGCGGCCGGCGGCCGCCAAGAAATGCTGCGTCCTCAGTCGTTGCACGCGTCGGACGGAAACGTCTGGGCGAGCCTGCCGAGGGCTGCCTCGAACCTCTCGGTGTCGGAGTCCAGCGCCCTCCGGTAGCCTTCGACGACCTTGGCGACGGATGAGTTCCACTCGTCCAGTACCGGTAAGCTGGCCGGTAAGGCGTACACCACGACCTTACGTCGATCGCCAGCGTCGACACGCCGCTCCACCAGGCCGGATTCCGCCAGTCGGGCAACGAGCTTGCTGGCCCTCGGCGCAAGTAGCATGGCGTCGGCTGCGAGTGCGCCCATCGTGAATTCGCCTCTGTGCACCAGCAGGTTCAGTATGCGCCATTGATCGAAGTCCGAGCCGCAGGCACGCAACGCAAGGTCCAGGTTCTTGGCCAGGCACTGTGCTGCGACCGTGAACGATCTGACCGACTCGAATACGTTCGGCTCGATCGTCATCTGGGCCGCGCAGCTGTTCGGACGTGCGCCCCGCACGGTGCCGGCGGGGAGGGCTCGTCGACGGATCCTGGTGCGCTCATCTTCTTCCTGGCTTCTCGATCGAAACACTGTCCCGGCACTGTAGCAATCGGCGAAGCTTCTCGCCCAGGTTCGGAATGAACACGTGGTGCGAGGGTCGACGGTGTGCCGGCGCGGGCGTGATCGGCCATTCTGCTGTCCGGGTTCGACGGTAATCGGCATCGATTCTGCCGTTCTGCGTGACGTCGTGCTCCGGGGACTCTCCGCACGAGGTGGTGGGGGACAGGGACTCGTCCTCCAGTTGTGGGGCTCGGGTGCGAGGCGGCGGGCGCTCGCTCCCGGCGGGTGGCGACCTCCCCGGCGGGGCTGCCGGCGCGACCGGGGGCGGCACGTGCCTGCCTGCGGCCCGACGCGGCAAAACATCGATTGTGAATAGTTCATTCTTGCATCGACTGGGGGCGTGGCCGTATCTTCCGGTCGTGCACATCGCCGAGGGGTACCTTCCACCGCTGCATGCGGCCGCGTGGACCGTGGTCGCCGCGCCGTTCGTGGTGCACGGCGCGCGTGCGGCCGTCCGCCGGGTCCGCGAGGAACCCGATACGAAGCTCCTGCTCGGGGCAGCAGGCGCGTTCACGTTCGTGCTCTCGGCACTGAAGATCCCGTCGGTGACCGGTTCGTCGTCGCATCCGACCGGGACCGGGCTCGGCACGGTCTTGTTCAAGCCCCCGGTCATGGCGTTGCTCGGCACGGTCGTTCTGGTCTTCCAGGCGGTGCTGCTCGCCCACGGTGGCCTGACGACGCTCGGGGCGAACGCGTTCTCGATGGCGATAGCGGGCCCCTGGATCGCGTACGGGGCGTACGCCCTGGTCCGGGCGGTCGGGGGCAGCCTCGGCCCGGCCGTGTTCGCTGCGGCGTTCCTCAGCGACCTGGGGACGTACACGATCACCAGCGCTCAGCTGGCCCTGGCGTTCCCGGATCCGACGTCCGGGTTCCTGGGCGCTCTCGTCACCTTCGCGTCGATCTTCTCGTTCACCCAGATCCCGCTCGCGGTGGCCGAGGCGCTGCTGACCGTGCTCGTCATCCGGCTGCTCGTGCGGATCACACCGGACGAGCTCCGCCGACTCGGGCTGCTCCGCCCGGCGGGCCCCCGCGAGACGAAGGAGGTCGCCTCGTGAACCGGTCCACGTTGATCACCGTGTTCCTGGTCGTCGCGATCGTGGCACTCGTCGCGATTCCGGTCCTGTTCGTGCCCGGTGAGTACTCGGGGTCGGACGGTCAAGCAGGGGAGGTCGTCGAGTCGACCGGTTACGAGCCCTGGTTCGAGCCGGTGTGGGAGCCGCCGTCCGCCGAGATCGAGTCGGGAATCTTCGCGTTGCAGGCTGCCGCGGGTGCCGGGGTGCTGGGCTACTGCATCGGCGTAGCGCGTACCCGGTCGAAGCAGAAGGCCACGAACCAGAACTGATGTTGCTCATCGACGAGGTTGCGCACACCAACCGTTGGCGGGCGCGGCATCCGGGGGAGAAGGCATTGCTTTCCCTCGGCCTGCTGGCGCTGGCCGTCGGCCTCCCGCCGTGGCCCGGGGCCGTGCTCACGGCCACGGCGTCGCTCGCACTGCTGGTGGTCGGTGCCCGGATCCCGCCACGAACGGTGCTGCGGCTGCTGCGGCTTCCGCTCGGGTTCGTCGTCGTCGGCACGATGCCGCTCCTGATCACGCTGGGCGGAGATCCGTGGATCGCGCTCGCGCCCGACGGACCGTTTCGCGCTGCCGAGTTGCTGGGGCGTTCGATGGCCGCGGTCAGCTGCCTGATCCTCTTCGCTGCGACCACGCCGCTCGCCGATTCGCTACCCCGGCTGCGGTTCCTGCCGCCGGCCGTCACCGAGATCACGCTGCTCGTCTACCGGATGATGTTCCTGCTGCTCGACACGTTGTGCGTCGTTCGCGACGCACAGGCACTCCGGATGGGGTTCAGGGGACGCCGCGCGACGTATCGCTCCTTGGCCTGCCAGGGGAGCACCGTCTTCATCCGTGCGTTCGAGCGGGCGCGGCGGATGGAGTCCGGCCTCGGCGCTCGTGGTTACGACGGGACCCTCCGCGTTCGGGTCGCCGAGCGGAAGTCGTCCCCGGCATTCATCGCGGCAAGCTTGCTGCTGCTGGGAGGAGTGGTGCTGGTGACACTGGTGATGATCCCGTGACCCCGGCCGTCCTGGAGGCCCGCGGTCTGTCCTTCTCCTTTCGAGACGGACCCCTGGTGCTCGACGACGTGGACATCGCGGTCCATGCCGGCCGCAAGCTGGCGGTTCTCGGGCCGAACGGTGGCGGGAAGACGACACTGTTCCGGCTGCTGCTCGGCCTGCTCGTCCCGGCGCGCGGTGAGGTCCTGCTCGACGGGGAGCCGGTGGACCGCTCCCGGCGGGGGCTGACCCGCTTACGGCAGGCGGCCCAGATCGTCCTGCAAGATCCTGACGACCAGTTGTTCGCCGCCGACGTCGCTCAGGACGTGTCGTTCGGTCCACTGAACCTCGGTCTGCCGGTCGACGTCGTCGATGCTCGCGTCGCCACCGCACTGGCTGCTGTCGGGGTGACCGACCTCGCTGACCGGCCGACCCACCACCTGTCCTTCGGACAGCGAAAGAGGGTGGCGATCGCCGGTGCGCTGGCGATGCACCCCCGCGTGCTGGTGCTCGACGAACCGACCGCCGGGCTGGACCCGGCAGGCGTCGAGGAACTGATCGCCGTCCTGGGCCAGTTGCACGACGCCGGTACCGCGATCGTGCTCTCGACGCACGATGTGGATCTTGCCTACCGTTGGGCCGATGAGATCGCCCTCGTGGAGCGGGGTCGAGTGCGGCTCGGCCCCGCGAGTTGGATCGTCGACCACCCGCACGCGCTTGCTTCCGCACGACTGGGGCCGGCCTGGGCGCCTGCCGTCGCCCAGCTCCTGGAGATGACCGGCTACCGAGGACCCGCCCCGCGCACGGCTGCCCAGCTCCACGAGCTGATCGGAGTTCCGGGCCCGCAGGGAACGTCCCGCATCTGGGCCGACGACGCGGCTCCGGAGTGGGCGCTCGAGCGGTAGGGTCTCGGAGGTAACGTCACGATCAGTGCGTCGATGAGCGCGCGGGGTTACGGGAGTGCGACGGTGTTGTGCCAGGGCTCCCGGACAGGGAACACTTGGCGTCCGGCAGGCCCAGGTGCTGAGAAGTCGATCTGCTCCACGGACCCGCGAGTACGCTGATGATCCTCGAGCGATGGTGCGGAGGACCGTATGGCAGGTGACGACGTCCTCGACATCGCCTTCGTCGTCCCCGAGAGCGGGCCGTCGGGTATTTACGGCCCGTCCTGCCAGACCAGCGGCCGCCTCGCCGCCATGGAGATAAACGAAGCCGGCGGGATCCTGGGCCGGGAGGTTCGCCTCCGTACCGTCGACGGTGGCCAGGAGCCGTCGCGGGTCGCCGCCGCAGTCGAGCAGCTGGTCGTGACGGGCCGGGTCGAGGCGGTCACCGGGTGGCACACCTCTGCCGTACGGGAGCAGCTGGTGCCACGGGTGTGCGGCCGAGTGCCCTACATCTACACCGCGGTGTACGAGGGCGGGGAGCACACTCCGGGCGTGTTCCTGACCGGTGAGACGCCGTCGAACCAGGTGTTCCCTGCGATGCGATGGATGTCGGAGGAGCTGGGAATCAGGAGCTGGGCGATCGTCGGGAACGACTACGTCTGGCCCAGAATGTCCGCCCGGGCGGCTCGTGGTTATGCCGAGCAGGTACGGGCGGAGGTCCGGGACGAGATCTTCGTGCCGGTGGGCTCGGAGAACTTCGGCGGGGTCGTGCGGCGCCTCGAGGACTCGAAGGTCGACGGAGTGTTGATGTTCCTGTTGGGCTCGGACGCGGTCCGGTTCAACCGCGCGTTCACCGCGAGGGGGGCCCACGAGCGGTGCGTGCGGTTGAGCCCGCTGATGGACGAGAACATGTTGATGGCAACGGGAGCCGCCAACACCCACGATCTCTTCTCGGCGGCCGGCTTCTTCGAGACACTCGGGACCGCCTACGGGCTTGATTTCGAACGGCGGTACATGAACCTGGCGGGACCCAGCGCGCCGGCGGTCGCGTCGCCGGGGGAGTCGTGCTACGAGGGTGTCACCCTGCTTGCAGAGCTCGCGTCCGCTGCCCGTGCGACCGACGTCGGTCGGATCAGCCGGGCGTCCGATGTCGTCTCGTACGAGGGGCCGCGCGGGCCGGTGCGGATGTGTAACCAGCATCTGCTCCAGCCGACCTACCTGGCGCGTGCCGACGGCCTGGAGTTCGATGTCCTCACCGAACTCCACGGCGCAGGGTGAGTACCGTCCTGCAGTCCGACAGCTCGTCCGGTTCGCTCCTCATGCGGACGGTTCACCGGTCTCGGCTCGCCGACGGCCGGTAGCTCCGACCGGGGCGGGGGGCGTGCCGATGTGACGCCCCGCGCCGACTGCGTGCGCAGTGCGGACGCGCAGGCGCTGGTCGAATCGATCGGCTCCACGATCCGGCGACGGGGCCGGCGGACCGGTCCGATCGGATCAGGGCGTCGGTGTCCGCGCTTTCGTGGTGCGCGGGCGCCCGGACCGGGATCGAAGCGGACCGATAACTTCGGCTTGACAAACTACCGATCTGAAGTAATTCTGGGTCCAACGTCGGCCCCCGACCGGACGAGCGGTCGAGGAACGGGGTGTCGGCGCGGGACCGTGGGACGTCGAGGTCTGCGGGGTCGGACATGGAGGGCACGGTCGAGGACCTGTTCGAGCTACGTGCGCTCGTGGCCTGTCACGATGTGCTGCTCTCGATCGCCTGCCGGGCCGCACGAGTCGCGGCACTCCGTGATGACCTCTACGTGCTTCCGCTGCCGAAGATGCTGGATGCCGGAGTGCTGGGCGTGCAGGGTGTCCCGGTTCCCCCGGAGACCGGTTTCCGGTGGATGACCCCGGCGATCTACGAGGTGATCGGACACGCGTCGTTCGTCGGGCCGGTCGGGTACCTGGAGATCCATTGCACGGTGACGTCGGCACGGCAGGCCGCAGCGGTGTGGGTGAACGGCTCTGCCGCCTACGGGCCCGACTACCTGCTGCCGTCCCGCGCGCATCCCGTGCGCGAGCCGACGCCGGTCGGTGAGGCTTTGAGCCGCCTCGGTCTCCTGACGGACGGACTCTCGGAGGAGCTCGCAGTGTCCGGGCTCGATCGATGCCGTAGCACCGACGACTGGTTCGCGATGGCCGACCAGGTCGTGAGGCAGCGGACATGACCTGCGCGTGGGAGGTGATCGGGCTGCGCTCGCCGTGCCGAGCGATTCGTTCCGTTCGGATGTATTGCATTCTGGCTCTTTTCCAGTAGGTTACATCTGTCGGCCACACGCCCGGACCGGGCAGCGTCATCGGTCAACCCGAGGAACGAAGGAGGTACCGACTCCGACCCGGTCCCGACCGAGGAGCCGGGCGGAGGCTTCCCGACTCCCTCGGTCTCGTTCGGGACGGGGTCAACGGGCCACGAACCCCTCCGTCCGGAGCAAGGAACCGCGCTCGAAGCGTTTCGGGCCCGGGGATCAGCGGCTGTTGCCGCTTTCGCTAGCGGGACCAAGGCTGCGCTCCGCTAGGCAACACGAGATTGGAGATCGAACATGACAGGTGCGAACGGCCACGGCCACGGCCACGGCCACGCCACGTCGGGTGCGGACGCCTCCCGGGTAGAGGACCTGGTGCAGCGCCGGGTCCACGAGGCAGGTGAGCATGAGGGCCCCTTCTCCATCCACGTGCTCGGTATCGGCAAGACCGGCGCCAACGTGGTGGAGAGCTTCGTCCGTGCGGCAGCGGATTCTCCGTTGGCCGACAACGCGAACGGGTTCAGCGCGCTCGCGATCGACATCGGTGACGCCGACCTCGCCGGCGCCCGCGCGGCCGGCAAGAAGGCACCGGCCGGTTCGGTCCAGACGGTGGCGCTGCCGGCGCTGGACTCGACGACGCTGTTCAGCGGGCTCCGGCGGTATCGCGAGTTCCTCAAGGCCGAGTTCCCGCGCTACTACTGGAACCCCAACTACGAGCCCTGGGTGCCCAACGACCTCGAGATCCCTGCGGCGGACGAGCACTTCCCCCGCGCCCTGGCCAAGGCCATCTACGGTGTCGAGTACTACCAGGGCCACGAGGTCGCGCAGGAACTCAACAAGTTCGTCGCCGGGATCCTGAACAGCCCCGCGACTCCGATCGTCTGCGTGGCGTTCAGCCTGGCCGGCGGCACCGGTAGCGGCATCGTGGTCGACCTCGCGCGGCACCTGTCGAACATCAAGCTGGGCCGGCGGCCCTGGGTCCTGGGCATGGGCGTGCTGCCCTGCGAGGGCGACACCGACGAGGTGTGGGACGGCCGCCTGTTCCCGTCGATCAACGAGCTGGACTGCATGGTCGACGGGGAGAAGAACCAGGGCGTCATGACCGTCTGGGGGGACCTGTACAAGAACCCCTTCACCGCAGGCTTCTTCGCCGTCCCGCAGAACGCCGTCTACGAGCGAACCGGTGACATCGAGGCGACCCATCGGATCATCGACGACGGACTCGCCGCATTCCTGGTGCGTGACGGAGGAAAGCACGTCTATGAGTCGATCAAGGCGCTGAACTGGCTGAATGTCGATGCCAGCAGCTGGCACCCGGCCATTCGCAGTGATCAGACCGACCGGTGGATCAACCTGCTCGCCGTCGACGCGCCCGAGCACACCCCGGGGGTGAGCGGCCGTGAGCTCGTCGATGGAGCCGAGCCGCGGTTCGCGGAGGTTCGCCGGTTCGGGGCGGCGGCCGCGGGCGACAACTCCGAGATCCAGCTGCCGGCGGCGCAGGCCGGCCCGGCAGTCGCCACCTACCCGGAGGCGAAGCTCGAAGGCACCACCGCATTCGTCGCCAAGCTCAGCAAGCTGGACCTGCGCTGGTTCGTTCCGACCCGGGACGCCTACGACAGCTTCGACTGGGAGCAGAAGCTGATGGCCCACTCCTGGATCCTCGACCTCGGCGTCATGCTGTGTGAGCCGTCCACGCGGTTCGAGTCCATGGGTGGAGAGTGCCTGCTGGGCTGCGCGTGCTGGGTCGTCGTGCCCCATGCCGCGATCCGCGGCGAAGAGCCCGCCGACATCCAGCTCGCCTGATCGCCGGGGGTGGATCACAGATGCCTTTGGACTGGGCCCGAGTCATGGAGCGCTACCGGGACGGTGCCGAGGTCGACTCCCTCCCCGGCACCGCGACGTTGTCGGTGAGCGGTGCCGACGAGGAGAAGATCTACGTCAAGCACCGCCTGTGGAAGGCATCGTTGAGCCGCGAGAATCTCGAACGGGCGATCGACCTGGTCGACAAGGGAGAGATGACCAGGGACGCCGCCGACTTCATCGACCAGTACCGCACGGCCGTGGCCGACGAACGGCCCACGACCGCAGCCACGGTCCTCAAGGACCTCGGCTATCTCGACTAGGAGCGTAGACCCGACATGAGTGGACTCTCGCTTTACCACAGTGCTACCGGAAAGCAGGCGCCGCACTGCATCCACGCTGTGGGAATCGGCAAGACCGGCGCTCAGATGATCGACGCACTGATGCGCACAGGCGAACTCGAGGACATGCTCGACGATCCGCGTGCGCGCTTCACCGCGCTGGCCGTCGACATCGGCGACGCCGACATGCGGCAGATGCGACAGTACGGGGACTCGTTCCTCGACCGGCTCCGCGAGCGGGAGATCCCGACCGACCGGGCCCAGATCCGTTCGGTCGACCTACCCGTTCCCGGCGCGGACGAGCTCTCTCGGTCGCTCGAGCGATACCCCGAGTGGCTCGCCGAGGAGTACCCCCGGTTCGACTACCGCCCCGCATTCGTGCCGTGGCTGCCGCCGAACGTGACGCTGCCGACGGCCGACAAGAACTACGTCGGTCAGCTGGAGCAGCCTGCGCAGGAGGAGCATTTCCCCCGGGCGGTGGCGAAGGCCATCTACGGCCACGCCTACTACGGCAGCGACGGGACGCTCAGGAAGGAACTCGACGACTTCGCCCGTAGCGTCGACCAGACCCGCCTGCCGTCGATCGTCCTGGTGTTCTTCGGAATCGGCGGCGGCACCGGAAGCGGCATGGTGGTCGATCTGGCTCGCCACCTGACCAATGTCCGGCTGGGCCGGCGCGTACCGGTTGTCGGTGTCGGCTCCCTGCCGTGCTCCGGAGACCCGGAGTACCAGCGCGGAGCGAGCGTGTACGCCACGCTCAACGACCTCGACTGCATGCTCGACGAGACCAAGAACGCGGCGATCACCTCGGTGTGGGGCGACCTGTACAAGAACCCGTTCAACGGCGGTTTCCTGGCCCTGCCCCAAGAGCAGTCCTGGGAACGCCTGCACCGCTACACCACGATCACCAAGGGCGTGCTTCCCGAGGTCCGGCACTACCAGGCGCTGCACGTCACGAACAAGTTCGTCGACGACTCGTTCTGCCGATACGTGCTCAACGACTACGGGCGCGAGCTGTTCCGCGTGCTGCGTCCCTCGGGCTACACCGGCGCGCCGCACGAGCGCATCAGCCCCGGAGCCCGGACGTGGACGTTGTTCAACGTCGCAAAGCTGACGCACCCGGGTGTGCAGGTACTGCCCGGGGAGCCGATGAGCAAGTGGCGGGACATGATCGGAACCTGGGTCGGCTACCTGCCGAAGTGGATGGGTGTGCGCGAGGGTTTCAAGACCGACTACATCGAGGCGCACACGTTCTCTGCCCGGTCGCGCTGGAACGACCGGCTGCAGAAGAAGCTGGAAGAGACACTGAGCCGGTACCTGCTTCCAGGTGACGACGGGACACTGCGCACCTCGGTCGGTGAGTTCTTCGACGAGCTCACCGTCTACACCAACATCATCATGACGGGGGTGGCCCGGCCCGATCTCGTGGCCTTCCAGGAGAGCCGCGCCATCTACGACGCTCTGCCCGAGCAGGATCGGCTCGCACACCATTCGTTCCTGCTCGAACTGGGGATCGCCCTCAGTGAGCGGAACCAGGAGTTCGGGGACTACGCCGGTAAGGCGCTGGGAGAGGGCGCGGTCCCGACGACCATCAGCTACGACGACATCCGCGGCGAGGCCGCTCTGCCCTCGACCGGCGTGGAGATCCAGACCGCCAACATCTCCGCGGCGGTCACGACGGTGGTCCCCACCCCGTGACCGGCGGTTGACCCCAGCAGCATCGGGTCGACGCCGCCCCCTCGCCACCTGGTGGCGAGGGGGCGGCTCGCCGTGGGAACTGGTGCAGTGAGACTCCCGGCCGTTCACCCGAGACCATCCCGAGGGGCACGATGACGCAGCCATCCACGCTGGAGCCGGACGAGTACGACGAGTGGCTGGACCGCGTCCGATCCACCTACGAAGCCGTGCGCTTCACCTGCCACCATCGACTGGGGGACCGGCTGCTCGCCAGCCGGGTCAGCGCACAGGTCGTCGCCGGCATGCTCGCCCGGCCAGGCGTCTTTCGCTTCTTCGGGATGCCCTTCTCCGCCCGCGTCGGCCACCTGGCCGAGGAGCAGATCGCCGCTGCCCGGAGGGGCGAGCTACAGGGCTCGGCCGTCTGGCCGGAGCTGGAACGGCGACTCCGAGAGCTGACCGAGCAGCAGCGGCGTGTGTTCGTCCTCAGCTTCGTGCACGGAAGCGGCACCGAGGAGACCGCCAGGAAACTGGGCGTACCGGAAGAGGTCGCTCATGATCTCCGCGACGACGTGCTGCGTCTCGTGCGCGGCATCGCGGGTACGAACGAGATCCCTGGCGACGGCACCTGACGGTGCGGATCCATCCATCCATCGGTCCGTGACGAGATCTGCGACGGTGAAAGGAGATCGCGATGATCGAGTGGTCGGACTTGATCGAGAGGCTCGAACCGGGAGACGTCCTGCAGCCACTCGCGGGCAGTTCTCGTCTCCGGGTCGAGAGCATCGACTCGGAGCAGCTCTGCCTCCGCCAGCAACTGTGGCGAGCCTGCCTGACACCGGACGATCTTCGAACGGCCGTGGCCGTCCTCGAGCAGGCACCGGCGGGGACCACACCCCTCGAGCTCGCGGAGCAGATCAGGGCCCGCTATTCGTCGGGATCGGAGGTGACGGTGGGCTGCAGCCGAGTGCCCAACCTCAGCGCCGTCGTGCTGCACCATCTGGGTGCGATCGTCTGATTCGAATGCCGGCGCTCGATCGGGCTTGCCCGCTCCGCAGCTGCGACGCGGGCAAGCCGAGCTCAGGTGCAGTGCTACGCCCCGTTGTCGGTACGCACGTCCAGCCAGTCGGATGTTCGACGGTGCCGGTGCAGGCCGACGACGAGGAACGGGTCGTAACGGGGGTCTCCCCGAACACCGAGGGCACGGAGCGCCACCGAAATGGGCGCGCTCGACGGGTGGAACACCTCGTGTGGTCCGAGCAGGAGCGGGCCGGTCACGAGCCCGCCGCCCGTCCACACGGCCGCGGCCTGGCGGCCACGTGACTCGGAGTACTCCGCCTCGGCGTAGGCCACGCTCCCGTCGGCCGACGCGAGCTCGATGAAGTCGAGGAGGCAGCGGGTGAGTCTGGTGAATCCGGACTCAGGACCGAGCAGCATCGTCCTACTGCGGTGGGCGGGTGCAGCTTCGTCCCCTGGCCCTCCGCCGGGGTTTCCCGGTCGGTCCGGCACCCCGGCGGACCGCTGTAGCACCGGGACGAGGCAGAGGTCGGCCGCGTCGAGATCGAGAACCGGGATGGCAGGCCCGTCGGGCTCCAGAGCCCATGTCAACCGATCGATCCGACGCCGCGCGCCGATCACGGCTGCGAGCTCGTAGTGCTGCCAGCAGTCGGGCTCCACACGTCACTCCAGCACACCGAGGTCTTTGAGAACATGAGCGACGGATGTCGCGCGGACGTCAGCGACCATGACCCGGTACTCCTCGACGAATCGGCCCGCGTCGCGGCTCATCCGTCCGGCGTCGATCAACTCGACGGCCTTCTCGAGGTCCGTGCGACGCAGGACGTCACTCCAGAGCGGGTTGCGGATGTGGACACCTTCATCGTCCACATCGGTGACGTGGAGGGTTCGCCCGCCGGCGACGGTCGGGATGTGCGCACCGCCCTCGTACCGACGTTCCACATCGGTCCATGTCATCGGCACCGTGTCGGCTCCCTCCGGGCAGGTTCGCGTAGCGAGGCCGTCAGGGGTCGGTCTCCGGGACTCGGCTGGCGGACCTCGATGGCTCTCGAAGAACCTTATCATGTGCAATACTCTCATTGGGAAGCGAAAGTTGGTCAGTGGCACGCCGTCGCCCGACGCCGTGCAGGTTGACGGGCGACGGGTCGTACGAGCGATATGTCACGAACCTGTCGAGCGTGCACTGCGAGGCAGGTACCTTCATCATGGCAATGTTCAGTTCGACAGCATGGGCGCCGCGCACCTCGGTTCGCGCCGCGTCGGAGCCCGCTCTGGGCGGACGGGGGAAGTGCGATGGAGTCTGACCGAAAAACGCTGCGCGTCGTCCGACGGGCGGCTGAGGGGCCACCCCTCGGGCGCCTCCTGGGGCAGGTCGATCGAGAGCTGGCGCGGCAGACCGAGGTGGAGGTGCTCGTCGACCACCGGCTGTCGATCGATCAGTGGCGTGTCCTCGACATCCTCGCCGACGGCAACGGGCGCCCCATGTCGGAGCTCGCAGCCGCGATCGTGGTCCCGGGTGCGACGTTGACGAAGATCGTCGACAGGCTCGTCGACGCCGCTCTCGTGTATCGCTTGGTCGACGACCGAGACCGGCGTCGTGTGTTGGCGTTCATCTCCGACAAGGGCCGCGAGGTTCACCACGACGTCGCGGCGAAGGTGGAGGCCATCGAGGTGGACGTCGTCACCCGTCTCGGCCGGGACGGTCCCCTCCTGCTCGATCTGCTCGCCTCGCTTGCGCAGGGCCCGGTCACCGAGGACTCGCGGGGCTGATCGTGTGACGCCGGGCCGGTTGCCCGTCCCGCCGGCGACGGTCCGCGAGGGCTGCCCGGGGGCGAGCTGCGGGGACGGTAGAGGCCGGGAGCCTGCGGAGCTCGACGAGCGCTGGCTCTAATTACTTCCGTTTGGTATCGTCTCTAACGGAAGTAATTGCCTTGGTCGTTCCTGCTGCGGCCGCCGCACCTCGCCGCGCTGAGCGGTGCCCGCGCCGTCGCGACCGGTGCGCGGGTGGTAGCTGCGGCTCGGCACCGCACCCCGGGATGGGTGATGATCGACGTCTTTGTCATCGCAGACAGGCCTCTGATGAGGTCCGGTTTGCGTCACTCGTGCGCCGGCTTCTTCGACGTGGTCGGTGAGGCTGCTGCGGTCGGTGACGGCGTACGTCGCGTTCGGCTCCTCCGGCCGCAGGTGACGATCGTCGACCTGCCACGACCTGTCGTCGAACCCGAGGCCGACGATCAAGGGAACGACGAAAGAGGGGTCGACGCCGACCTCCTCGACCTCGTCGCGCAGGACACCGCGATCATCCTGCTGCTCAACTCGTTGTCGGTGGCTCCTGCACTGGCGACGAACGGTGCCATCAGCGTGGTGAGCTGTCGAGCCGATGGCGCCGAGATCCGTCGTGCCGTCCGCCATGCGGCAGCCGGGCGCGTGCACGGCTCGGTGTCCGAGGATCCGGTTCGACGCGGAGTCGAGCAGTGGACGGTCCCGAGGTTGACGGTGAAGGAATCGGAGGTCCTTCCGCTGGTCACGCTCGGCCTGACCAACCGCGAGATCGCCGAGCGTCTGTCCGTCAGTCAGACGACGGTCAAGTTCCACATCGCCAACCTCATCCACAAGTACGGGGCGAACCGACGGACGGAACTCGCGTACCTCGCTGCCTGGCACGGTGCGCCTGAGCTGAAAGCGAGTCCGGGCTGACGCCGACTCGTCCGTCGTGGCTCTCGGACGTGCGGATCGGGTCGTGGCTGCAGTGGTCCGGAGTTGACACCAGATCGATCAACCGGTCACTCGCGACCAGCACCGTGTTGCCCAGGTCGAGCGCGATGTTGCCGGCCAGGAAGTGGGAGCGATGCACCCTGGCCTCAGGTCGTGGAATCGAGGACTTGACATCCATGACTAACTGGCAATACTAGATCTAGCCGGTTAGTTTCGGCGACTGGAGCCCGGGAGGCAGCGACATGGCACTTCGTACCGGACACATCGGACTGAACGTCACAGATCTGGAGCGGTCGAGCAGGTTCTACGAGGCGACGTTCGGGCTCGATGTCCTCGGCCGGTCCACCGAGCACGGACGGCGGTTCGCCTTCCTCGGCAATCCGGACGTGACCTCCGAGCGCTTCCTCGACAAGCTGGCCATCACCCTCTGGGAACAGAGCACCGGGAGCTTCTCCGGCCAGAACCCCGGACTGCACCATCTGGCTTTCCATGTCGACTCGGCCGAGGAGGTTCTGCGGATCCGCGACCAGGTGCGCGCTCAGGGGGTCGAGTTGCTGTACGATGGCGAGATCGTTCCGCACAGCAGTGATTTTGATTCAGGTGGCTTCTTCTTCCTCGATCCTGACGGGCTGCGGCTGGAAATCTGCGCTCCCGCGGGTATCGCGAAGGAACACGCGGTGGCCGGCGAAGCGCCATCCTGTGGATTCTTCGAGTAGATCCGTTTCCTGGAGCCAGGGTTGACATCCCGAGACGGCCTTCACGAGGGCGAGCTGCAGGTGCAGCACAAGGCCGGTCTGACGGCTGAAGCGGCACGCCTCGTCGGAATACTGCACAACGCGAACATCAGTGACGGGATGCGCAGGTTCCTCGCCGACCAAGATTTCGCGGTCATCACGTCTCGTGCTGCCGACGGCAGGCTGTGGACATCGCCCCTCTACGGGGTGCCAGGATTCTGCGCCGCCGACGGCGCCGCGCTGAGGGTGGCCGGCCGCCCGCGACCGGGCGACCCTCTGCATGGCCTGCAGCGTGGGAGCCTGGCCGGGATGCTGGTACTGGACTTCCAGCGCCGCAGGCGACTGCGGGTGAACGGCCTCGTGGGCGACGTCGGCGGAACCGGATTCGAACTCGCTGCCGACCAGACGTTCGGTAACTGTCCGCAGTACATTCAGCAGCAGGTCGTCGAACCGGTCGGAGAATCGGGGAATCGCTTCTCGGTCACGCACCACACACGGCTCGAGGCCGAGCATGCGGCCCAGGTGAAGCGCGCAGACACCTTCTTCCTGGGCACGGCGCATCCGACACACGGCATCGACGCGTCGCATCGTGGTGGTAGCCCGGGGTTCGTCCGCGTGGAGGCCGATGAACTATGGTGGCCGGACTATCCCGGCAACAATCTCTTCAACAGCATGGGGAACATCGCCGTGAACCCCGAGGCGTCCCTGCTGTTCATCGATTTCCACGAGGGAACGAGTCTTCAGTTCTCCGGGGAGGCGTACCTCGACTGGCATCCACCTGGTGTGCCGGGTGACGACTCCGGGACTGGGCGCCGAGTCCGCTTCCTCCCGCTGGAGGTCGTCCGTACCGTGGGAATTCCGTTCCGCTCGGTGTCGCACGAGGGCTACTCCCGGAACCCGGCGATCACGTAGTGTCGGTTTCCCGGTCCGATGGATCTCCGTGCGATTGCCGGTGAACCAGCCTCGCGTGAGTCGCCACACCGGCCCAGGCCACTGCGGCCACGACGAGGAAGCCCTGGAAGACGCCGGTGAAACCGACGCGAGAGGCCAGTTCCGCTGACGTCACCGGCGCAAGGAGACCTGCGACGCCCCATCCGGTGAACACGAGCCCGTACATCGTGCCGAACTGATGGCCGGGCACGGCATCGGAGGTCGCCGCCGGTGCCAGTGTGGACAGTGCACCGTACTGGGTCCCCAGGAGGAGAAGGGCGGTCAGCGCGAGGAATCCGGTCGTACCGATCGCCAGGGGCAGACACGCGAGGATGAGCAGCACGGAGTTGGCGTGGAGTGCTGCAATTCGCCCGACCCGATCAGACAGTGGGCCGGCCAGGAGCCGGCCGACGAAGTTCCCGACGTTCAGCAGCATGAGCGCGAGCGTGCCGGTGGACGGTGCACCGGCCAGCGACCCGGCTTGTGCGAAGGCGGCCAGGGCAGGCGCGCTACCGAGCCCGAACGCCACCCACAGTGCGACGAGCGGACCCCGCGGGTGAACGCGAACGGGCGTCCCCCCGCTTGCACGGCGGTGCCGCGCCGGCCGCGTGTCGGCGGTGCGCCCCGGAACGAGGACTGCCGCAACGGACAGGATGCCGGCGACGGACACCGCGAGCAGGACGAGTGTCCAGCTTCGCCCGACAGCTCGGAGCGACACGGCCGTCACCGGGGCGAGGACGGCGGTGCCGACGGCGTAGGCGCTGACCACAAGGCTCAGCGCGAGGCCTCGACCGGATCCGACGGTCCCCGCGACACGGACCGCCGTGGCGTACCCGAGCCCGGTCGCACCGCCGAGCAGCACGCCGAAGGTACCGATCAGGGCGCCCACGGACGACGCCGCCGCGCTGCCGAGCAGCCCGGCCGAGCAGCCGGCGGCACTGATCAGCGCGAGCGACCGAGGTGGCACCGAGTCGGCGAGCCGGCCACCGACGATAACGCCGACCATGAAGACCAGCAGGCCGACCGAGAACACGGTAGCGAGCTGGGCTTGCCCGGCCGCGGTCTCATGCCGAAGGGTCGGGGTGAACACGTCCCAGACGAACAGCGGACTCACAGCGAGATCGAGCAGCACCGCACCGGTGACCGCCCGCCTCCTGCTCACGGTTGGCGGCCCTCGGGGATCGGCCGGGACTCCACTGCTCCTCGAGCGTCGCCGATCACCATCGTCGTGTCCTTCTGTACCGCGGGATGGCACCTGCCTCCCGCCGCCGATGGTGCAGCGTGACGAAAACGCTGCTGCGACGTCAATCACGTCGTCGTTCGGTGCTCGCCCTCGACCTCGTGAACGGCGACGACGAACGTTCACCCCGGTGTGTCGGCACCGGGCTCGCCGGCCCACCCGCGCAGCCCGGCACGGAGACCACATCTGCGGGTAGGTCGGCGG
The DNA here is from genome assembly GCF_014267175.1 of Pseudonocardia sp. C8. Classification (NCBI taxonomy): domain Bacteria; kingdom Bacillati; phylum Actinomycetota; class Actinomycetes; order Pseudonocardiales; family Pseudonocardiaceae; genus Pseudonocardia; species Pseudonocardia sp. C8. The sequence goes on from NZ_JACMTR010000002.1 coordinate 5,913,360, forward strand.
TTCTCGTCACCGGGGACCGGACGTGCGCCGATCCAGGAAGTCGCGAATCAGCGGGACGACCTCGTCCATCGCGCTCTCCAGGAGGAAGTGCCCGCCGTCGAGGAGGTGGATCTCGGCGTTCGGGCTGTCGGTGGCGAACGCGCGCGCGCCGTCCGGCCCGAAGATCTCGTCGCCGCGTCCCCACACCGCCAGCACCGGAACCCCGCTGTCACGGAAGTACTCGTGCACCCGCGGGTACAGGGGCGGGTTGGTGGCGTAGTCCCGGAACAGCTGGAGCTGGACACGATCGTTGCCGGGTCGGGAGATCATCGCGTGGTCGTGGTGCCAGGTGTCCGGGCTGACGACCGACGGGTCCGACACGCCCTGCGTGTACTGCCAGCGGATCGCCTCGAGAGTCAGTGCGCCACGGACCGCCTCCTCGGTCTCAGGTGTCCAGTCCTGCTGGAAATCCCACACCGGGCGCCAGAACTCCTCGACGAAGCCGGCGTCGTAGGCGTTGCCGTTCTGGCTGATCACGGCGGTGACGGCTTCCGGGTCGGCCAGCGCCAGCCGCCATCCCACCGGCGCCCCGTAGTCCTGCACGTAGATCGCGTACCGGTGCACGCCGAGCTGATCGAGCAGTCCTGCGGTCACATCGGCCAGCGCATCGAAGGTGTAGTGGAACTCGTCGACCGACGGCGCGTCCGAGAAGCCGAACCCCAGGTGGTCGGGGGCGATGACGTGGTATCGGTCGGACAGCCTCGGGATCAGGTCCCGGAACATGAACGAGCTGGTCGGAAAGCCGTGCAGCAGCACGACCGTCGGCGCGTCGGCCCGTCCTGCCTCCCGGTAGAAGATCTGGTGCCCGCCCACAGTGGCGTAACGGTGATGCGTCACGGTCATGTCCTAACTCCTTATTTGATCGACGACGGTTACGACCGTAGGCGAGCCAGGCTAACCGGTAAATGTTGACTTGAGGGTTAGCATGGCGGGGCGCCGGTGTGGCGGACGCCTGGCACCTGCGACCGGTGTCAAACCAGCCATCGACGTGCCACTGGTTAGGATGGCGCCGGACCGCGAGCATCTGGAGGGGACATGGCAGCTCCGAGGCCCTTCGCCGATCCTCGGCCGTTGCGCAACGAGCCGTTGCCGTTGGATCTGGTCAACACCCGGTGGGTCGACCCGTCCGGTCCGTGCGACCTGCTGGAGAGCCTGGACGGGCTGGCGACCTGGCTGGAGACCAGTTGTCTCGCGGAGCGCGTGTCGGCCGACGAGGCGACGCTGGAGGCGGTGCTGTTCGCCAGGGCGGCGCTGGACGCGGTTCTGGCAGAAGGTCCCCGATCGCAGCGCGCCCAGCGGGACCTGAATGCGGTGCTGGATCACGGACGCGTCCGCCGGACCCTGGCGGCCGGACGGCCACACGACCTCGAGGAGGTCGACGCCCCGTGTTGGCTGCCCGCCTGGTTGGCCGCAGCGGAGTACCTGCGGCTGTTGACGACGGCGCCGGATCGGATCCGGCGCTGTGCCGATCCTCGGTGTGTCCTGTACTTCTACGACGTCTCCAGGAACGGAGCTCGTCGCTGGTGCTCGATGACCACGTGCGGCAACCGGTCCAAGGTGGCTCGCCACTACGCACGGCACACGCCCTGACGGATCGGTGATATCCCCTTTCCGTGACTCACTCCAGAAAACTGGCAGGCGTTAGGTATGCCATCCATCGATGCCGTCGCCCTGCTGGAGGGGGCGTCGTTGCGCGTGACCCGTCCCCGGGTCTCCGTGCTGACGATGTCTCGGCCCATCCCCACGCCGACGCCGAGACCATCGCGACGGCCGTCCGCCGCGACCTGGGGTCGGTGTCCACCCACGGGGTCTACGACGTGCTGCGCGCGCTCACAGCGGCCGGCCTGGTCCGTCGGGAGTCGTGACCGTGCTCCGCACCGCGGGAGCCGACCTCGACGCCGGCGTCCCCAGCGCCCGCGCCGCCGCCGCGATGTTCGGCCGCGAACATCTGCTGGCGGACTGAACCGCCACGGCGGGGGCACGATTCGAACCCGTGGCCGGGGGTATGCCGGCGTCATGACTGAAGAACGGACGGCAGCCGCGCGACTGGCCACCTGTACGTGTTGCCAGCGTCCGGGGTGCCGCGTGCTCATCGTGGTGAACGACGACGACGGCGGCGACGAGCGGGGCTTCGTCGCCTTCTGCCCCGACTGCGACGCCGCGGGATCGGAGGTGGACCTGGCCGACGATCCGGAGCGATCCGGCCAGGACCGGCGACGGTAGGTTCCGGCTCCCGCCGGCGGGCCCCGAGCCCATGTCGGCGCCGGCTCGACGATTCGATCCCGAGTCCGCGGGTACGCCTGGCTTCATGACCGAGGAACGCATAGCGGTGGTGCGGTCGTACACGTGCACATGTTGCCGACGCCGCGGAGCCCGCATGATGATCATGTCTGACGCCGGGAAGCCGAGCTACGTGGCCTTCTGTCCGGAATGCGACGGGCGCGGTTCGGACACCAGCCCGCCCGAGGAGCCGGACCGGCCTTCCGGGGACGCCCAGCGGTAGGGCCGTCGAGCGTTCCCGTCCGGACGGGCCCGCCGGTACCCCCGGCTGCACGCTCGCCCCGGCGGCCCGGGCGTACCAGGATGGTCAGGGCGGTCAGACCTGCTCGGAGCGATCGTCGTCGAGCAGTGCCGCCGTGCCGTTCCATCCGTCGACGAAGCCGGAGAACGCCCATGGACACCTCCTGCGCCCCCGGGCCGCCCGCCCGCACCGCGCGGACCCGCCGTCGGGGCACGGCGCCGAGGCACCCCGTCCTCCGTACCCCCGGCGAGCTCGCCGGGCACGCCCGGTGATGGCCGCCCGGCAACCGGCCGGCCCCGGCCGCGACGAGCAGGGCGGCGCGGACCCGCAGGACGCTGCTCCGGTCGGCGGCGAGGTGGTCGGCATGCCCTCGCTGGGCGAGGCGGTCGGTGGGCTGGCCGCGGCGCTGGGCCAGGGCGGGGTGGTCGCCCGGGAGGCCGCGGTGCTGGGCGGGGAGCTGGTGCGGGTGGCGCTGGGCCGTTCCTCGGTCGCTCTGGCCAAGGGCGACCGGCGGTTCACCGACCCGGCGTGGTCGCAGAACCCCGTCTACGACCGGATCGGGCGCGGCTACCTCGCTGCGGCCCGCGCGGTGGACAACGTGACCGACGCGCTGGCCGAGCGCGGCACCGAGCCCCGCCGGGTCGAGCAGGCCCGGTTCGCCACCGGCATCCTGACCAGCGCGCTGGCACCGACGAACTACCTGCCCACCAACCCGGCCGCGCTCAAGCGCGCCTTCGACACCGGCGGGTTGAGCCTGCTGCGCGGGCTGCGCAACGCCGTCGACGACCTCCGGCACAACGGCGGGATGCCGTCGATGGTGGAGCGCGACGCGTTCGAGGTCGGCCGCGACCTCGCGGTGACCCCCGGTGCGGTCGTGGACCGCGAGCCGGTGGGTGAGTTGATCCAGTACCGGCCGAGCACCGACCGGGTACGCGCGCGGCCGATCCTGATCGTGCCGCCGCCGATCGGGCGGTACTACTTCCTGGACCTGCGGCCGGGCCGCAGCCTGGTCGAGTACACGCTCGCGCAGGAGATGCAGACGTTCCTGCTCAGCTGGCGCAACCCGACGCCCGAGCAGGGCGACTGGGACCTGGACAGCTACGCCGCCCGGGTGTCGTCCGCGATCGACACCGTCCGCGAGATCACCGGCAGCGACGACGTGAACCTCGTCGGGTTCTGTGCCGGCGGGATCATCGCCACCACCGTGCTCAACCACCTGGCCGCGACCGGCGACCGGCGGGTGCACAGCATGAGCTACGCGGTGACCCTGCTCGACTTCGGCGAGCGGGCCCCGATCGCGGCGTTCCAGAACGCCGGCCTGCTGCGCCTGGTCGGCGAACGCTCGCGCCGGACGGGGATCATCACCAGCCGGCAGATGGGCGCGGCGTTCACCTGGATGCGCCCCGACGACCTGGTGTTCAACTACGTGGTCAACAACTACCTCATGGGCGACAAGCCGCCCGCGTTCGACGTGCTGGCCTGGAACGCCGACGGCACCAACCTGCCGGGGGCGCTGCACTGCCAGTTCCTCGACATCTTCCGGGACAACCTGCTGGTCGCCCCCGGCGGGATCACCGTGCTCGGCAGCCCGGTGCACCTCAAGGACATCACCGTGCCGACGTTCGTGACCGGGGCGGTCACCGACCACCTCACCCCGTGGAAGGGCTGCTACCGCACGACCCAGCTGCTCGGCGGCGAGAGCACGTTCGTGCTCAGCTACTCCGGGCACATCGCCAGCCTGGTCAACCCGCCCGGGAACCCGAAGGCGCACTACTGGACCGGCGACCCGCCCGGACGGGACCCGGACGCCTGGCACGACGGCGCCACCCGCCACCAGGGCAGCTGGTGGGAGGCCTGGACGGCGTGGCTCGAGCCGCACGCCGGCGAGCGCGTGGCCGCCCCCACCGAGCTGGGCAGTGCCACGCACCGGGTCCTCGACCCGGCACCGGGCCGCTACGTGCGCGACCTGACCTGACAGCGGCGGGGCGGGGCCGGGGGCAGGGGCGCGGGGTCACTCGTCGGTGGATGCGCGTTCGTCCTCCCGGTCCAGCCGGGCACGGCGTTCCCGCTCCCGGCGGCTGTAGGCGGCCTGCCGGACGGCGCCCTCGTCGGCGAACCCGGAACCGAGCGCACCGGCGACGGTGCCCATCGACGTCGACAGCCAGGCGACCATCACGTAGTCGTCGAACCCGGCCGGCCGGGACAGCAGGGACCCGAGGTAGTGCGGCGGGATCACCAGCGCCGCCGCGACCAGGGCGAGCGCGAGCAGCAGCGCGAACATGATCAGGACGCCGCAGGCGACCGTCAGCACCGTCGACAGGTTCGACAGCACCGTCTCCTCGCGCAGCGAGCGGCTGTGCCGCGACTCCCACAGGCCGTTGTCGACGATCAGCCAGGCGGTCATGCCCACCAGCGCGACCAGCATGACCGTCACCTGACGCCCGATGCCCAGCGCCGTCGCGAGCTGCCAGATGTTGGAGTAGAAGATGCCGAACGCGGCGCCCGCGGCCGCCGCGGCGATCGCGGGCGACAGGCTCGGCACCAGCCGCCACGGCCGGTTCGCGCGGACCAGCCCGGCGAGCAGGCGCAGCCGCCCACGCTGCCCGGTGAGCGCGAGCCGGACGTCGACCCGCTCCTCCACCCCGGCGCTGCCGGACTCGGTTTCCCCGGACGAGCGCTGCTCGGGATCGAGCCGGGTCAGCGGTCCCGCGTGGCCGTACTCCGCGTCCTCACCCACCGCGGCGCCGTCCCCGGCGGGCAGCAGGTGCCGGGTGACCAGGAAGACGACCGAGTCGCGGCAGCGCCGGTACTGGTTCCACGCACCCAGCGCGGGCAGCGACACCAGGCCGACCCGGTCCGCGACGCCGCCGTCCGCGACGACCGCGTTCGCACCGGCCCGCCGGGGCAGGTCGGTGATCAGTACGACGGCGTCGGCGCCGTCCCGCTCCCGGGCCCGCCGCCCGACCTCGATCATCGGTAGGGCCCCGCGCTCGTCCAGGGAGATCGGCTGGTCGGAGACCCGCACCTCCCAGCTCCCGCCACCGCTCGACTCCAGGACGGACGGCAGCTCCCCGGCCAGCCGCCGGGCCAGCTCGGCGGGGAGGCCGGGATCGGCGACGAGCCCGAGGACGGTCGGGCGGGAGGAAGCGGTCACGGCGCGGGACGCTAGGACGGCCCGGCGGCGGCCGCATCCCGGAGATCCGCCGGTGCGCTCAGCCTCGCGTCGTGACCGGGTCCTGCTCGGCGAACATCCTGGGTGCCACGGCACCGGCCCCTGCCGTGACCAGTGCGATCCCGACCAGCAGCAGCGCCGGCAGGAGCGAGCTGCCACCACCGGCGGCGAGCAGCGCGGTCGCGGCCAACGGGACGAAACCGGAGACGACACCGGCGAGGTTCGCCGAGAGCGCGACCCCGGAGTAGCGCAGGTGCGGCGGGAAGAGCTCGCTCAGCAGCGCGCCGGAGACGGCGTAGGGCACCGACAGCAACGCGGTCGCCAGCGTGACCCCGACGACGACCGCCACCGCCGATCGGGTGTCGATCAGCCAGAACGCCGGGAACGCGGTCAGCGCCGACGCGAGCCCGCCGCCCACGGTCACCCGCCAGGCGCCGTAGCGCTCGGCGAGCCGGCCGCCGGCGACCAGCACGCCGATCTCCACGGCCGCGGCGACCAGCGTCGCGCCGAGCATCAGCGAGCGCGGCAGGTCGAGCTGCGTCGTTCCGTAGCTGATGGCGAACGTGGTGATCAGGTAGAAGCCTCCGACGCCGAGCAGGGTGCTGCCGGCGCCGACCGCGAGCTGCGGCCACGCCCGGACCAGCACCTCGCGGACCGGCGACGACGCCCGCGCGTCCTCTTCGAGGAGCTTCTCGAACAGCGGGGACTCCTCGACCCGCCTGCGCAGCCACACCGCGATCCCGAGCAGCGGGAACGCGGCGAGGAACGGGATTCGCCAGCCCCACGCGTCGAAGCTGCCAGGCGGAAGCTGGGCGACCGCGAGGAACGCGCCCGACGACAACAGCGTCCCGACCGGCGAACCGATCTGGGGCATGGCGGCGTACCGGCCACGGCGCTCCGGCGGCGCGTGCTCGACGGCCAGGGTGACCGCACCACCCCACTCGCCACCGACCGCGACGCCCTGCAGCAGCCGCAGCAGCGTGAGCAGCAGCGGCGCGGCCAGCCCGATCGTCGTGAAGTCCGGGAGCACGCCGATCAGCCCGGTCACGATCCCGATCATGGTGACGGTGACGACGAGGCAGCGCTTGCGGCCGATCCGGTCGCCGAGGTGACCGAAGATCACCGCGCCGAGCGGACGGGCGACGAAACCGACCGCGAACGACGCGAACGCGGCCAGCGTCGCGACCACGGCGTCGTCGGTGGCGAAGTACAGCCGGTTGAACACCAGCGCGGCCGCGGTGCCGTAGAGGAAGAAGTCGTACCACTCCAGTGCGGTGCCGACGAACGCGCCGAACGCGACCTTGCGCGCGTCGGCGGCGGTCACCGTCGCCGCACCGTCCTTCCGGTCCTCGGCCATGCCGCCTCCCCGGATCGTCGTCTGCGTCGTGCCAGCATCGAGGGCCCGGGCGCCGAGCGGAACGCCCGATCGCCGCGATCTCCCGCGCTCGTGTTGTGCAAATGCACAGTTCGGGTGGCGCAGCCGGTGTCGTTGCGCCGATGACGGCCCGGCCGCTGCGTGCTGCGATGGGCACATGACCGCAGGCGGGTTCCTCGACGACTTCGCGACCCTGTCCACGTTCGGCGCGACCGAGCGGGGCGGGGTGCACCGCGAGGCGGCGTCGGCGGCCGACGAGGCCCAGCGCAACTGGTTCGCGCGCCGGCTCGGGGACCTCGGCTTCACCGTCCGTTACGACCGGGTCGGCAACCAGTTCGGACTGCGGGAGACGGTGCCGGATGCGCCGTACGTTCTCGTCGGGTCGCATCTGGACAGCCAGCCGTACGGCGGCCGGTACGACGGCGCGTACGGCGTCCTCGCCGCGGCACACGCTGTGCACCGGGCGGCGGGCACGGACGGGCTCAGGTACAACCTCGCCGTCGTCAACTGGTTCAACGAGGAGGGCTCCCGCTTCACCCCGAGCATGTTCGGCAGCGCGGTGTTCACCGGCGCGCTCGACCTGCACGCGGCGCTGGACACCCGCGACCCGGCGGGCGTCCGGGTCGGCGACCGGCTGGAGGCGATGGGGCACATCGGAACCGACGCCCCGGAGCTGGCCGGTGTCGCCGCCTACGCGGAGATCCACATCGAGCAGGGCCGGGTCCTGGAGGAGACCGGGACGGCGATCGGCCTGGTCGTCGACACCTGGGCCGCGCGCAAGTACGACCTGCGGGTGCTCGGGGACCAGTCACACACCGGACCCACCCCGATGGCCGACCGGCAGGACGCGCTGCTGGGCGCCGCGCACCTCGTCGTCACGGCCCGGGAGCTCTCCGACGAGCTGTCCACACCGGAGACACCGCTGCACACGTCGGTGTCCAGGATGGCCGTCGAGCCCAACAGCCCGGTCACCGTCGCCCGCGAGGTCACGCTCAACCTCGACCTGCGCAGCCCCGACGAGGATCTGCTCGCCCGCGCGGACGCCGTGCTGCACGAGCGGATCCCGGCGATCGAGCGGGCAGCCCGGGTCGGCGTCGAGGTCGCCGGGTCGCACCGCTGGGGCGTCCGGCCGTTCCCGGCCGCGGGCGTCGAGCTGGCCCGCCGGGCCGCCGACGACCTGGGGCTGTCCCACCGGCCGGTCTCCACGGTCGCCGGGCACGACTCGGTCAACCTCAACGGGCACGTCCCCACCGTGATGCTGTTCGTTCCCAGCGTGGCCGGGATCAGCCACAACGAGGGCGAGCTGACCCACGACGACGACGCGCTGGCCGGCGTCGAGCTGCTCACCGCGGTCGTGCGCCGGCTGGCGGCCGGGGAGCCGGCCGGCTGACCGCACCGCCCGGCGTGCCGGCCGGAGATGACGGGCGCGCCGGTCACGGACCGGCCTGGCAGGCTGGCCCGGTGGACTCCGGCGGGGCCTGGGCGCGGACGGTGGCGCGGCTGCGCCGGCGGGTGCCGGAGCTGGCGTCGGCGTTCCTGGCGCGGCTCGACGACGACGGTCACTACGCCGACCAGCCGGTGTCCCGCGCGGACCTGCGCGAGACGGCCGAGGCCTCGCTGGCGCTGCTCGTCGACCAGCTCGCCCGGACCGACGGCCGGATCGATCTCGGTGACCTCCCGGCTCGGGCGGCACCGGGCCCGGCAGGGCGTCGACCTCGACGACCTGGTCCGGGCCGTCCGGCTCGACTTCCCGGTGCTGTGGTCGGCGCTGCTGGACCAGTCCGACGACCCCGCCGCGCTGGCGTCACGGGCCGACCGGCTGTGGGCCGTGGTCGACGCCTACGCCCGCGAGGTGCACTTCGCGTTCCTGAGCGAGCAGGCCGTGCTCGCCGAGCAGCAGCGCGACGACGAGCGCCGCCTGCTCGACCTGCTGTTCGGCCCGGCCGCCGCCGACGAGCACCGGGACGCGCGGCTCGCGGCCGGGCTCGGCGTGCGCGCGGACGGGACGTTCGGGGTCTGCGCCGCACTCGCCGACCACGCGGCCACGCTGCGCGGGCGGGCCGCCCGGGCCGGCGGCGTGCACCTGCGGGAGGTCGAGTTCGGGGTCGTCGCGTTCTGGCCCGCCGACGGTCCCGCGGCGGAGCGCCTGCGGGACCGGCTGACCGCGGACGTCGCCTGCGTCGTCGACGACCGGGTGACCGGGCTCGGCGCGGTGCCCGCCGCCGCGGCCGCCCTGACCCGGATGGCGCACCTGCTCCCGCCGGACGCCGCCGGGCCGCGGGAGCCACGCGGGATGTGGCCGCTGGTCGCCCGCCGGGCCCTCGACGACCACGCCGGGCTGGCCGCCCGGCTGCTGTCCGGCCTGGAGGCGGCCCGCCCGGACGAGGTGGAGCTGCTGCGCGGGACCGCGCTGACCTACCTGGACTCCGGCAGTGTCACCGAGGCCGCGGCCGCGCTGTACTGCCACCGCAACACGGTGCTGAACCGGCTGCGGCGGTTCGAGCGGCTCACCGGGCTGGACCTGACCCGCCCACGGGACGCGGCGCTCGCCGTCGTGCTGCTGGAGCGGTAGCGCCCGCCGGTCCGGTGCGGGAGACGGTCCGGCCGGGGTTCAGGCCGCGATCCGGTCCACCCGGCCCGGAACCGGGCCGATCCGGCCCGCGCCGCCGGGGACGTCCAGCCCCGCGATCGCGTGCAGGTCGCCGGGGGTGAGCGCGAACCCGGCGAGGTCCCGGTTCTGCGCGATCCGCTCGGGCGCGTCCGACTTCGGCACCGCGACCGTGCCCTGCTGCAGGTGCCAGCGCAGCACCACCTGCGCGGGCGTCACACCCAGCCGGGCGGCGATCCCGCTCAGCACCGGCTCGCCGAGCACCGCCCCGCGCCCGAGCGGGCTCCACGCCCCGGTGACGATGCCGAGCGCGTCGTGCACCTGACGCAGCTCGCGCTGTTGGTGGTGCGGGTGCAGCTCCACCTCGTTGAGCGCCGGAGGCGTGCCGCCGAGCCCGCGCAGCCGTCGCAGGTGCGACGGCCGGAAGTTCGACACGCCGACCGCGCGGGTCGACCCGTCGGCGAGGAGCTGCTGCATCGCCTCCCAGGTCCGCAGGCACGGCCCGAGGTCGTCGTTCGGCCAGTGCACGAGCAGGAGGTCGACGTGGTCGAGGCCGAGCAGCTCCAGGCTCTGCCGCGCGGAACGCAGCGCGTCGGCGCGGTCGCGGCCGACGTTCCAGACCTTGGTGGTGACGAACAGGTCGGCGCGGGGCAGGCCGGACGCGGCGAGCGCGGCGCCGACCCCGGCCTCGTTGCCGTAGGCGGCGGCGGTGTCGATGCTGCGGTAACCCTGCGCGAGTGCCTCGGTGACGGCGGCGCGGGCGTCGCGTGACTCCGAGACCCCGAAGCCGATGCGGGGCATCGTGACGCCGTTGTTCAGGGTGATCCTGCTGCCGGGGTGCACCGGCTCACCGCTCCGCGGCGGCCCGCTCGTCGATCCGGGCCTGGATGCCGGAGTCGGAGCAGAACCCCCGCCCGGAGCTCTTCAGGCAGAGCAGCCCGACCAGCCGCCCGGCGTCGTCGGCGACGGCGACCCGGCGGCGTCCGGCCCGCGCCATCGCGGCCCGGGCGGCGTGCAGGTCGTCGCCGGGGGCGGCCACCCGGTCACCGAGGCGGCCCGCGGGGGCGGCCGGCTCCGGGTCGTCGTGGCCCTCCAGGTCGCCGCGCTCCACGACCGAGACGAGCACGCCGCCGTCGACCACCAGCAGGGCGTGGACCTTCGGGTTCTCGAAGAACGCGCGGGCGTCGGCGACGGTCGTCGCCGGGCCGCAGGTCTTCGGGAACGTGTGCATCGCGCCGGCGACCGAGGTGTCCGCGACGGTGTCGATCGGGCTGTCCATCGGTCTCCTCCCTGCTCGGCGGCCACCCCCAGGATCCGGGAGGTGGGTCGTGCGGGCAACGTGCGCCTCATCGCGGGCGGAACACGGCCAGCGCGGTCGCGAGCATCGCGTAGTACCCGGTGAGCCACACGAGCGCGGCGAGGGTGTCCCGGCCGAGCGCGGCCAGCGCCGCCGCGTACCGGTCGTCGTCGAGGTCGTGGCCGGTCAGCAGGGTCCGGACGACGTCGAGGGCGGTCCGCTCGGCACCGTCCAGGCCGTCCGGGACGGCGCCGTCCAGCAGTGCCTGCAGCTGCGGGCCGGACAGCCCGGTCTCCCGGGCGAGGCCCTCGTGCGCGGCCCACTCGAACGCGCTGCCGTGGTGCACCGCGACGGCGAGGACGGCGATCTCGCGCAGCCGGGGCGGCAGGTCGTCGTCGAACCGCAGGGCCGCGCCGAGCTGCTGGACGGCGTCGCCGATCCGCGGCGAGAACAGCATTACGCCGAACGGCCCGAGCAGGCGGCCGCGGTCGTCGACGAGCGGGACCCGGGCCTGCGCCGCCCGCGGGCCGGTCGCGATGCGGGCGTGCAGGGCGGCGCGCTCGCCGTCGAGCCCGGCCGGGTCGAGCGGGGCGGTCCGCGGGGGACCGGACGGCCGCGGGCGGCCGCGCAGGTCGTCGCCGGTGGCCTGCGCGGTCGGGTCGTCGGTCGTCACACCGGCGGAGCCTACGATCGGCACCGTGCCCACGAGCCCCGATCCCGTGCCGGAGGGGTTCCTGTCGTTCGCCGAGACGGCGCTCGACCGGACCGGGGAGCGGCTGCCGGGCACCGACCGGTCCGCGATGGCGATGGTGCTGCTGCTGCACCGGGTCGCGTCCGCGATCGTGTACGACCTGGAGTCCACCGTGCACCGGCCGGCCGGCTGGAGCTGGTCGGCGTTCCGGCTGCTGTTCACGTTGTGGGTCTCGGGGCCGCAGGAGGCGGCCCGGTGCGCCGAGCTGGCCGGGATGAGCCGGGCCGCGGTCTCCAGCCTGGCCAAGACCCTGGAGGCGGCCGGGCTGGTCGAGCGCGCCGACGACCCCCGGGACCGGCGGACCGTGGTGCTCGGCCTGACCGCCTCGGGCGCCGCACGGCTGCAGGAGACCTTCGGCGTGCACAACAAGCGCGAGGCGGACTGGGCGGGGCTGCTCACGGCCGACGAGCTCGCCACGCTCAACGGGCTGCTCGCCAAGCTGGCCGCGGCCGCCCAGGAGCAGGACTGGATCCGCCGCCGCTGACCCTGGCGTTCCGCGGCACGACGTCGTACCGTACGAAGGTAGTAAAAGGTTTGATCGTCTCCTGACAATGCCGTCCCGGAGGTTCTCCCACCATGGCCAAGCCGTTCGCCTCGTCCGCCGACACCGCGGCGAAGGAGCAGACCCTGGAGGTGCTCGCCGACGGCGTCTACGCGCTGACGGCCGAGGGCGACCCGAACATCGGCGCGATCGAGGGCGAGGACTTCCTGGTCTGCTTCGAGGCCCTCGCGACGCCGGTCGCCGCGGCGAAGTGGCTGGAGCGGCTGCGCGAGCACACCGACAAGCCGATCCGCTACCTCGTCCTGTCGCACTACCACGCCGTCCGCGTCCTGGGCGCGAGCGCGTTCGACGCGCAGACGATCGTCGCCCACGAGACCACCGCCGCGCTGATCGCCGAACGCGGCCTGCAGGACTGGGAGTCGGAGTTCGCCCGGATGCCGCGCCTCGCCGAGGGTGCGGACTCCGTGCCCGGGCTGACCTGGCCGACCATGACCTTCGCCGACCGGCTCACGATCGACCTCGGCGGCGACCGCGGCGAGCTCGTCCTGGCCCACCACGGCCGCGGGCACACCGAGGGCGACATCACCGCGTGGCTGCCCCGGCACAAGATCCTGTTCGCCGGTGACCTGGTCGAGGCGCAGGCCGCGCTCTACACCGGCGACGCGTTCCACCGCGACTGGGCGGGCGGCACGCTGGACGCGGTGGCGGCACTCGGCGCGGAGCAGCTGGTCGGCGGGCGGGGCGCGGTCAGCCGCGGTCGCGCCGAGGTCGACGCCGCGATCGCCCAGACCCGGCACTTCCTGCAGGCCATGATCGCCGAGGTGGGTGCGGTGCAGCGGCGCGGCGGGACGCTGAAGGAGGCGTTCGAGGCCACGCACGCCGCACTGGTCGACGACTACGGCCACTGGCCGATCTTCGAGCACTGCCTGCCGTTCGACGTCTCCCGGCTGTGGGACGAGCTGTCCGGGGTCGAGCGGCCGGTGATCTGGACGGCCGAACGCGACCGGGAGGTCTGGGCGCAGCTGCAGGGAGCCTGAGCCGTGTGGGCACACGATCCCGTCGTCGTGATCGGTGCCGGCCCGGTCGGGCAGACGACGGCGCTGCTGCTGGCCCGCTGGGGTGTGCCGTCGATCGTGCTCGACCGCCGCCCGGAACGGGACGCCGTCGGCTCGAAGGCCATCTGCCAGCACCGTGACGTGCTCGACGTCTGGGAGGCGGTCGGCGCCGGCCGCCGGATCGCCGACGAGGGCGTCACCTGGACGACGGCGCGGACCTACCACCACGGGGCGGAGCTGTTCTCGCAGACCATCGCCGACCCGGGCCGCTCGGCGTTTCCGCCGTTCGTGAACATCTCGCAGTGCCGGACCGAGCAGGTGCTCGACGAGCGCATCGCGGCGCAGCCGCTGATCGAGGTCCGCTGGGGCCGCGAGGTCACCGGGATCTCCCAGGACGACCACGGGGTCACCGTCGACGCGGGCGGCGCGGTCCGCGGCTCCTACGCGGTGGTGTGCGCCGGCGCCCGCAGCGATCTCCTGCGCCGCGGGCTCGGGGTCTCCTTCGAGGGTCACAGCTTCGACGACCGCTTCCTGATCTGCGACATCCGCGCCGAGCTGCCGGGCTGGGCGAACGAGCGGCGGTTCCACTTCGACCCGGAGTGGAACCCGGGCCGGCAGGTACTGATCCACCCGTGCCCGGACTCGACGTTCCGCATCGACTGGCAGGTCCCGGCCGGCTACGACCTCGACGCCGAGACGGCGTCCGGCGCGCTCGACGCCCGGATCCGGCGCATCATCGGTGACGTGCCGTACGAGGTCGTGTGGTCCTCGGTCTACCGCTTCCACTCGCGGGCGGTGGACCGGATGCGGTGCGGCCGGGTGCTGCTCGCCGGCGACACCGCGCACCTGGTGTCGCCGTTCGGCGCCCGCGGGCTGAACTCCGGTGTCGCCGACGCCGAGAACGCCGCCTGGAAGATCGCCTGGGTCGGGTACGGGCGCGCGCCCGAGGCGCTGCTGGAGACCTACCACGACGAGCGGCACGCCGCCGCCGTGGAGAACATCGAGGTCACGACGGCGACGATGGACTTCCTGGTCCCGCCGGACGCCGAGCGGGCCCGGTACCGGGCCGACGTGCTGTCCCGCGCCGCGTCCGATCCCGAGGCCCGGGCCCGGGTCGACTCCGGCCGGCTCTCCGAACCGTTCTGGTACGTCGACTCGCCGCTCACCACCCCGGACCCCGACCGCCGGTTCGCCGGGCGGCCGCCGCGCGGCCAGGCGCCGCCGCCCGGCCCCGGGGTGCTGGTCCCGGACGGCCCGGCGACCCTGCCCGACGGCACACCGACCCGGCTGCGGGCGCTGGCCCGCGACGGGTTCCTGCTGCTGCTCGGCACCGGCGCCGACGACGCGGCGGCCCGCGCCGTGGCGCAGGAGCAGCCCGGCCCGGTCCGGGTGCTGTCCCTCGACGCCCTGGACGGCGAGGAGGCCGGCCCGGCGGAGATCCTCGGCGCCCGCCCCGGCGAGGTGTGGGTGGTCCGCCCGGACGCGCACGTCGCCGCCGTCCTGCACCGGCCGTCCCGCGACGACCTCGCCGCCGCACTCGCCCGCGCCACCGCGCGGACCGTCCGTCCCAGGGAGGAGAACCCCGATGGCGTACTACCGGCACGTCGGTGACGTCCCGCCGAAGCGGCACACCCAGCACCGCAGGCCCGACGGGACGCTCTACTACGAGGAGCTGATGGGCGAGGAGGGGTTCTCGTCGGACTCGTCGCTGCTCTACCACCGCGGCGTGCCGTCGGCGGTGGTCGACGCGACCCCGTGGGAGCTGCCCGACCAGTCGCTGGCCGAGAACCGGCCGCTGATCCCGCGGCACCTGCGGCTGCACGAGCTCGGCGCCCGGGACTGGAAGGCCGTCGACCCGGTCACCGGGCGCCGGCTGGTGCTGGGCAACGCCGACGTGCGGATCTCCTACGTCGTGGCCGGAGAGGCGAGCCCGCTCTACCGCAATGCCGTCGGCGACGAGTGCGTCTACGTCGAGTCCGGCTCGGCCACCGTCGAGACCGTGTTCGGCATGCTCGCGGCCCGCCAGGGCGACTACGTGTTGCTGCCGCGCTCGACCACCCACCGGTGGGTGCCGGAGGGCTCGGACCCGCTGCGGCTCTACGCGATCGAGGCCACCTCGCACATCGCGCCGCCGAAGCGCTACCTGTCGCGCTACGGCCAGCTGCTCGAGCACGCCCCGTACTGCGAGCGCGACCTGCACGGCCCGGGGGAGCCGCTGCTCGCCGAGGGCACCGATGTCGAGGTCCTGGTCAAGCACCGCGGCGGCGAGCACGGCATCACCGGCACCCGCTACGTCGTGCCCACCCACCCGTTCGACGTCGTGGGCTGGGACGGCTGCCTGTACCCGTACACGTTCAACGTCGCCGACTTCGAACCGATCACCGGGCGGGTCCACCAGCCGCCACCGGTCCACCAGGTCTTCGAAGGCAACAACTTCGTGATCTGCAACTTCGTGCCGCGCAAGGTCGACTACCACCCGCTCGCGGTGCCGGTGCCCTACTACCACGCCAACGTCGACTCCGACGAGGTCATGTTCTACTGCGGCGGCGACTACGAGGCCCGCAAGGGCTCCGGGATCGGGCAGGGCTCGATCTCCTTGCATCCCGGCGGGCACAGCCACGGCCCGCAGCCCGGCGCGGTCGAACGGGCGCTGGGCGCCGAGTACTTCGACGAGCTCGCCGTCATGGTCGACACCTTCCGCCCGCTCGCCCTCGGCGAGGGCGGCACCGCGAGCGAGGACCCCGCATACGCCTGGACCTGGGCCGGTCGCGGCCCGGCGTCGTGAGCTGAGGGAGACCGGACATGGAGATCCTCACGGACACCGAGCGGCTCGCCGAGCTCGATGCCGACGCCCTGCACCGCCTGGTCGGGCTGGTCGAGCACGACGACTCCCGGGACCCGTTCCCGGTCACCGGCTGGGACGCCGTCGTGTGGGCGGTCGGCAACGCCACCCAGGCCTCGCTCATGTTCCAGAACGTGTACGGCATGGAGCTGGTCGCCTACTCCGGCCCGGAGACCGGCAACCGGGACCACCACGCGTACGTGCTGCGATCCGGGGCGGTCCGGTTCGAGCTGCGCGGCGCCGTCGACCCGGCCAGCCCGGTCGCCGACCATCACCGCGCGCACGGCGACGGCGTCGTCGACATCGCCCTCGAGGTGCCCGACGTGGACCGCTGCGTCGCCCACGCCCGGGCCCAGGGCGCGACCGTGCTCGTCGAGCCGCACGACGAGTCGGACGAGCACGGCACCATCCGGACCGCCGCGATCGCCACCTACGGCCAGACCCGGCACACCCTGGTCGACCGGTCCCGCTACGCCGGCCCGTACCGGCCCGGCTACGTCGCCCGCACCTCCACCGTGGTGCGCCCGGAGGGCACCCCGAAGCGGCTGTTCCAGGCCCTGGACCACGTCGTCGGCAACGTCGAGCTCGGCCGGATGGACGCCTGGGTGGACTTCTACCACCGGATCATGGGCTTCACGAACATGGCCGAGTTCATCGGCGACGACATCGCCACCGAGTACTCGGCGCTGATGAGCAAGGTCGTCGCCTCCGGCAACCACCGGGTGAAGTTCCCGCTCAACGAGCCCAGCCCCGGCAAGCGCAAGTCGCAGATCGACGAGTACCTGGAGTTCTACGGCGGCCCCGGCGTCCAGCACCTCGCCCTGGCCACCGGTGACATCCTCACCACCGTCGACGTGCTGCGTGCCCGCGGCGTGGAGTTCCTCGACACCCCGGACGCCTACTACTCCGACCCGGAGCTGCGGGCCCGGATCGGGAAGGTGCGCGTGCCGATCGAGGAGCTGCAGGAGCGCGGGATCCTCGTCGACCGCGACGAGGACGGCTACCTGCTGCAGATCTTCACCAAGCCGGTCGGGGACCGGCCGACGCTGTTCTTCGAGTTCATCGAACGCCACGGCTCGCTGGGCTTCGGGAAGGGCAATTTCAAGGCCCTGTTCGAGGCGATCGAGCGGGAGCAGGAGCGGCGCGGGAACGTCTGACGGCTGTGCCGGCCCGGTCTGCAGGTGTTCTCGGGTCCGGGATCGGGCTTGGCATCGGCCGGCCGCCGTGTCGACGCGAGTAGGTCGTGGCGGGACCGGCGACGTCCCGACCGGGCGGGCGCGGCCAGCTCCTCGACCCGTTCGGCCCGGTGCCGGGTTCGAACAGATCCCGCTCCGCCGCACCACCGGGCAACGGTGCCTTGCAGGCGCGTCTCCCGGAGGTGCCGCGCCGGCCGACGCGTCGACACCGTTGGGCCGTCCGAGTGAACTTGCGCGGAGGGGTGCATCACGACCCGGTCTTGTCGGGGGTCGCACGTATGTTCGATTCATGGCCGAGGTGGTGGAGCTGATCGACCGGGCAGCAGGATTGCCGCCCGGCCCGGAGCTCGCCACCGTCCTGGCCGAACTACCGTGGGAGAAGCTGCCCAACGACCGGCTGGTCGAGGTGCTGCAGGCCCGCGACCGGCAGCTGGCCCACGAGAACGCCGGGTTCTACGCCGGGCTGGTGGAGATCAGCCACGCGGCCGCGGTCGCCGACCTGCCCGAGAACACCGCCTCTCGGGCCGAGGCCGTTGTGCGGTCGGAGGACCAGTTCGAGTGGGCGGCCGGGGAGATCGCGGCCGGGCTGACCTGGACCCGGGCTCGCGCCGAGCGTGAGCTCGGGTTCGCCACCACCCTGTGCCAGCGGCTGCCGTGGGTGTTCACCGCGCTCGAGGAGGGTCGGATCGACCTGGCGAAGGTCCGGGTGCTGGTCGACTACCTCGACCCCGGCACCGGGGACCTCACCGCCGAGCAGGCCCGGAAGCTGTGCGATCGGTTCCTGCCCCAGGCGCCGGGGTGGACCACCGCCCAGCTGCGCGACCGGCTCTACCGGGCCCTGCTGCACCTGAACCCGGCCCTGCGCCGGCGCCGCTACCAGCGCGCCGTGCAGGCCCGCGGCCTGGCGCTCTACCTGGACCCGCACACCGGCACCGCCACCCTGACCGGCACCGGGCTGCCCGCCGACGAGGCCGCCGCCGCGGCCGCCCGCCTGGACCGGCTGGCCGCGGCCTGCCGGCGGGCCGGACACCCCGGCACCCTGGCCCAGATCAGCACGGACCTGTATCTGGGGATGCTCGACGGCGCCTTCCACGGCCTGACCGAGGCCGAGATCATCGACCGGCTCCTGGCCTCCCCCGCCCCGAAGACCAGCCCACCGACACCACCACCACCGCGGACGCCGTCACCGCCGACACCGCGACCAGCGGCACCGCCACCGGCACCGACGACGGCGAGGTCGGCGCGGGCGAGTCCGGCCCCGGAGAATCCGACGTGAGTGAGTCCGGCACCGGCACCGGCACCGGCACCGGCACCGGCACCGGCACCGGCAACGGCGACTCGGCCGGCACCGGGACCGGGTCGAGTCCTGCGGGCAGGCCGTCGACCGGCCCGGCCGGGGACCCGCCCGCGGCCGAACAGCCGGCCCAGGACCGGTGGGCGCACGACCGGGTCGCCACCCGCGAAGGCATCGAACTCCGCGTCGGACTCGGCACCCTCGCCGGCCGCGACGACCGCCCCGGCGACATCCCCGGCCTCGGCCCGATCACCGCCCACACCGCCCGCACCGCCGCCACCACCCAACACCGCGGCGCCCGCTGGATCTTCGCCATCACCGACCCCGACGGCTACCTCCTGCTGGCCGGACCGCTGCGCCGCCGCCCCCGCACCCGCGCCCCGAACAACCCGAACGCCCCGAACCCGCCCGGCACCCCGCCCGGTGCGCCGCCGGTGCGCGGCGGAGTCGTCGAGCTCCACATCAGCCTCGACGAGCTCGACCGCTACGCCACCGACCCCCAACTGGCCGACTGGCACCCACTGCTCGCCGAGATCGCCCACGCCTGGGCCGACCGCGACACCCGGCACGCCCGACTCGACGCCGACCCCACCGCCCGGTTCGCCCGCGGACCCCTGGCCACCCACATCCAGGTCCGGGACCACACCTGCATCGGCCCCGGCTGCACCCGCCCGGCCCGACGCTCCGAGCTCGACCACACCACCGACCACGACCACGGCGGACCGACCGTGCCCGCCAACATCGGACCCTGCTGCGGCCGCCACCACACCGACAAGGACCGCGGCTGGACCCTGACCCAACCCGAACCCGGCCGGTTCTGCTGGAAGAGCCCCTTGGGGCGCACCTACCGCACCCGCGGCGAACCCGTCCGCCCCGACCTCCCCGGCCCCGACCCGGCCGACCCCGGCCGGGCCGACTCCGACCCGCCCGACCCGGACCCGCAGGAGCACGAGGAGCCGGGCGAACAGACCGCCGCCGAAGTCGACCGGGACCTGCGGAAGCACGACACGCTGCTACTGCAACGCCCGGCGACCAACCCGCCCCTGCCACCACCACCACCGAAACCGCAAACGAAGCCGGACGACGAGCCGCCGCCGTTCTGACCGTCTCGGGCACGTCGAATCCGGGCTCGCCACTGTGCCCGGGTGCGGCTCGCGCACGTACTCGGTGCCCTCCCGGACGGCGGCGGCGACCCGGTCCCGGGCGGCCTGCACGGCGAACGTGCCGGTGCAGCGGGCTCGGGGGGGGGGGCGTGGCCCGCGCCCAGCCCGCGGAGGCCGATCAGTCCCAGATCCGGCGCCACGGCCGGTCGGACTCGAGCGCGAACGCCAGCTCCAGCAGCGTCCGCTCGTCCCCGACCGCGGTGGACAGGTGCACCCCGACCGGGAGCCCGTTGCCGGCCGCCCCGGCCGGCAGGGAGATCGCCGGAGCGCCGG
The DNA here is from genome assembly GCF_014267175.1 of Pseudonocardia sp. C8. NCBI lineage: Bacteria > Bacillati > Actinomycetota > Actinomycetes > Pseudonocardiales > Pseudonocardiaceae > Pseudonocardia > Pseudonocardia sp. C8. The sequence goes on from NZ_JACMTR010000002.1 coordinate 5,933,448, forward strand.
CGACGTTGCACAGCGGGGTGAAGGCGACGTAGTCGAGCAGCCGGGAGATCAGCACGTCGAACGGGAGCGTCGGGCTCAGCCACCCGATCTCCGGCGGGGTGTGCGCGAGGACCGGGGAGAGCAGCACGTCGTGCCGGGTGAAGAGCTCGGCGTAGGTGTGGGCGACCCGGCGGAGCCGGTGCAGGAACACCGGGGTCCGGGCCATCACCTTCTTGTAGTGGTCGGCGAGGCCGTGGGTGAGCGCATCGAGGCGGTCCGGGTCGAACGTGCGGCCGTGCAGCCACCGCCCCCCGGTGACCACGGAGAACGCCAGCAGCCCCCAGTAGTCGAGGAAGTCGTCGACGAACCGGGTGGCGACGCCGGTGCCCGCCTCGCTGACCTCGTGGCCGTGCTTGCCGAGCAGCTCCGCGACCTCGGTGACCCGCGCGCGGGTGTCGGCGTCGACGGACGCGCCGGTCGGCGAGTCGAGGACCAGGCCGACCCGCAGCCGTCGCCGGGCCGGCCCCTCGATCAGGCCGACCGGGGGCAGCGCCGGGTTCCGGCGCTGCCGGTCGGCGGCCGCCAGGAAGGTCGCCGTGTCGCGCACCGACCGGGAGAGGACACCGTCGGCGACCAGGTCGATCGGCATCCGCGCCCCGTTGGCGTTCGGGGCGAGCCGGCCACGGGACGGTTTCAGCCCGACCAGCCCGCAGGCCGCGGCCGGGATGCGGATGGAGCCGCCGCCGTCATTGGCGTGCGCGATCGGCACCACGCCGGCGGCCACCAGCGCCGCCGCCCCGCCGGAGGAGGCCCCGGCGGAGAACCGCGTGTCCCACGGGTTGTGGACCGGGTCGGCGTCGGCGTACTCGGTGGACGCGTTCAGCCCGTACTCCGGCATCCGGGTCAGGCCGACGACGTCGAGGCCGGTCGCGAGGAGCTGGCGGGTGACCTCGGCGTGCTCGCGGGCGGGCACCGGGGTGTACGCGGTGGTGCCGTTGGCGACCGGCCAGCCCCGGACGTCGGTGTTGTCCTTGACCAGGGTGGGGACACCGGCGAACGGCCCGGACGGGTCCCCGGTCACCGGCTCGGCGATCCGGTCGAGGGCCAGGCCGTGCAGCTCCGGCTCGACCTGCGCGGCCCGCGCGGCGACCGCGGCCCGCAGCTCGGCCGCAGACACCTCGCCGCGGTGGAGCCGGTCGGCCACCCCGACGGCGTCGTCGTCACCGAGAGCGTCGTCCGCGAACGCGTGCACCCGTGTGCCCATGGACAGATGATGCTCGCCGGGGTCCGACCACCGGAGAGGGACCCGCCGCCTACCCGAAGAACACCTCGGCCTCGGCGTACAGGGACGGGTCGACGGTCTTGAGCTTCTCCGTGGCCTCGGTCAGCGGGCAGGTGACGATCTCGGTGCCGCGGAGCGCGACCATGCTGCCCCACTTCTCGTCGTGCACGGCCTCGATCGCGTGCAGCCCGAAGCGGGTGGCCAGCCAGCGGTCCCGCGCGGTCGGCGTGCCCCCGCGCTGGACGTGCCCGAGCACGGTCGTGCGGGCCTCCTTGCCGGTGCGCTGTTCGATCTCGTGGGCCAGCCAGTCACCGATCCCGCCGAGCCGGACGTGCCCGAACGCGTCGGTCTCGCCGGACTGCAGGTACTCGTCGCCGCCCTTCGGCTTCGCGCCCTCGGACACGACGATGATCGGCGCGTAGTCGCTGCGGAACCGGCTCTCCACCCACTTGCAGACCTGGTCGATGTCGAACTCGACCTCCGGCAGCAGGATCGCGTTCGCGCCCCCGGCCATCCCGGCGTGCAGCGCGATCCAGCCCGCGTGCCGGCCCATCACCTCGACGATCAGCGCCCGGTGGTGCGACTCGGCAGTGGTGTGCAGCCGGTCGATGGCCTCGACCGCGATCTGCACCGCCGTGTCGAACCCGAACGTGTAGTCGGTGCCGGACAGATCGTTGTCGATCGTCTTCGGCACGCCCACGACGTTCACCCCCGCCTCGTGCAGCTTGGCCGCGACGCCCAGGGTGTCCTCGCCGCCGATCGCGACGAGCGCGTCGATCCCCTTGTTCCGCAGCGTCTCGCGGATCCGGTCGACGCCGTCGGGGAGCGCGAAGGGGTTCGTCCGCGAGGAGCGGAGGATGGTGCCGCCGCGTGGGAGCAGCCCGCGCACGGCGGGGATGTCGAGGGTCATGGTCAGGCCTTCGAGCGGGCCCCGCCAGCCGTCCCGGAACCCGACGAACGAGTACCCGTACTCCGGGACCCCCTTACGCACGACGGCTCGGATGACAGCGTTGAGACCGGGGCAGTCGCCCCCACCGGTGAGTACTCCGACGCGCATCCCTGCTGTCCTCTCTATCGATCAAGTTGACGCCTGCACGGCACCGCGGTCGGCAGTGACGCACATCGCACACAGTAATCGGTGTCACGCCGGCCGTCGTCGTGCACCCGGGCGGAGCGGTGGCTGCGCAGGGTCGGCGGGTGGCGGTGTGAGGACGTTCGCAGCGATCGGGCGATGGCCCGGGGCCGCGGTCAGAGCAGCCCGGCGGTCTTGGCGGCGAGGACGGCCTTGGTGCGGTTGTGCACTCCGAGCTTGCGCATGGCGCTGCGCAGGTAGGTCTTGACCGTGTCCAACGCCAGGCCCAGGTCGGCGGCGATCTCGGCGTTGCTCGCGCCCAGCGCGACCAGGCGCAGCGCCTCGGCCTCCCTCGGGGCGAGCAGGGTTCCGGCGGGGGCCGGCGGCGTCGTGCGCGGCCCGGCGAGCGTGCGGTGGATCCGGTCGAGCTGCTCCCGCAGCGCCGGGTCGGTCGTGGACCGGGCGAGCGCGGCGAGCTCGTCGAGCGCACCCTCCCGGCCGCCGCGGCCCCGCTCCGGCGCGGACGGCGGCGGCTCGACCAGCGCGCTCACCTCGCGCGCGACCTGGGTCGCCAGCGCACCCGTCCGGCGGACGGCGACATCGCCGATCGGCCGATCCTCCCGAACGGCGCCGTAGACCATCCCGCGGACCGTGCCCCCCAGCATGATCGGGTAGGCGAGGATCGAGGTCAGCTTCTCCTGCCCGACGACGAACTGGTCGTAGTCGTGGGTGATGCCGCTGGTGGACGCGTAGTCGTTCACCCGGCACGGCCGCTTCCGCACCATGGCGACGCCGCCCAGCCCGCGGCCGCTGACGACGTCGAGCTGACGCAGCGAGTCGCCGAGCGTCCCGATCAGCCGGCTGATCGTCACCTTCTGCCGCCCGTCCGCGGCCTGCCGGGCGGCACCGCCGAACACGACCGGCAGCCCGGTGGTGCGGTGCAGGTCGCCGATCCGGCGGGTCAGCACCGTGTCGAGTGCCCGCCCCACGGCGTCGTCGGGGGGCGGCCCCGCCGTGCCGCTGGGGGTGTACCACGCAGCGTTGCTGGTGGCGCACCGCGCCGTGTCGCCGTCGACCACGCGCGTCCTCCCTCGGTCCGCACGAGTGGGAGATCACTCGTCTCTGGGTACGGTTTGTCGCACGCGGCCCGGTCCGCGTCAAGAAACCGCAGGCCACGGTACCCACCCAAGTGGGTAGCGGCGTTCCTCCCCGCTCGGCAGGCTTCGGCCACCTTTCCGGAACCAGCTCGACGAGGAGCACGTCCGATGTCCACTTCGCCCCCGATCGGGCAGAAGAGCACCCAGGTCCCGTTGGCCCGGGTCGCCGCCGCCAGCTGCGCCGGCACCACCATCGAGTTCTACGACTTCTTCATCTACGGCACCGCCGCCGCCCTGGTCTTCCCCAAGGTGTTCTTCCCGGCGCTCGGGGCGACCGCCGGCACCGTGGCCTCGTTCGCGACGTTCGCGGTGGCGTTCTTCGCCCGCCCGGTCGGCGCGATCATCTTCGGGCACTACGGCGACCGGATCGGCCGCAAGCGCACCCTGATCTCGACGCTGCTGCTGATGGGCGTCGCGACCGTCCTGATCGGGCTGCTGCCGGGGGCGGGGACGATCGGCGTCGCCGCGCCGCTGATCCTGGTGTTCCTGCGGTTCTGCCAGGGCTTCGCGGTCGGCGGCGAGTGGGCGGGCGCCACCCTGCTCACCGCCGAGTACGCCCCCAAGGAGAAGCGCGGGCTCTACGGGGTGTTCCCCCAGCTCGGCCCGGCGATCGCGTTCGCGCTGTCGTCGGCCACGTTCCTGATCACCGGCCTGGTCATGGGTGACACCGACGAGGCGTTCCTGACCTACGGCTGGCGGATCCCGTTCCTGCTGTCGATCCTGCTGATCGCGGTCGGGCTGTGGGTGCGCCTGTCGATCGAGGAGACGCCCGCGTTCCGGGCGGTCGCGCAGGCCCGGGCCACCGCGGACGCGGCGACGCCCGGTGGGTCGCGGCTGCCCTTCCTGGAGGCCATCCGCGCCCAGCCGCGCGAGGTGCTGCTCTCGGCCGGGGCGCTGACCATGCTGTTCGCGTTCTTCTACATGGGCACCGCCTACCTGACCGCCTACGGCACCAAGCCCGAGGGTGCGGCGCTGCCCCGGCCGGTCGTGCTGAGCCTGGGGATCGTCGCCGCGGTCATCTTCGCGGCCGCGATCGTGATCTCCGGGATCCTGTCCGACCGCTTCGGCCGCCGGAACGTCATCCGGGTGTCCTGCGTCGCCGCGATCGTCTGGGCGCTGGTGCTGTTCCCGTTGCTCGACACGGGCAGCGCGCTCGCGTTCGGAATCGGCCTCTCGGTCACCCTGGTGATCTTCGCGGTGTCCTACGGCCCGGCCGGGTCGTACCTGCCCGAGCTGTTCTCGGCCCGGCACCGCTACACCGGCGCGGGGCTGGGCTACAACCTCGCCGGCGTCCTCGGTGGCGCGATCCCGCCGCTGCTGGCGCCGGGGCTCGCGGCGGCCTACGGGTCGATCGCGATCGGTGTGATGCTCGCGTTCACCGGTGTCCTGTCGCTGGTGTGCGTGTCGCTGCTGCGCGAGACCCGCAACCACGCGCTCGAACACGAGACCGCCTGACGTGCGCCCGGGGTACCGTCGCGGGAGCTGCCATGATCAAGGAGGTCGGTGATGGCCGTCGCCACCCCTGCTCCCGCGACGGTCCCGGTCGTCGGCCGGTCCCGGGAGGTCGAGCTGCTGGTCGCGGCGCTCGAGGCGGGAGCGCACGTCGTCCTGGAGGGGCCACCCGGCACGGGCAAGACCACGCTGCTGCGTGCCGTCGCCGACGAGGCCCGGCTGTCGTTCGTGTTCGTCGAGGGCAACGCCGAGCTCACCCCGGCCCGGCTGGTCGGGCACTTCGACCCGGCCCAGGTGCTCGAGCGCGGCTACACCCCGGACACGTTCGTCGACGGCTCGCTGGCCGAGGCGCTGCGGTCCGGGGCCCTGCTCTACGTCGAGGAGATCAACCGGATCCCGGAGGAGACCCTCAACGTGCTCATCACCGTGATGAGCGAGGGGGAGCTGCACGTCCCGCGGCTCGGCCGGATCGTCGCCGCCGAGGGGTTCCGGCTGGTCGCGGCCATGAACCCGTTCGACGCCGTCGGGACGGCCCGCATCTCCGCGGCCGTCTACGACCGGGTCTGCCGGATCGCCATGGGCTACCAGAGCGCGTCCGACGAGGCCGCGGTCGTCGCCCTCCGCGGCCCGGACGTCGACGAGCAGTGGCGGGCCAAGGTCGTCTCCCTGGTGCGCCGCACGCGGGAGCACCCGGACGTGCACGTCGGTTCGTCGGTGCGCGGCGCGATCGACGTCGTCCGGATCACCGCGGCCCTGGCTGCGCGGCGGTGCTGCGGGATCACCGACTGGCGGACCGGGCTGGACGCCGCGCTCGTCTCGCTGTCCGGCCGGATCCGGCTCACCGAGTCCGGCTCCCGCACCGCCGAGGACGTCGTCCGGGAGCTGTACCGGGCCGAGTTCGGCGAGGAACCCGCCCCCGACGACGACGGTGACCCCGGTGAGCAGGGGGGTGGTGCGCCGGGGGGAGCCTGAGCCCGCCACCGGCGGGCGGTACCCGGCCACGCGGCCGGCCGAAGATGCGTCCGGAGGACCGCACGGTGTCCCGCGGCTCCCTGGCGGGACACCCGGGGTTCGCCGAGATCTCGCCGGAGGTCGGCGTGCTCGACGCGGACGCGTTCGACGCCGCGCTCGCCGAGCGGCCCGACGAGACCCTCGAGCTGCTCGTGGAGATGACCCGGGCGACCGACACGGCGCTGCGCACCGCGGCGCGCCGCCTCGCCGGCCGGGTGGTACTGGACATCGGCCGCAGCGGCCGGGTCACCCGCCGCGGGATCGGCAGGCTGCGCGCGGTCCCGGCCGACCGCGGCGGTGACCTCGACCTGGACGCCTCGCTCGGTGCGGTCGCGGACGCCCGGGCGGCCCGGCGCCCGCTCGGCCTCGACGAGCTCACCGCCCGCACCTGGGCCCGGCCGGCGCTGGCCCTGTGCCTGGTCGTGGACGCGTCCGGGTCCATGAACGGGAGCAGGCTCGCGACCGCGGCGCTGACCGCGGCGGCCTGCGCGTTCCGGGCCCCCGGCGACCACGCCGTGCTGTCGTTCGCGGCGGAGACCCAGGTCCTGCGGGACATGGACTCCGGCCGGCCGGCGTCCGCGGTGGTCGACCGGGTCCTCGGCCTGCGCGGGCACGGGGTCACCGCGCTCGCCGGGGCGCTCCGCGCGGCCGCGGCCCAGCTGGAGCGGACCCGGGCCCAGCGGAAGGTCGTCGTCCTGCTGTCGGACTGCCGGGCCACCGACGACCAGGACCCGGTCCCGGTGGCCCGCCGGATCCCGGAGCTGGTCGTGCTCGCGCCCGGCGACGACGCCGAGCAGGCCGCCGACCTGGCGGCCCGGGCCGGCGCGCGGTGGGCGCCGGTCGCGGGGCCGTCGGACGCGCCGGAGGCCCTGGTCTCGCTGCTCGGCGGCGGGTCCTGAGCGCCCCCTTCCGCGGTAGCCCGGTGCACTGCATGATCGACGCACGTCCCCGCACCGGCGCGGGTTCGAGGAGGAACCGATGACGGCTTCGACCGGTACGCCCACACTCCCGGGGCGCCTCGGTGACCCGGGGATGACGATCGGGACCGATCCGCGGGCCGACCCGCGGATGCTCGCCGTGCTTCGCGAGTTCGGGCTGACCGACCATCCGGCTCCCGCCCCATTGGGCCCGGCCGCGGGCCGGCCGGCGCTGCTCGGGTTCGCGGATGCGGCGGAGGAGGCTTTCGAGGGGCTGTTCGCCGCCCTCGCCTCGTCGTGGGCGCCGGTCGCCGGTGTCACGCGCGAGGTCCGGACCGTGGAGGGCGATGGTGGTCCGGTCACCCTGCACGTGCACCGCCCGGACAGGGTGGACGGCCCGCTGCCGTGCCTGTACCAGGTGCACGGCGGCGGGATGGTGATGCTGGCGACCGAGGGGCCGCTCTACCGGCACTGGCGCGATGAGCTGGCGGCCGCGGGGGCCGTGGTCGTCGGGGTCGAGTACCGCAACGGCGGCGGCCGGCTCGGCGCGCACCCCTTCCCGGCCGGGCTCGACGACTGCGTCACCGGCCTGTGCTGGGTCGCCGACCATCTCGGCGAACTCGGTGCGAGCCACGTGGTGGTCACCGGGGACTCCGGCGGGGCGAACCTGTCACTGGGCCTGGCGCTGCGGGCCAAGTGGGACGGGTGGGTGGACACGATCGCGGGGGTCTACGCGCAGTGCCCGTACATCCTGGGCGACTGGGTGGACCCGCCGGCCGAGCTCGGTTCGCTGCGGGAGTGCGACGGGTACTGGCTCGACCGGATGCTGTTCCCGTTGCTCGCCGAGATCTACGACCCGGGGGCCGCGCACGCCGACGATCCCACCTGCTGGCCGCTCGCGGCCCGGCCGGACGACCTCGCCGGACTGCCGCCGCACGTCGTCACCTGCAACGAGCTGGACCCGCTCCGGGACGAGGGGCTCGCCTACCACCGGAAGCTGCTGGCAGCGGGCGTGCTGTCGGTCGGGCGGATCAACCCCGGGCTGTGCCACGTCGGGGAGCTGTTGTTCCGGCAGGCGATGCCCGAGGTGTACGCGGCCGCGGTCCGGGACGTCGTCGGGTTCGCGCGATCGGTGGGGTAGCGGCCGGCGGGCCGCACCGCCGGGTCAGCGGATCGGCTCGCGCCGCCGCGCCGCCGTCGCGCGGACGATCACGAGCCTGCCCACGAGCAGCGCGACCCCGACGGCGACACCGCCGACGACCAGCAGCCACGGCCGCGACTCCAGGTCGGCCGCGAGCCGGTCGCCCGCCGCGTACCCGATCCCGACGAGGACGGCGGTCCGCACCGCGGCCGCGGGCGCGATCCAGGTGAGGAACCGTCGGTACCCGACGTTCGCGAGGCCCGCGGCCAGGTAGGCGGGGATCGCCCCGATGTCGACGAGCTTCGCGCCGATCACGATCCGCGGCAGGTGGGCGCGCACCTCGCGGGTGAGGCTCTCGCGGCGGGAGTCGGTGAGCCCGACCCGGGCCAGCACGCGGGCCACCGCGGGCCGCTCACCGTGCCGGCCGAGCGCGTACAGCACGGTGTCCCCGACGACGTCGGCCATCAGCGCGGCCAGCCACACCCCCCACCAGGGCAGCTGCCCCGCGCCGGCCAGCGCGGCGGCGGCGACCGTGACGACCGGGCCCTCCAGGAACGCGCCGAGCCCGATCACCATCAGGGAGCGGACCGGTGCGGCCGGGATCGCGGCCAGCAGCGCGGCCACGGCGTCCGACAGTCCCGTCACACGTCCTCCGATCAGCTGGGTCACCGGACATGGTGCCCCGCACCCCGATGCGCCCCGGACACCGGTAGGTGTCGCCGTCCTCCCGAGGGACGTTTCACGACGCCGCCCGGTTCCCCGGGCCGGCCGGCAGGCATGCTGGGAGCGTGATCTGGCTCCAGCTGGTCCTCGCCGCGCTCGTGCTCGCCGCCGGGGTGGCCCTCCTGGTCGTCGGCGCGTACGTGAGCGGCGCCGTCGTCGCGCTGGCCGGCGGGGCGTGGGTCGGGTTCTGCGTGCGGCGGCTGTAGTCACGCCCCGCCGAGGCGGGCCAGCACGGCGGCGGAGATGCGGGCGAGTGCGGCCACGTCGTCGTCGGGCAGGGCGTCGAAGACCAGCTCGCGCACGGTCTCGACGTGCGCCGGCGCGGCCGCCTCGATCGCGGCCCGCCCCTCCCGGGTGAGGACGACGACGTTGCCCCGGCCGTCCTCGCCGCACTCCTCACGGCCGATGAGCCCGCGCTTCTGCATCCGGGCCAGGTGGTGCGACAGGCGGCTCTTCTCCCACTCCAGTGACGTCGCCAGCTCGAGCACCCGCGCGCGCTCGTCCGGCCGGTCGGTGAGCGCGACGAGCACCTCGAAGTCGGCCAGCGAGAGCCCCGAGTCCGCCTGCAGCCGCCGGTGTAGCTCGGCCTGGAGCCGGGACTGCATGCGCAGATAGCTCCGCCAGGCCGTCTGCTCGCGCTCGTCCAGCCACCGTGTCACGCGGCCAGGCTACCGGAATAGTTGACGCATCATCTACGTTGGCGCAGGATGTAGATGACGGATCAACCATTCGGAGGCAGACGTGCAGTTCGGCATCTTCTCGGTCAGCGACATCACGACCGACCCGACGAACGGCCGCACGCCCACCGAGGCGGAGCGGATCAAGAACGTCGTCACCATCGCCCGCAAGGCGGAGGAGGTCGGGCTGGACGTCTTCGCGCTCGGCGAGCACCACAACCCGCCGTTCTTCTCGTCCTCGCCGACGACGACGCTCGGCTACCTCGCCGGCGTCACCGACACCCTGCAGCTCTCGACGGCCACGACGCTGATCACCACCAACGACCCGGTGAAGATCGCGGAGGACTACGCGATGCTGCAGCACCTGGCCGACGGCCGGGTCGACCTGATGCTCGGCCGCGGCAACACCGGCCCGGTGTACCCGTGGTTCGGCCAGGACATCCGCAACGGCCTGCACCTGGCGATCGAGAACTACGCGCTGCTGCGCAAGCTCTGGGACACCGAGGTGGTCGACTGGGAGGGGAAGTTCCGCACCCCGCTGCAGGGCTTCACCTCGACCCCGCGCCCGCTGGACGGCGTCGCGCCGTTCGTCTGGCACGGCTCCATCCGCAGCCCGGAGATCGCCGAGCAGGCCGCATACTACGGCGACGGCTTCTTCCACAACCACATCTTCTGGCCGGCGTCGCACACCCGGCGGATGGTCGAGTTCTACCGCACCCGCTGGGAGCACCACGGGCACGGACCGGCCGAGCGCGCGATCGTCGGCCTGGGCGGCCAGGTGTTCATGCGGCCGAACTCGCAGGACGCGGTGGCCGAGTTCCGCCCGTACTTCGACAACGCCCCGGTCTACGGGCACGGGCCGTCGCTGGAGGACTTCAGCCGGGAGACGCCGCTGACCGTGGGGAGCCCGCAGCAGGTCATCGAGCGGACCCTCGGGTTCCGCGAGTACGTCGGTGACTACCAGCGCCAGCTGTTCCTGATCGACCATGCGGGGCTGCCGCTGAAGACGGTGCTGGAGCAGCTCGACATCCTCGGTGAGGAGGTCGTGCCGGTGCTGCGTCGCGAGTTCGCCGCGCTGCGCCCGGCGGGTGTGCCGGACGCGCCCACCCACGCGTCCCTGGTCGCGGACCGGGACGCCCGCAAGGAGCAGGAGGCCGCCTGATGACCCGCAGGATCGTCGTGGTCAGCGCCGGGCTGTCGACGCCGTCGTCGACCCGGCTGCTGGCCGACCGGCTGGCCACGGCCACCGGGGACGCCCTGGTGCGCCGGGGTGAGCAGAGCGAGGCCGAGGTGATCGAGCTGCGCGAGCACGCCCGCGACCTCGCCGACCACCTCGTCACCGGGTTCCCGAACACCGCGCTGCGGCCGGTGCTGGAGGCCGTCGAACGGGCCGACGCGGTGATCGCGGTGACGCCGATCTTCTCGGCGTCCTACAGCGGCCTGTTCAAGACCTTCGTCGACGTGCTCGACCGGGAGGCGCTGGCCGGGACCCCGGTGCTCGTCGCCGCCACCGGCGGCACGGCCCGGCACTCGCTCGCCCTGGAGCACGCCATGCGCCCGCTGTTCGCCCATCTGCGCGCCACCGTCGTCCCGACGGCGGTGTTCGCGGCCCCCGAGGACTGGGGTGCTACCGATGCCACCACCTCGCTGGAGGGGCGGATCGAGCGTGCCGCCGACGAGCTGGCCGGCATCGTGGCCGCCCGCCCGGCGGCCGCACCGACCGACGAGTTCACCGACGTACCCGACTTCACCGCACTGCTGGAGGGATCCCGATCGTGAGCACCGACACCGCCGCCCTCGACGCCGAGCGCGACCGCATCCGCGCGACCCACCTCAAGCCGGTGGGCGAGCGGCCGGCCTCGACCGCCCGCGGGCTGCACCACACGGCCCTGGTCAGCTCGGACGTCGAGCGGACCGTACGCTTCTACCAGGACGTCCTCGGCTTCCCTCTCACCGAGCTGATCGAGAACCGGGACTACCCGGGGTCGTCGCACTTCTTCTTCGACATCGGCAACGGGAACCTGCTCGCGTTCTTCGACTTCCCGGGCCTCGACATCGGCCCCTACGCCGAGGTGCTCGGCGGGCTGCACCACATCGCGATCAGCGTCGAGCAGTCGACCTGGGACGAGATCGTGGCCCGGCTGACCGAGGCCGGGGTCGAGCACGAGGTGCACTCGGGCGTCTCGGTGTACTTCCGCGACCCGGACGGCGCCCGGGTCGAGCTGATCGCCGACCCGCTCGGCGAGATGTACGGCCACCACGTGCTCTGACCCTCCGGTTCGTCACCTGCGTGGTGGTGCGGCAGGCAGTCGTACCGTGACGCGGAGCCCGCCGGCGGCCCGTGGGGCGAGGGTAAGGGTTCCGTCGTGCGCCCGGGTGATGCTCTTGACGATCGCCAGGCCGAGGCCGGCGCCCGCGTGGTCGGTGCCGACGCGTGCGGTGCCGCGCTGGAACGGCTCGGTGAGCGTCGACACCAGCTCCGGTGCGAGCGTCTCGCCGGTGTTCTCGACGGTGAGCACCACGGTCCGGCGGCTGCCGCTGGTCGTGACCCGTACGGTGCCCCGTGCCGGCAGGTTGTGGACGGTTGCGTTGTGCACGAGGTTCGTGGCCAGCTGCAGCAGCAGCGCGTGCGATCCGAGCGTGGGAGTGATGGCGCCGGACGTCTCGATGGTGACGCCGCGCTTCTCCGCGAGCGGGAGGAGTGTCTCGGCCGCCTCCTCCGCGACGAGGGACAGGTCCACGCGTTCCCGGGTGAACGACCGCCGGTCTGCCCGGCCGAGCAGGAGCAGCGCCTCGGTGAGGTCGATCGCCCGGGTGTTGACGGCATGCAGGCGGTCGACGAGTTCACCGGTGTCGTGGTGCGGATCGGTGCGGGCGACGTCGAGGAGCGCTTTCGAGATCGCCAGCGGGGTGCGCAGCTCGTGCGAGGCGTTGGCGGCGAACCGCTGCTGTTCGGTGACGTGTGCGTCGAGCTGCGCGAGCATGCTGTCGAAGGCGTCGGCGAGCTCGCGGAACTCGTCCTTGCGGCCCGGCAGCCGGATCCGGTGGGTGAGCGATCCGTTCGAGGCCATGCGGGCGGCATCGGTGATACGGGTCAGCGGGGCGAGCATGCGGCCGGCGAGGATCCAGCCGCCCACGAGACCGAACATCAGTAGGAACGCCAACACGGTGACCGCGGCCGGGCCGAAGACGGCTGGGCCGAAGCTGCCTCGTTCGAAGACGAGCGGGAGGTTGGAGAGGTCGGGAACGAGGTAGCCGGCAGGCGTGCCGCGCAGCAGGAACACCCACACCGCAGCGAGTAGCAGGCCACCCGCGAGCATGAGGAACCCGGCATAGCTGAGGGTCAGCCTGAGGCGGACGCTCACCCCGGGCTCCCGGTCCACGGCCTGCTCACTCACGCCAGGGAGCCGGGTGCCGAGCTGTCCGCTCGCTCCGGCGAGCCCCGCTCGGTGTCGATGCGGTAGCCGACGCCGGCCACGGTGGTGATGATCCCGGGCTCGCCGAGCCGCTTGCGCAGGGCCGAGACGGTGATACGGACGGCGTTGGTGAACGGGTCGGCGTTCTCGTCCCACGCCCGTTCCAGGAGGTCCTCGGCGCTGACGACGCCGCCCTCGGCCGCGACGAGGACCTCGAGCACCGCGAACTGTTTCCGGGTGAGCGCGACGTGGCGGCCGTCGCGGTAGACCTCGCGGCGGAACGGGTCCAGACGCAGGCCCGCGATCTCGCGCACCGGTGGCCGGTGGTGTGCGCGCCTGCGGTCGAGAGCCCGGAGGCGGAGCACGAGCTCGCGGAGCTCGAACGGCTTGGTGAGGTAGTCGTCGGCGCCGAGCTCGAACCCGGTCGCCTTGTCGTCGAGCCGGTCGGCGGCGGTGAGCATGAGGATCGGCATGCCGCTGCCGGAGGCGACGATGCGTGCGGCGATCTCGTCTCCGGAGGGCCCGGGGACGTCGCGGTCGAGGACGGCGATGTCGTAGGTGTTGATGTCCAGCAGCTCCAGTGCGGTGGCACCGTCACCGGCGAGATCCGCTGCGATCGCGGCCAGTCGCAGCCCGTCGCGGATCGCTTCTGCCAGGTAGGGCTCGTCCTCGACGACCAACACGCGCACAAGTACGCGATGCTACGGGGCCGCGCCTATCGCCGGCGTATCGAGAACCGGATACGTGCCGGCAACGCCACGCGGCCTTGGCTGGAGGCATGACCTCCCCCGCACCGGCACCGACCGCAACCCGCGCCACCCGATCGACGGTCGCCGTCGCCGTGGTCGTCGCGATCGTCGGGGCACTCGGCTACCAGTCGTGGGCGGCCTCGTCCTCGTCGCTCCCGCACGGTCCCCGCGCCGACTCCGTTCCCGCAGCGGGTCCGGAAGGGATCCCCCGGCCGGCACAGGACGGCCCGCGGCAGCACCTTCCCCCGGGCGACGACGACCGCGCCGGCGATGGTGCCGGCGGCGTGGCCGGTGGTGTCGTCCCCGGCGGCGTGACGGTCTTCGACGACGAGTTCCCGGCCGTGTCCGAACTCGACCCGGCACTGCTCACCGCCCTCCATCGGGCCGCGGAGGATGCCGCGCCCGGCGGGGTCACGTTCTACGTCAACAGCGGCTGGCGTTCCCCGGAGTACCAGGATCAGCTGCGTCGCGAGGCCACCTCCCGGTACGGCTCGGAGAAGGAAGCCGCCCGGTGGGTGGCCACGGCGGACACCTCCCGGCACGTCTCCGGGGACGCGGTCGACCTCGGGGGGTCCGATGCCGTGGCGTGGCTGTCCAGCTACGGCGCCGGCTACGGGCTGTGCCAGGTCTACCGCAACGAACCCTGGCACTTCGAGCTGCGCCCCGACGCCGTCGATCGCGGTTGCCCGGGCATGTACGCCGACCCCACACACGATCCGAGGTTGCAGCAGTGACCAGAATGCTCGGCGACCTCCCGCACGCGCCCCGGCCGACCCCGGCCGCCGGCGCGCGGGCGCTGACCACGACCTACGGCCGGGACGACACCGAGGCGCAGGCCCTGCGCGGCGTCGACCTCGACCTCCCCCGAGGCCGGTTCAGCGGCCGGGGTGCTCCCGGCCGCAGGGCTGTCGCGCGACCGACCCGACTCGCCGTGCCGTCGGCGAGTACCAGTCACCGGCGGACGCTGACGTGCACGTGGTCGTAGTGCCCGCCGGTCGCGTCCTGCGGGTCGTAGACGCCGCCGCCGTTGTACGGGCGGCCCCAGCCGGCCCGGCCCTCGCCCTCGTCGCCGGTGCCGCGGTACCAGATCCGGCCCTGCCAGATCACGTAGCGCACCCGTAGCTCGGTGGCGTTCTCCCGCAGCCAGTTCGCGACGGCCCAGCCGTCGTCGAGGTCCTGGCCGGCCGGGAACGCGCCGTACCCGGCCGGGAAGAAGTCGCAGGCCCGCCCGGCCGGGTGGTCGCTGGACGGGTTCCACGCGTGCTCGGACCAGCACGTGATCGCCCGGACCGGGGCGTCCGGGCCGGGCTCGCCGAACCGGGCCACGGCCGCGTCGTGCAGGCGCAGCGCGGACGGGGTGAGGCAGCCCGACGTCGTCGGGTCGTCGGCGGCGCACGCCTCCGGCGGAGGCGGGTCCACGATCTCCCACAGGTCGCCGGTGGTGAACCCCCGGGACGTGGCGAACCAGGCCGCGGCACCACCGAGCAGCAGGAGCACGAGCAGCACGCCCAGCAGCGGGGCGACACGGGTCTTCACCGGCGGGAGGTCCTCCTTCGTGGACCTCCAGCGTACGGAAGATCGCGGTTCAGCCGCCCAGGGTCGCGGCGGCCGCCTCCCGGCCGCTGCCGGTCAGGCCCGCGAGCCCGGCCGGGCGGCCGGTCACCGCGAGCAGCAGGTCCCCGGCCGGTCCGTGGAGCTCGAGCGGGCCGTCACCGGCGCTCCAGTCCAGGTCGGTGGCCACGAACCGGACCGTCCGCAGCCGTCGCCGCACGCCGTACAGCGGGCTGTGCCAGGCGAAGGTGAGCGCGGGGGCGAGCAGCCGGGTGGGTACCGGGTGGGTCCGGCCGAGCGGGCGCAACGCGTCCTGGCCGTGGACGAGCAGGTCGACGTAGGGATCCCAGCGGTTGCTGAGCGGCAGCCGGTAGGTCGAGGACGCGCTGGCCCGCAGCTGCTCGACCAGCTCGGCCGGCGTGTGGCGGGCCGCCCGGGCCCGGGTGCGGACGTCCTCGCCGCCGTCCGGGCCGCCGTGCCGGATCGCCGCCGCGATCCACGCCCAGGTGTGCGGGAACCCGGACTGCGAGACGTGCGCGACGACCTCGTGCACGGTCCAGCCGGTGCACAGCGACGGTGCCCGCCACTCGTCGTCGGTCAGGCCGGCGAGGTCGTCGGCGAGCGCGACGCGCTCCTCGGCGATCGCGGAGCGCAGCTCGGGCTGCGGGACGGTGCGGGGATCGATGCTCATGCCACGGCCGACTCCCCGGCGGCGTGGAACTCATCTGCACGGGCCGTCCCGGCCGGGTCACCCGCCGGGCACCGGCCCCGGCCCGAACGGCGACCCGCCGCCGAACAGCGGGGAGGAGCCCACTGCCGCCCGCAGCTCCAGCCAGGTCAGGACGGCGTACGCCGCACCGGCCAGGAACACCAGGCAGGATACCGACACCAGCACGTAGGTGATCACCCGCAGGACGGTGAGGGTGGCCGGGTCCCTGGCCACGGTGACCGGCCCGGCGGCGGGGCGCCGCCGGTCGTCGTGCTGCGGACCCGTGCCGGGCGCGCCGGCGGTCGCCGAGCCGGCGGACGGCGCTGTACCGGGCGTGGGAGCGGCACCGGCACCGGTCCCGGGAGCGGTCGGAGCGTCGTCCGGTGCGCCGAAGCGGGCCGCGGCCGCCTCGGCGACCGTGGTGGGCCGCCGGCCGGCCTCCGGGGTGCCGCGCTGGGCCGGGACGGGGGCCGCCGGAGCGTCGGCACCGGTCCCGCCGCGGTCGTCCGGGCCGGGACGCGCGGACCGGCCCGCTCCGCCGTAGAGATCGCCGGACGTGACCCCGGCCCGGGGCTGTGGCCGCTCGGTGGGCCGGAGCGTCCGCAGGTCCGGGTAACCGCCCTCCTGTCCGGCCGGGTCGTCCTCGTCGGCACGCCCGTGCCGCGGCCGCGGGGACGGGCGCGTACCGGAGGGGTCGTCGCCCCCGCGCACGGTGGGGCTGGGCCGGGACTGCTGCGGGCCGGTCATGCGGACCTCCGGGCTCGGGACGGCGGTGCGACGCGGTGCGCCGGCACCCGCGTGCTGTGACACCCTTACCGCCGCCCGCACCCGTGGCGTTAGCCCTTGCGTCCTAGAGTCACCTGGTTCGGTGAGGTGAACTCACCGGGTGTACACGCCGGTCGGCTCGGCGTGGTACCCCTTCGTCCCGACGGCGTCGGCCAGCGGGCTGCGGGGTGCGGCACCGTCGCGGACGCGCGCGGCCACGGCCTCGGCGTCCCACACCGGTCTCCAGCCCAGCTCCGCGACCGCGCGGGCCGGCGAGTAGACGCGGTCCACCGCGGGGACGGCCCAGCCGCGCTCGCGCAGCAGCGCCGCCACCCCCGGCGCCCGGCGGGCCAGCACCGGCGCCGGGTTCCGCCCGAGCGCGGCCAGGTCGTCGCGGGTGAACGGCGGCGGCGCGCTGATGACGTACCGCGCGAATCCGAGCTCCGGAGCCCGGCGGGCCGCCGCCAGGTGCGCGGACACGACGTCGGCGACGTCCACCCGGCGGTGGCAGAACTCGACGAGCTTGAGCGCGGTGTCGTCGAACCGCTCCCGGACGTCGTCGCGGTCGTCGGCCTCCGGGAAGAACCGTGAGGTCCGCAGCACCACGACCGGCAGCCCGGGGTCCTGCGCCGCCAGCTCGCACAGCTCCTCGGCCGCGGTCTTGGTGGCGCCGTAGACGTTGCGCACCCGCGGGACGACAGTCTCGTCGATCCAGGTGGCGGGCCCGCCGGGGACCGGGGTGAGGGCCCGCCCGAACGCGCTGGTCGACGACGTGAACACGACGCCGCGCACGCCCGCGGCCGCGGACTCCTCGAGCACCGCGAGCGTCCCGGAGACGTTGGTGTCGACGAAGTCCTGCCGGGTGTGCGAGCCGACGTGCGGCTTGTGCAGGGTCGCGGTGTGCAGCACGTGCGTGACGCCGTCCAGCGCCCGGGCGAGCGCGGCCCGGTCGGTCAGCGAGGCGACGACGTCCGTCCACGGCGAGGGCAGCACGTCCAGCCCGGTGACGGGCACGCCGTCCTGCCGGAGGGTCCGGACCAGCGCCTCACCGAGGTGCCCCGCGCTGCCGGTGACCAGCACTCGTGAGTGGTTGCCGTGGCCAGGGCCCTGCTTTCCACTCACGGGCGCGTTAGCGCCACAACCGCCGGCGCGGCGGGCGGCGGGTCACCCCGGAGGCCTCGGCGCAGAGGATACAGCGCTCGCCGGGGGGCGAGGCCAGCGAGGCCGGCAGCACGATGTGCCCGCACAGGGCGGAGCACTGCCCGCTCCCGGAAGCCAGTGACTCGGCGAGCACGGCGTGCGGGACGACGTGGCTGCGACCGTCGCGGGCACAGGTCACGGCGACACCCGGCTCGGTGCGGCCGGTGGTCGTGGCCTGGCGCGTGCTCGCGGACGGTACCGACACGGCGACTCCTCGCTGTTGCGGCGGAGAGGCCATCGTCGCGCCTGGGTCCGTGCAGATGCAAGTGCATCCGCACGAACGGCCGAATTGGTTGCTTCCTCGTCGCGGAGAGTGGCGAGAACCACTACGGCGGCCGACGCGCCGGTCGCGAGCGCCGGCCGATCATGCCGCGTCGCGGCCCGGAACCCGGCGCTTTCCTGGGGGAACGGCCCGTTCACCCGGCCGGCCGCCGGGCGTGACGCCGATCACCCGAATGCCCACCGGCCGATCGGGCTCGGGGCCGCAGAACCTGCACGCGCACTGCCGTCCCGTTAATCTCGACCGACATGATTGCTCCCGAGCAGGCCGGATCTCCGGTGTCCGGTGCTGCACGCTCCGAGCCGGCCGCCGATGCCGGCGACCCGTCCTACGAGATCGTGGTCCCGGACCCGGCCGACGGGGTCGACATGTGGCGGCTCGCCGTCGAGTCGCGGACGCTGGACGCGAACTCCCGCTACGCCTACGTGCTGTGGTGCCGCGACTTCGCGCGCACCTCGGTGATCGCCCGCCGGGACGACGGCCGCGCCGTCGGCTACGTCACCGGCTACCTGCGCCCGCAGGCCGGGCGCACCCTGCTGGTCTGGCAGGTGTGCGTGGACCCGGTCGCGCGGGGCGCCGGGCTGGCCGGCCGCATGCTCGACGCGGTCTGGGACCGGGCGGTCGCCGACGCGGGGGTGGACCGGATGGAGACGACCATCACCCCGGACAACGAGTCGTCCATCCGGCTTTTCAGCTCCTTCGCCGGACGCCATGACACGTCGATCGAGCGCGAGGACCTCTTCGGTCCCGAGCTGCTCGGCGACTCCCACGAGCCGGAGCATCTGTACCGCATCGGCCCGATCGCACGCTCCGCCGGCGTGCAGGACACAGAGGGTGGAACGACATGACCGTTTTCGAGGATCTCGAGTCACAGGTCCGCAGCTACTGCCGCAACTGGCCGGTCGTCTTCGACACGGCCAAGGGGAGCCGGCTGACCGACGTCGACGGCAACTCCTACCTCGACTTCTTCGGCGGTGCCGGGGCGCTCAACTACGGGCACAACCCCGACGAGCTCAAGAAACCGCTGATCGACTACCTCACGCGCGACGGCATCACGCACGGCCTGGACATGTACACCCGGGCCAAGGGCGAGTTCCTGGACACCTTCCAGGAGATCATCCTGGGCCCGCGCGGGCTGGACTACAAGGTCCAGTTCCCCGGCCCGACCGGTGCCAACGCCGTCGAGTCCGCGCTCAAGCTGGCGCGCAAGATCACCGGCAAGGAAGCGCTGATCAACTTCACCAACGCGTTCCACGGCATGACCCTGGGCGCGCTGTCGGTGACCGGCAACTCGATGAAGCGCGGCGGCGCCGGCATCCCGCTGGTCCACTCGACGCCGATGCCGTTCGACAACTACTTCGACGGCAAGGTGCCCGACTTCCTGTGGTTCGAGAAAGTGCTCGACGACGCCGGGTCCAGCCTGAACGAGCCGGCCGCCGTCATCGTCGAGACCGTGCAGGGCGAGGGCGGCCTGAACCCGGCCCGCATCGAGTGGCTGCAGGGCCTCGAGGACCTGTGCCGCCGCAAGGAGCTCCTGCTGATCGTCGACGACGTCCAGATGGGCTGCGGCCGCACCGGCCCGTTCTTCTCGTTCGAGATCGCCGGCATCAAGCCGGACATCGTCACCGTCTCGAAGTCGATCTCCGGGTACGGCCTGCCGATGGCGCTCGTGCTCATCAAGCCCGAGTACGACCAGTGGGGCCCCGGTGAGCACAACGGCACCTTCCGCGGCAACAACCCGGCCTTCGTCACGGCCACCCACACGCTGCGGACCTGGTGGACCGACGACACCCTCGAGAAGGAGACCCTCCGCAAGGGCGAGAAGATCGAGGAGGGCTTCCAGAAGATCATCGCCGAGAACCCCGGCGCCGAGATGTTCGCCAAGGGCCGCGGCCTGGCCCGCGGGATCCAGTTCGAGGGTGACGGGCTCGCCGAGAAGATCGCCGGCAAGGCCTTCGAGCAGCGGATGCTGCTGGAGACCGCGGGCCCGAACGACGAGGTGCTGAAGCTCCTGCCACCGCTGACGACCACCGACGACGAGATCGACGAGGGTCTTGCGATCATCGGCGAGTCCGTCCGAACCGTCATCGGGAGCTGATAGCCATATGATCGTCCGTACTCTCGACGAGATCACCGGGACCGAGCGCGACGTCGAGCCCGAGCACAAGCAGTGGCGCAGCAAGCGCATCGTGCTCGCCGGCGACAAGGTCGGGTTCTCGGTCCACGAGACCGTGCTCCAGCCGGAGACGGTGAACGACTTCTGGTACGCGAACCACATCGAAGCCGTCTTCGTCACCGAGGGTGAGGGCGAGCTCTACGACAAGGACAACGACGTCACCTACCAGCTCAAGCCCGGCTCGATGTACCTGCTGAACGGGAACGAGCGCCACCAGCTGCGCCCGAAGACGCTCATGCGGACCGTCTGCGTCTTCAACCCCCCGGTGACCGGCCGGGAGGTGCACGACGAGAACGGCGTGTACCCGCTGATCGTCGAGGACTGACCCGGATCCTGCGCCTGCCGGCGTAGCCCAGCTCACTGCGTGGGGCGTTTCCGCTGTGCTACAGCGGGGACGCCCCCGTCGTGGTTTCGAGACCACGACCCGTTCGAAGGGAATGACCGCAACACCGGACGAGGAGGAATGTCCATGACAGCCGTGGTCGGGAGCGACGCCCGCACCCGGGTCGACCGTTACTACACGCGGGTCTCCCGCGAGCCCGCCTTCATCGAGCGGGCGGAGCCCACCGTCTGGGGAGACCGCTCGAGCGCCGGGATGTTCGGGGCGCAGGAGCTCGACGCGCACGAGCGCGACGGCTTCGTGCAGGTCCCCGGCCTGCTCACCGGCGAGGAGGTCGCCTTCTTCCAGGCCGAGCTGGACCGGCTCGCCAACGACCCCGCCGTCCGCTCGGACGAGCGGTGCATCATCGAGAAGTCCTCCGACGAGGTGCGGTCGATCTTCGAGGTCCACCGGATCTCGTCCGCGATCGCGCGCCTGGTCCGCGACGAGCGGGTGCTCTCCCGCGCCCGCCAGATCCTGGGGTCGGACGTCTACGTCCACCAGAGCCGGATCAACTACAAGCCCGGGTTCGGCGGCGGTGGCTTCTACTGGCACTCCGACTTCGAGACCTGGCACGCCGAGGACGGCATGCCGACCCCGCGGGCGGTCAGCTGCTCGATCTCGCTGACCGACAACCACCCGTACAACGGCTGCCTGATGATCATGCCCGGTTCGCACCGGACGTTCGTCTCGTGCGTCGGCGAGACCCCGGAGGACTACTACCGGACCTCGCTCAAGGAGCAGGAGATCGGGACCCCGGACAACGACTCGATCACCGCGCTGGCGAACCGGCACGGGATCGCGATGATGACCGGGAAGGCCGGTTCGGCGACCTGGTTCGACTCGAACTGCATGCACGGCTCCGGTGACAACATCACCCCGTACGCGCGCTCGAACATCTTCCTGGTGTTCAACAGCGTCGAGAACGCGTGCGTGGAGCCGTTCTACGCCCCGAAGCCGCGTCCGGCCTACATCGGTGCGCGGGACTTCACCCCGGTGCGCTGACGCGAGCACGCACCCAACGCGCTAACCACCACAAGCTCATCAGTTGACGGCGGCGCCCGTCCCCGGGAAGCGGGGCGGGCGCCGTCGCCGTTTCAGGCCAGGGTGACCGGCGCGAGCGTCGGACGCTTGGGCCGGTACCCGTCGCCGGTGTGCGCGCCGCGCAGCCGCTTGCGGACGTAGGGCATCACGTGCCGGGTGACCCAGCGCAGGTCCTCGACCTGCCGGGTGCGCCACGGCGTCGGCCCGGCCTCGGGCTCCGGCCACGGCGCCCGCCAGTCCCCGGCCGGCTCGCCGAGCGCCTCCAGCACCCGCCAGGCCACCCGCTCGTGCGCGTGCGGCACCAGGTGCAGCCGGTCCGGTCCCCAGGCCCGCGGGTCGGCCAGCGCGTCCATCGCCCAGAGGTCGACGACGCGGCAGCCGTGCCGCTCGGCCGAGGCCCGCATCAGCTCGTTGTAGCAGGCGATCCGGCCGCGGAGCCGCCGTATGAACGGGTGCATCCGGCGCAGGTCGAACCCGGTGAAGATCAGCACCTCGGCCCCGGTCGCGACCAGCCGGCCCAGGGCGGCGTCGAAGCGCGCGGCGAGGTCGTCGGTGTCGCAGGTCCAGCCGATGATGTCGTTCCCGCCGGCGCAGAACGTGATGAGATCGGGGCGGATCGCCTCGGCGACCGGGATCTGGTCGGCGACGATCTGGTCCAGGACCTTCCCGCGGACGGCGAGGTTGGCGTACCCGAAGCCGGGGTGCCGCGCGGCGAGGGTCTCGGCGACCCGGTCGGCCCACCCGCGTGGCCGGCCGTCCTCGGTGAAGTCGTCGAGGCCCTCGGTGAAGCTGTCCCCGAGTGCGACGTAACTCCGGTGCTGCACGTGCACCGCCCCCCTTCGGCCCTGATCCGTGCCTGCTCCTTGCCTGTTGTTCACCGGACGGAAGTCCTGCGTTACTTCAATGATCACGCCTCGTCGCGGTGCGCGCCAACTCGCCTGCGTCGACCCCGGCACGGGGATAGGGCACCCTGAGCGGGGTGACCCACGATCCCGCCCCGCGTGCCGCGTCCCGGGAGGACCCCGGTCTCGCCGAACTGCTCGGCGGGCGCGGCGGTGCGGTCGACGCGTCCGTGCCCGTGGTCGGCTTCGTGCTGGCGTGGGTCATCGCCGGGTACCTCGGCTCGGCGTACCCGATCAACTGGGGGGCCGCCGCGGCGATCGTGTCGGGGGCCGGGGTCGCGGTCTGGCGGCTGGCCCGCGGCCGTAAGCCGCGGGCGGTGCTGCTCGGGCTGGCGGGGGTGGTGGCCGCCGCCGGCATCGCCCTGCTCACCGGGCGGGCGTCGGACTTCTTCCTGGTCCAGATCGTGTCGAACGTCGGCAGCGCGGTCGCCTGGGCGATCTCGATCGTCGTACGGTGGCCGCTGCTCGGGGTGATCGTCGGGGGGCTGCTGGGGCAGCGGACCCGCTGGCGCCGGGACCCGGACCTGCTCCGCGGGTACCAGCGGGCGTCCTGGGCGTGGGTCGGTCAGTACCTGGTCCGGCTGAGCGTGTTCCTGCCGCTGTGGGCGGCCGATCAGGTCGTGCTGCTCGGGCTGGCGCGGACCGTCCTCAGCCCGGCGCTCGTGGGGCTGAGCGTGCTCGTGTCGTGGCCGTTGCTGCGCACGGCGCTGCCGGACGATCACCCGGGAATCCGTCACCCCCGGTGACGGGACCGGTCCGGGCTGCGACTAGAATCGTGATTTTACCGTGACCTCGATCGGGTGACGTGAAGGTCGTCACTTCCGGTGATCGTCTGATGCGTTTCGCGCCGCTCCGACGTTCTCACCCGTGGAACCGCCGCCCCACGATGCCACTGCAAGGAGCCATGCCACACCAGCGCCCCCCGGAGCCCAGCCGCGGTGATGTCGACCGGCGCGTTCCCGGACCCACCCGCCCCGTCCCACCGGCCACCGGTCGCCCGGTCGCGTCCCCGGACGCCCCCCAGGTCCCGCAGCCGCGCCGCGCCGCACCCGCCCGGCCCCCGCACGCCGGTCCCGGCGTCCCGCCGGCGACCCCGCCGGGCGGCCAGCGGCCGACCCGGGTGGTCCCCGGCCCGGGCGTCCCGCAGGGGACCCCGCCGGGCGGATACCCGCGGACCCGCGCGATGACCTCCGCGGCCGCGCCCACCGAGCTGAGCCCGGCCTCCGGTCCCGGTGGCCCGAACGGGCCGGTCGGAGCCGGCCCCGGAAAGGGATCCGACGCAGGGAAGGGGCCCGGCTCCGCCAAGGACGACGGCTCCGGCGAGACGACCTCGCTGAAGGCCGAGCTGAGCCCGACGAAGATCGCGGCCGGCGCCGGCGCCGCGGTCGTCACGGCGATCCTCGGCTCGTTCCTCGGCGCGGTCGGCACCGTCCTGGGCGCGGCGCTCGGCTCGATCGTCACCACGCTGGCCACCACGCTGTTCACCCGGTCGATCGAGGTGAGCAAGGACAAGGCGGTCGTGCTCAAGCAGAAGGCGGTCGCCCGCAAGGGCAAGGGCGTCGCCGAGGGGACCGTCGCCGCGGCCCGGCAGTCGGCCGGCCGCGGAGCCGCGGGCCCGACCGGTGAGGAGACCGTCCTGCTCGACCCGGCGCACGCGCCCGGCCGGCCGCGCACGGCCGCGGCGTCCGGTGCGGGACTCGGCGGGTTCCGGCGGGTCCGGGTCACCCGCCGGGCGATGATCGTGTCCGCGGTGCTCGGCGTCGTCACCTTCGGTGTCGCGATGTTCCTGATCACCGGCATCGAGGTCGTCAAGGGCTCGTCGCTGGCGGGCCACGGCTCCGGCACCTCGATCGGGAACGTCGTCCGCGGTGCGCCTCCGGCGGAGGCCCCCGACCGGGGCGGCGAGAACGGTGCCACCGACCCGTCGAGCTCGGAGAGCGCCACCTCGACCAGCGAGGCGCCGACCGGTACCTCGGAGCAGTCGACGAGCACGAGCCCGAGCACCGGCGAGTCGGCGCAGCCCGGCAGCGGCTCCGAGTCCGGGAGCAGCAGCGACCCGCTGCAGAACGGGCTCGACCGGATCGTCCCGAGCCAGGAACCGGACTCCGGTCAGCAGTCCGGGGAGGACGGCGGCGCCGCCCCCACCAACTGAGACGGCACGACGCGCGCGGCGCCGGTGGGCAACGGCCCACCGGCGCCGTCGTGTGTGCGGCCCGGAAGTGCGTGCGGAGGCCGGCCCCGACGGAACGGTCCCGACCCCGTTCATACGGGGCTCAGCGGGCGAGGCGGGCCTTCAGCCGGGCGGCAGCAGCCTGGGGGTCGTCGGCACCCGTGATGGCGCGGACGACGACGATCCGGGTCGCCCCGGCCTCGAGCACCGCGTCGAGGCGCTCCTCGTCGATCCCGCCGATCGCGAACCACGGCCGCTCCGGGGCCCGCCCGGCGACCGTGCGGACCAGGTCGAGGCCCGGCGCGGGGCGGCCCGGCTTGGTCGGTGTCGGCCAGCAGGGGCCCACGCAGAAGTAGTCGACGCCGTCCTCGCCGGCGGCGGCCAGGGTCTCGTCCGGGCTGTGCGAGGACCGGCCGACGAGCACGTCG
This sequence comes from Pseudonocardia sp. C8, assembly GCF_014267175.1. Classification (NCBI taxonomy): domain Bacteria; kingdom Bacillati; phylum Actinomycetota; class Actinomycetes; order Pseudonocardiales; family Pseudonocardiaceae; genus Pseudonocardia; species Pseudonocardia sp. C8. The sequence continues at coordinate 5,958,628 of NZ_JACMTR010000002.1, forward strand.
TCGCCCACGATCCGGCGGGCCCAGGCCACCGGCAGGTCGTCCTGGCCGAGGTGCAGCACGTCGGCCCCGGCGGCCAGCGCGACGTCGGCCCGGTCGTTCACCGCGAGCAGCGCGCCGTGCCGGCGGCAGGCGTCGGCGAGCACGTCCAGCGCGGCCAGCTCGGCCCTCGCCTCGAGCGGCCCGTCCGGTCCGCCCTTGTCCCGGAGCTGGACGATGTCGACCCCGCCGGCGAGTGCGGCGTCGGCGAACGCGGCCAGGTCGCCCTGCTCGGTGCGGGCGTCGGTGCAGAGGTAGAGCCTCGCCTCCTGCAGGCGGGCGAGGCGGGTGGAGCGGGTATCGGTGTCGGACACGGCCCGCACGCTACGGCGTACGCTGGAGGTTCGTAGGTGAGAGCCACGGGAGCCCGGCGAACGGGCTGAGAGGGGACCTCGGAAGCGGTCCCGACCGTCGAACCTGATCCGGGTCATGCCGGCGCAGGGAGTGAGGTGGGCAGAACCATGACCAGGCGGCTGGCCGTCGCCGGAGCCGGTGCGATCGGGCTGTCCGTGGCCCGCGAGGCCGCGCACGCCGGATGGGCCGTGACCGTGTTCGACCCGGCCCCGGGCAGCGGTGCGTCCTGGGTCGCCGGCGGGATGCTGGCCCCGGTCACCGAGGCCTGGCCGGGCGAGGAGGACCTGCTGGCGCTCGGGCTGGACTCGGTGGCGCGCTGGCCGGAGTTCGCGGCCGCGCTGTCCGCCGAGGCGGGAACCGACGCCGGGCTGCACCCGGCGGGCACCGTGGTCGCGGCGACCGGCTCCGGTGACCGCGACGAGCTGACCGCGCTCGCCGGGTACCTGGAGTCGCTGGGCCGGCCGGTGCAGCGGCTCACCGGTCGCGAGCTGCGCCGGCTGGAGCCGGCCATCGGTCCGGACGTCCGCGGCGGCCTCTCGGTGCCCGGCGACCCCTCGGTGGACAACCGCCGGCTGCTGGCGGCGCTGCGGGCCGCGTGCGGGCGGGCCGGGGTGACGGTCGACGAGCGTGCGGTCGCCGCGGTGCGCGACGACGGCGCGCGGGTCACCGGGCTCCGGCTCGCCGACGGCACCGAGGTCGCGGCCGACGTGGTCGTGGTCGCGGCGGGGGCGCACTCGTCGTCGTTGCACCCGGTGCTGGAGGGCCTGGTCCGGCCGGTGAAGGGCGAGGTCCTGCGGCTCACCCGCCGGCCCGGTGCGCTGCCGCCGCCGGCCCGCACCGTCCGGGCGCTCGTCGACGGGCGCCCGGTGTACGCCGTCCCGCGGGTCCTGCCGGGGCACGGTGACCTCGTGGTCGGCGCGACGACGGCGGAGAACGGCTTCGACACCGACGTCACCGTGGGCGGGGTGCGCGACCTGCTCCGGGACGCCGAACGGATCCTGCCCGGGATCGCGGAGTACGCGCTGACCGAGTCGGCGGCCGGTCTGCGACCGGGCAGCCGAGACAATGTTCCCCTCATCGGCCGAATCGGGCCGGAGGGGCTGATCGCCGCGACCGGGCACGGCCGCAACGGCATGCTGCTCGTCCCGGTGACGGCGGCCGCGGTCGCCGCCGTGCTGCGCGACGCTGCCGTGCCCGATGCCGTGCGGGCCGCCGACCCGCGCCGCTTCACCTCGGTCGCGGCCGAGAGGAGCTGACGATGGTGATCCTGCTGAACGGCGAGAGCCGCGAGATCGAGGACGGGACCGACCTGGCCCGGGTCCTCACCGACGCCGGGCTGCCCGAGCGGGGCGTCGCCGTCGCCGTGGACGGCGAGGTCGTGCCCCGGGCGTCCTGGCCGGGGTACGTGCCGGCCGACGGCGCACGGGTCGAGGTGCTGACCGCGGTGCAGGGAGGATGACGATGGACAAGCTCGCGTTCGGCGACCACCTGTTCGACTCCCGGCTGGTGATGGGCACCGGGGGTGCCACCAACCTGGAGATCCTGGAGCGGGCGCTGGTCGCGTCCGGCACCGAGCTGACGACCGTGGCCCTGCGCCGGGTCGACGTCGTCGGCGGGACCGGGCTGCTGGACCTGCTGCGCCGGCTCGGGATCCGGGTGCTGCCCAACACCGCGGGCTGCCGGACCGCCGCCGAAGCCGTGCTGACCGCACGGATGGCCCGGGAGGCCCTCGAGACCGACCTGGTCAAGCTGGAGGTCGTCGCGGACGAGCGCACCCTGCTGCCCGACCCGATCGAGCTCCTCGACGCGGCCGAGCAGCTCGTCGAGGACGGCTTCACCGTGCTGCCCTACACCAACGACGACCCGGTGCTCGCCCGGAAGCTGGAGCAGGCCGGGTGCGCCGCCGTCATGCCGCTGGGGTCGCCGATCGGGACCGGGCTGGGCATCCGGAACCCGCACAACATCGAGATGATCGTCGAGGCGGCGGGCGTCCCGGTCGTGCTCGACGCCGGGATCGGCACCGCGTCGGAGGCCGCGCAGGCGATGGAGCTGGGGTGCGACGCCGTCCTGCTCGCCACCGCGGTCACCCGGGCCGCGGATCCGGAGCGGATGGCCCGGGCGATGCGGCTCGGCGTCGAGGCCGGCTGGGACGCGCGGCGAGCCGGCCGGATCCCGCGCCGGTACTGGGCCCATGCGAGCTCGCCGGAGCGGGAGGACTGACAGGGGTGCAGCGGGTCCGGGTCACCGGTCGCGGGGACGCAGACCCAGATCCGACAGTTCCAACGCGGCCAGCCGGGCGACGACGTCCGGGTCGCCGGACCGCCACGCGGCCGCCGGGTCGGGGACGACCCGGGTCAGCGTCCGCACCGGGACCCGGGCCAGTGCGCGGAGCGCGAGCAGGTTCGGCGCGGACCCGCGCGCGGCCACCGCGGCACCGGCGCGGCGGGCGTAGCGCAGCCGCAGCGGCAGCCAGCCGAGCAGCACCGGGAGCAGCAGAACCAGCGGGACGACGACCAGCGCCCCGGTCGCGAGCATGGCCACGGTGTCGCCGAACTCGCGGCCCGCGGCGGCCAGGTCCGCGCCGGCCCCCGTCGCGGGGGCCAGCGCGCGGGCCAGATCCGGCCCGACGAACGGGATCGAGGACACCGCCCCGCCGACCCCGGTGAACGCGCTCGTGACCCGGTCACCGGCCGCGACCAGCGACTCGCCGGGCCCGCGCAGCGCCAGGAGGCCGTCGCGCACGACGACCCCCGCGGTCACCGCCAGCACCGCCCACCCCAGGGCGAGGACGTCCGCGAGGACCTGGCGGGCCAGACGGCCGGGGCGTTCGGCATACCACCGCATCGGCCCTGTCTACCGCCCCGCCCGGTGCCCTGCGCGCCGCGGTCGCTCCCGCTACAGCAGCCCGAGCTTCGTCGCCGCGTAGACGGCCTCGGCCCGCCGGGACACCATCAGCTTCCGCATGAGGTTCCCGACGTGGAACTTCACCGTGGTCTCCGAGATGAACAGCTCGGCCCCGATCGCCCGGTTCGACAGGCCGCGGGCCAGCAGGCGCAGCACGTCCAGCTCCCGGTCGGTCAGCCGTTCCCGGTCCGGCATCCCGCCGGACAGCGACCGGACCATCGCCGACGCGGAGCGGGCGTCGAACGCGCTCTCGCCGCGGGACACCGCCCGGATGGCCCGGACCAGCTCGGTGGTGTCGACGTCCTTCACGACGTAGCCGCGCGCCCCGGCCTGCACCGACTCGACGACGAGGCGGTCCTCGGCGAACGTCGTCAGCACCAGCACCCCGATGCCCGGGTGCTCGGCGCACAGCCTGCGGCAGACCTCCAGGCCGTCGGGCTGCGGTCCGGAGGAGAGCTTGAGGTCCAGCAGCACGACCTGCGGGCGGCCGGCCGCGACGGCCGCGAACGCCTCCGGCACGCTGCCCGCCTCGCCGACGACGCGCAGGTCCTCCTCGCGTTCCAGCACCGCACGCAGGCCCTGACGCATGATCGAGTGGTCGTCGACGAGGACGATCCGGATCTCCCGGACCGCCGGGTGCCCGCCTCGCGGGATCCCGCCGGCACCGGGCGCGCCCGTGGTCCGCAGCGGTCCGTTCACGAGGTCTCCTTCCCCGCCGCCCCGAGCGGGACGTCCACCTGCACCTGCAGCCCGCCCATCCGGGAGCGGCGGAACCGCAGCGTCCCGCCCAGCTCGCGGGTGCGGGTGTCCATGTTGACCAGGCCGCGGTGCTCGCCGTACGGGCCGCGGGCCGTGGCCGCGCGCAGCATGCGGCGGATCTGGTCGGGCGAGGCGCCGCCGTCGTCGGAGACCGACAGGCGGATCCGGTCGGGCTGGTAGGCCAGCCGGACCGACGCCCGGGACGCCGAGGCGTGCATCGCCGTGTTGAACAGCGCCTCACCGGCGATCCGGAACAGCGACTGCTCGTGCTCGTGCGGCAGCGGGACCGGGGTGCCACCGATGGTGACCTCGACCCGCAGCTCGTCCGGCATGTGCACGGTGGAGAGCTGCCGCAGCATCGAGGGCAGGTCCTTGTCGGCGTGGTCGTCGTCGTTGAGCGCGTAGATCGCCGAGCGCAGCTGCTCGACCGCGCGCCGGGTCAGGTCCTTCGCGGTGTCGAGGTGCTCGACCGCGCCGGCGATCGCCGGCCGCCCGGCGATCTCCGAGCGGCACAGCTCGATGTGCATGCCGGCGGACAGCGCGTACTGGGTGACGCTGTCGTGCAGCTCCCGGGCGATCCGGTGCCGCTCGTTGTCGAGCACCTCGCGCTGGCGCGCCGCGCTGAGCGCCTGCTGGGTGGCCATCAGCTCGTCGTTGCGGGACCGCAGGTCCTCGGCCTGGGCGGCGGTGCGGGCGTGCAGCCGCTCGGCGCGGTCGAGCAGGGCGCAGTTCTGCAGCGCCGACGCGGTCTGGCCGGCCAGGATCCGCAGCACCGAGTGATCGGTGTCGTCGATCTCCCGGTCCGGCGGCGTCCAGGCGACGAAGCCGCCGACGATGCGGCCGTCCAACCGGATCGGGACGTGCACGTGAGTGCGGTCGTCGTGGTCGCGGTGCCCGTCGTGGACCGCGCCGCTGCCCATCTGCAGCAGGGCGACGTGCCGGCGCACCTTCTCCGGGACGCGGCGCAGGTCGGGCCACTCGGCACCGTCCGGGCCGAGCACGACGTGCCGCGGCGCCGCGTCGGGCAGCTCGCCGTCGACCAGCCCGAGGATCAGCCAGTCCGCGGACAGGTGGTCTGCTGCGGCGTCGGCGACCGCCCGGACCAGCGCCTCGGAGCCCTCCATCGTGCGGACCAGCGCCGCGGAGATCCGGTCCAGGGCGAGGATGACGCGCTTGAGCCGCTCCAGGTTGACCCGGTACTCGGGGTAGAACGAGGGCTTGCCGGACCGCAGCCCGGTGAGCTGGTCGAGGTCGGGGCGGCCCCGGTGCCCCGGGCCGGTCGCGGCAGGCGGGGCGGGCGTGCGGCGGCCGGGGAACCGGGCGGCGGTCACCGCGCCGGCCTCACAGCGCCCGCCGGAACAGGTCCTCGATCTGCTCCACCGACGCGCTGCGCGGGTTGGTGGTCAGGCAGGCGTCGCCCAGGGTGAGCCGGGCCAGCCGCGGGACGTCGCCCTCCCGGACACCGATCGCGCCGAGCCCGGTCGGCACGCCCACCTCGTCGGCGAGCTTCCGGACCTCGCCGGCGACCATGTCGACGGCCTCGTCACCGGGCATGCCGGGCCGGGCGTCCAGGCCCATGGCCTGGGCGATCGGCACGAACCGCGTGGGGTCACCGGCCCCGTTGAACCGGATGACGTGCGGCAGCAGCACACCGTTGATGAGCCCGTGCGGGAGGTCCAGCATGCCGCCGACCTGGTGGCTCATCGCGTGCGTGGCCCCGAGGATCGCGTTGGTGAACGCCAGCCCGGCCTCCAGGGCCGCCTGCGCCATCGCCGTGCGCGGGCCCTCGTCGGTGCGGCGGAGCATCGTCGTCGGCAGGTTGGTGTGGACGAGCGCGACCGCGTGCAGGGCGTGCGTGTCGGTGAGCGGCCCGTGCGCCAGCGACACGAACGCCTCGATGCCGTGGGTGAGCGCGTCGAGCCCGGTGGCGGCGTTCAGCCAGTCCGGCATGGTCACCAGCAGCCGCGGGTCGATCACCGAGACGTCCGGGACGAGCGCCCGCCCCATGATCGTGAGCTTGGTGAGCCGCTCGGTGTCGGTGATGATGCAGAACTGCGAGACGTCGGCGCCGGTGCCCGATGTGGACGGCACCATCACCAGCGGCGGGATCGGGTGGGTGATCCGGTCGATGCCCTCGTAGTCGCCGATCGTGCCGCCGTTGGTGGCGAGCAGGGCGACACCCTTCGCGGCGTCGATCACCGACCCTCCGCCGATCCCGATCACGACGTCGCAGCCGGAGTTCTCGTAGCGGGCGAACCCGGCGTGGACCTCGTGGTCCTTCGGGTTCTGGGTGATCTCGTTCCACAGCTGCGGGCGCAGGCCGGCCGCGCGCAGGTGGCCCAGGAGCTCGGCCGGCCAGCCGGCCTCGGTCACCCCGGGGTCGGTGACGACGAACGGCCTGCGGGCACCCAGCCGGAGCGCGGCGTGCGCGGCCTCGGGCAGCGAGTCCGCACCGAAGACGATCTCGGGCGCGTGGAACTTGGACAGCCGGGGGCGCTCCGGGTGATCCGGCACCCGGACCGTCCGCTCGCCCGCGCTGCCCGGACGTGCCGCGTCCCCGTCGAGGACGAGGACGGTGTCCCCGCGCGTGGTTCCGGGCACGCCGGTGAGGACCACGCTGCCTCCTCCCGCTCCGCGCCGACCGGTCGCCGCCCGTGCTCGGGTACGGCCCGGTCACGAGCGTGTCGCCCACCGTACAGTGCGATACCCTGTCGCAGTTGCCTCGGCGGGCGAGTACTCCCCGAAAGCACGGGGTGGAGCACTAGGACGCGTGGATGGGTCCCTCGCGCTCGGCGAGCGGGATCCCCGCGCCGCCCCAGTGCTGGGCGATCATCTCCGCGGCGATCGACACGGCGGTCTCCTCCGGGGTGCGGGCGCCCAGGTCGAGCCCGATCGGCGAGGACATCCGGCCGATCTCCGCGTCGGTGAGCCCGCGCTCGCGGAGCCGGGCGATCCGGTCGTCGTGCGTGCGCCGGGAGCCCATCGCGCCGATGTAGCCGATCTCCGGCAGGCGCAGCGCGACCTCCAGCAGCGGCACGTCGAACTTCGGGTCGTGGGTGAGGACGCACAGCGCGGTCCGCCCGTCGATCCGGCCGGCCTCGGCCTCGGCCTGCAGGTACCGGTGCGGCCACTCGACGACGACCTCGTTCGCGCCCGGGAACCGGCTCGCCGTGGCGAACACCGGGCGGGCGTCGCACACGGTCACCCGGAAGCCCAGGAACGAGCCCATCCGGGCCACCGCGGCGGCGAAGTCGATCGCACCGAACACGATCATCCGCGGCGGCGGGGCGAACGACTCGACGAACACCTGCAGGCCCTCGCCGCGGCGCTCGCCGTGCACGCCGTAGGTCAGGGTGGCGTTGCGTCCGGCGTCGAGCAGCCCGCGGACGTCGTCGCGGATCGCGTCGTCGATCCGGTCCGATCCGGTCCCGCCCTCGACACCGTCCTCCGACCCGGCCGGCCGGACCACGAGGCGCTTGCCGAGCAGCTCGACGGGGCCCGCGACGACGGTGGCGACGGCGACCGGTTCCTCGTTGCGCACCGCCTCGGCGATCCGGCCGAGCTGGGGATAGGTCTCCGGGCTCACCTTCTCGACGAAGACGTCGAGGATGCCGCCGCAGGTCAGGCCGACGGCGAACGCGTCGTCGTCGGAGACGCCGTAGCGCTGCAGCACCGGGCGGTCCTCGGCGAGCACCTGCTGGCCCAGCTCGTAGACCGCGCCCTCGACGCAGCCCCCGGACACCGAGCCGACGGCCTCGCCGCCCGGGCCGACGAGCATCGACGCGCCGGGCTGGCGGGGGGCGGACCGGAAGGTGCCGACCACGGTCGCCAGCGCGGCGGGCTCGCCGTTCTTCCACCAGCCCTCGAGCTGATCGATCACGTCACGCATGTCGCACCACTTTCAGCAGCTTCTCCAGGGTGTCCAGGCTGTGCCCGGCCAGCAGATCGTCCAAGTGCGGGAGCGCCGCGACTATTCCGCCCTGGACCGGGGCGTAGCCGGCCTTGCCCGCGTGCGGGTTCACCCAGATCAGCCGGTGGGCCAGCCGGGACAGCTGTTCCACCTGCTCGCCGAGCAGCTCGGTCCCGCCGCGCTCCCAGCCGTCGGAGAAGATCACGACCACCGCGCGGCGGGCGGCGCCGCGCCGGCCCCAGCGGTCGACGAACGCCTTCAGCACCTCGCCGAGCCGGGTCCCGCCGGACCAGTCGGGGATCGCCTTCCCGGCCGCACCGAGTGCGCGTTCGGCGTCGCGCTGGCGCAGCTCCCGGGTGATCCGGGTGAGCCGGGTGCCGAGGGTGAACGCCTCCACCGACCGGGGCGCGCGGCGCACGAACACGTGCGCGAACCGCATGAGCGCATCGGCGTAGGGCTCCATCGAGCCGGACACGTCGATCAGCAGGACGACCTTGCGCGGCCGCCGGGACGCGTCCCGGCGCTTGATCGAGAACAGCTCGCCCTGGTTGCGCAGCGCCGCACGCAGGGTCCGCTGCCGGTCCGGATCGCCGCGGCGGTGCCGGTGCTTGCGGCGCGACGCCCGGGTCGGCGGCTCCGGCCGCAGCAGCGTCATCAGCCGGCGCAGGTGCTCGCGTTCGGCCGGGCTCAGCTCGCCGAGATCGCGGCTGCGCAGGATCTCGGTGCCGGTGGCGGCGGCCTTGATCTGCGGGCCGTCGTCGGAGTCGTCGTCGCCGGTGCCCTCGCGCCCGGGGACGAGCGCGGCGAGCTTCGGCGGGGCGGGCGGCCGCTCGTCCCGGTTGGTCGCCCGGCGGGCTTGCGACGGCTCGAACCAGGCCGGGAACGCCAGGTCGTAGCGGGCGACGTCGTCCGGGTCCGCGCACAGGGTCAGCCGCCCCGCCCAGTACGCCTGGTCGCGGTCGGTCACGTCGAGGGCGTCGGCCGCCTCCAGGAACGCGGCGGTCCGGTCGCTGGTCACCGGCACCCCGGCGGCGCGGAGCACCTCGGTGAAGCCGACGAGCCCGGTGAGCAGGGTGTCGGCCTCGGTGCGTTCCGTACTGCTGGTCATGGCGATGGTCAACCGGTCACGGCGGTCTACGACGCCAGCAGCGCGTCGAGCTGCTGGTGCACCCGGTCGGCGTCCTCGCGGTACTTGAGGACGGCGCCGAGCGTGCGGGCTGCGGTCCCGACGTCGAGGTGACGGGCCCCGACGAGCTGCAGCGCCCGCGCCCAGTCGAGGGTCTCGGCGACCCCCGGGGGCTTGATGAGGTCGGCGTGGCGCAGCTTCTGCACCGCCCGCGCCACCGCCGCGGCGAGCCGCTCCGGGACGTCGGGCAGCCTGCTGTGCAGGATCTCGATCTCGCGTTCGATCGTCGGGTGCTCGAGCCAGAGGTAGAGGCAGCGGCGCTTGAGCGCGTCGTGCACCTCGCGGGTCCGGTTGGAGGTGAGGACGACGATCGGGGGCGTCTCGGCCCGGACCTCCCCGATCTCGGGGATGGTGACGGCGTGCTCGGTGAGCACCTCGAGCAGGAAGGCCTCGAACTCGTCGTCGGCCCGGTCGATCTCGTCGATCAACAGGACCGAGGGCGTGGTGCGCAGCGCGCGCAGGACCGGGCGGGCGAGCAGGAAGCGCTCGTCGTAGAGGGAGGCCTCCACCGAGTCGACGTCGAAGTCGCCGCCCGCGGCCTCCAGCGTGCGCAGGTGCAGCAGCTGGCGGGGGAAGTCCCAGTCGTAGAGCGCCTGGCCGGCGTCGATGCCCTCGTGGCACTGCAGCCGGATCAGAGGTGTGCCGAGGATCTCGGCGAGTGCCTGGGCCAGCGCGGTCTTGCCGGTCCCGGGCTCGCCCTCGCAGAACAGCGGACGGTTCATCTGCATGGCCAGGTAGGTGGCCGTGGCCAGGCCGTCGTCGGCCAGGTAGCCGGTCGCGCGCAGCGCCTTGGCGAGCTCGTCCGGGCTCCCGGGGGCCGGGTGGCCGAGCGGGGCGCCGGCGGGTGCGGTGTCGTTCACCGAACCAGGATGCCGGACGGTGGGCAGGGGCGGCCACAGCGGCACTCCGGAGGGTCAGGAGGCCGACTTGCTTCCGATCCTGAACTGTTCATGGGTCCGTGATACGTCCGTGATGTGACGTCGTTGACCAGGGCGTTTAGGTCCCGTCTGATAATCACAAGCATGTAACCGTGATTCCGCTCACCCATTCCATGTTTGACGGATTCCATTCCCGCATTCACATTTCTCGTCGGCCGGTCCGACCGGAGCGGCCAGCTGAACGAGCCAACATCCGGGCCCGCCGCGCCGAACACCCCCGTCCCGCGGCTGCCCGGTCCGTCGAGGAAAACGGAACGGGACGGGGACGAGAGAGACCACTTCCGCGGGCGTCATGGACGTCGCTCCCCGGTCCCGATCGACGCTCCGCGGCGAACGGCGGGCACACGTGTGTGTCCGGGGACCACTGCGCGGACGTGTGACCGATCGGGCCGGCGCGGTGGGAGCAGACCAATGACCAAGGGACCCAAGGGCCGAAGTCTCCTGCGCGTGGCCGCGGCGGGCATCGTCGCGGTCGGCGCGACGGCCGCGATCTCCGGTACCGCCAACGCCGCCCCGGACAACGTCTGGGACCAGCTCGCGCAGTGCGAGAGCGGCGGCAACTGGTCGATCAACACGGGTAACGGGTACCAGGGTGGCCTGCAGTTCTCGCCGTCCACCTGGCGCGCCTACGGCGGCAGCGGGTCGGCGAGCAGCGCGAGCCGCGCCGAGCAGATCGCCGTCGCCGAGCGCGTGCTGGCCGCGCAGGGCTGGGGCGCGTGGCCGTCCTGCTCCAAGAAGCTGGGCATCACCGGCCACTCGGCCGACCCCGGCAAGCGCGTGAAGGCGTCGGCCCCGGCCGCGAAGGCCGCGCCGAAGAAGGCCGCCCCGAAGGCGGCCGCGCCGAAGGCCGCCGGCGGTGGCTACACCGTCAAGTCCGGCGACACCCTGTCGAAGATCGCCGCGGCGCACGGCACCTCGGTCGCGAAGCTCGCCGCCGCGAACGGGATCGCGGACCCGGACGTGCTCAGCGTCGGGCAGGCCCTCACGCTGCGCTGACCTCCGCTCCCGGACCGCCATCCGGGAGCGCGGCACGGGGCGTGCGGTGTCCCCAGCACCCGCCCCGGCGGACGACGGCCCGGGTCCTCCCTGCACGGGAGGGCCCGGGCCGTTCCGTTGCCGCAGGTGTACCGGGCGCCCTCAGGTGGAGTTGACCCACTCGTCGGTGCCGTCGGCGAAGCGCTGGTGCTTCCACACCGGGAGCAGCCGCTTCACCTCGTCGACCAGCTCGGCGCAGGCGGTGAAGGCCTCCTGCCGGTGCTCGGCCGCGACCGCGCAGGCCAGGGCGACCTCCCCGACCTCGAGCGGGCCGACCCGGTGGCTCACGGCGAGCGCCCGGACGCCCGGCGAGCCCGCGGCCACCTGCTCGGCCACCTCGGCGACGATCCGGCCCGCGGTCGGGTGCGCGCTGTACTCCAGGCCGTGCACCGACTTCCCGCCGTCGTGGTCGCGGACCACGCCGGCGAAGGTGACGACGGCGCCCGCGGCCGGGTGCTCGACGAGGCGGGCGTGCTCGTCGACGTCGAGCGGCTCCTCGCCGACCGCGGCCCGCAGGACGAGCGCGTTCGCGGCAGACGTCATCGGTGGTCACCTCCGTGGAGCTGGTCGACGGCGTGGTCGAGGACGCGCCCGAGCACGCCGAGACCGTCCTTCACACCGCCCGGGGACCCGGGCAGGTTGACGATCAGGGTCCGGCCCGCCACCCCGGCCACGCCCCGGGACAGGACGGCCGTGGGGACCGCGTCCTCCCCGGCCCGCCGGATCGCGTCGGCCAGCCCGGGCACCTCGTGGTCCAGCACCGCCCGGGTGACCTCGGGGGTGGCGTCGGTGGGGGAGATCCCGGTCCCGCCGGTGGTCACGACCACGTCGACGCCGTCGGTGACGGCTGCCCGCAGCGCCTCCCCGACGGGCTCGCCGTCCGGCACGACGACGGGGTCGGGGGTGGCGTAGCCGCGCTCGCGCAGCCATTCGGTGATGAGGGGCCCGCCCCGGTCGGCGTACACGCCCGCGGCGGCCCGGTTGGAGGCCGTGACGACGCGTGCGGTGCGGCCGGTGCTCACGGCCGGTCCCCGGGCCGCGTCCAGTGCCCGGTCTTGCCGCCGTCCTTGCTCTCCACCCGGACGGCGTCGAGCACGGCGGCCGGGTCGACGGCCTTGATCATGTCGTGCAGCGTGAGACCCGCGACGGCGACCGAGGTCAGGGCCTCCATCTCGACGCCCGTGCGGTCGGTGGTCCGCACCTCGGCCCGGATGGCGATCCGGCCGGCGTCCCCGTCCGTGCCGGGCTCGAGGTCGACGGTGACTCCGCTGATCGCGATCGGGTGGCAGAGCGGGACGAGGTCCGGGGTCCGCTTGGCGCCCATGATCCCGGCGATCCGCGCGGTCGCCAGCGCGTCGCCCTTGGGCAGGCCGTCGGACTGCAGCAGCCGCACCACCTCGGCGGTGGTGTGCAGGACGCCGGTCGCCACCGCGGCACGGCGCCCGGGCTGCTTCTCCGAGACGTCCACCATGCGGGCCGCCCCGGCCTCGTCGACATGGCTCAGCTCGCTGCTCACGCCACGACCCTATACGCCCGCGGGGGCACGTCCGAGGCTCCTCCGGGAGGGCGCTCAACCGGGGCTTGAAGTGTGATCTGCATCACGTTTATGTTTTCACACACACAGTTTCCGTCAACGTATTCACTTCGTGATCTGCGGCAATGACCAGCGGAAACGGTTTACTCGATCTTGATCTGCCGGATCGGGCGCGCGCCGAACCGTGTCGCGGACGACTTCCGTCTCACTCCGACGTGTCCTACCTTCGTCCGCGGCCCGGCCGACTCCCCCTTTGCGGACGGGCTCCGGTGCCGCAGCGCTCCCTGTCCGGCGGTACACCGGCCCCCGAGGTATCCGTGGGACAGGGCCGACCGCAACGGCGGATCGGTGGTCACTCCCCGGCCACCGGACCGCGCGCCCGCTCCCCAGGGCGCTGTCGGAACGCGCCACGCGGGAGACCAGCCATGGCTCGATACCGCGGCAAGCACCGCAAACCCAGTACGGCCGGCCGCACGATCGCCCGGACCGCCGCCGCAGGCGCGGTCCTCGGAGCCCCGATGCTCGCGGTCGTCCCGGCCAACGCCGCCAGCGACGCCACGTGGGACAAGCTGGCGCAGTGCGAGAGCTCCGGCAACTGGCAGGCCAACACCGGGAACGGCTTCTCCGGCGGGCTGCAGTTCACCCCGAGCACCTGGAAGGCCTTCGGCGGCGGCGAGTACGCGCCCGCCGCGCACCAGGCCAGCCGGGCCGAGCAGATCGCCGTCGCCGAGAAGGTTTTGGCCGGGCAGGGCTGGAACGCCTGGCCGTCCTGCTCCAAGAAGACCGGCGCCTCCGGCTCCTCCACGCCGCGCACCGTCGAGCGCGACGCCGGCAGCCAGGCCCCCCAGCGCGTGAAGCTCAGCGCGCCGGCCGCGAAGTCCGGCAAGACCTACACGGTCAAGTCCGGCGACACCCTCGGCAAGATCGCCGCCGCGCACGGTGGCGGGCACTGGAAGACCCTGCTCGCGAAGAACCCGGGCCTCGGCGCCGGGCAGCTGATCCACCCGGGCCAGGTCATCAACGTCTGATCCGGCCCCACCCGGGCTCCCGCTACACCCGTGCTCCGGTTCCCTCGTGGAGGGGGCCGGAGCACAGGTGGTCCGGGCGGAGGTCAGGTGCCGGCGAGCCGGCGGAGCTGGGCGGGCGTGTCGACGTCGTCCGGGACCGCGACGTCGGAACACTCGACCAGCTCGAGATCGGGGCGGCCGGCCAGGTAGCCGCGGGCACCGGCGTCGCCCGCGGAACTGCCCACCACCCCGGACCAGTGATCCCGGCCGAGCAGGACGGGGTGGCCGGGGACGCCGTCGTAGGCGGCCCGCCGCAGCGACGCGTGCGTCGCCCCCTCGATGACCCGCGCGACGGCCTCCGGCCCGACGCCGGGCAGGTCCACCAGGTGCACCAGCGCGGCCCCGGTGCCGGGCAGGTGCGCGAGCGCGCCCAGGCCGCGCCGCAGCGACGCGCCCATGCCCTCGTCCCAGTCCTCGGCGACGACGACGCCGACGTCGCTGCCGCGGGCACCCATCCCGGCGCTGCGCAGCAGGTCGGTGACGTCGTCGGCGCGGGCGCCGAGCACCACCGTCACGGGGCCGCAGCCGCCCGCCTGCAGCGCCCGCACGGCGCGCACGGCCAGCGGCTCGCCGTGCAGCCGCACCAGCGCCTTCGGGGTGCCCATCCGGCGCCCGGCACCACCGGCGAGGAGCAGGCCCGCGACCACGGTCAGCGGTTGATCTCGGTGACCGGGTGCTCGTAGGGCACGCTGTCGACCGGGAACTCGACCTCGCCGAACGGCGACATGTTCCCCTGCACGCTGCCCGTGAGCTCGGTGACCGGGTGCTCGCCGTCCGGCAGCTGCGGCCAGGTCGGGTCGATCCGGTCGGGGTTGGCGGGCTTGGCCATCGGGGGTCCTCCAGCGTGCTGTCCGGCGTGTCGGGTGTCATTATCCCGGACGGCCACGGGTCCTGTCCGCCCCGGTGCGGATCCGCCGACTACCCTGGTCGTGGTGCAGACGTCCCTGGTCGAGTGGCTGCGCGGGCAGGACGACGGGTTCCTCGCCGCGCTGCTCCGTACGCGCCCGGACCTCGCCGTGCCGCCGCCGGCCGATCTCACGGTGCTGGCCACCCGGGCCTCCATCCGAGCCTCCGTGCAGCGTGCCTGCGAGGACCTCGGCACCGTCGCCCTGACCGTGCTGGAGGCGCTGGTCCTCGCCGGGGCCGGCAGCGGCCCGGTGGACGGCACGGCGACCGGCCACGGGCCCCGCTGGTGGCTCGGCCCGGACGTCGACGCCACGACGTTCGCCGACGGCCTCGCCGCGCTGCGCGCCCGCGCGCTGGCGTGGGGCCCGGACGAGGCCCTGTCGGCGGTCCCGGCGGCCGCCGAGGTCGTCGGTCCGTGGCCGGCCGGCCTCGGCCGGGAGGAGGCGGGCGTCCCCGGCCCGGCCGAGCTCGCCGACCTCCTGGCAGGAGCCGGCGAGGACGAGCGCCGGGTGCTCGACGTCCTCGCCCAGGGGCCGCCGATCGGGCGCTCCCGCGGCGCGTCCGAGGGATCCGGACCGGTCGGCGCCCTGCTGGCGAAGGGCCTGCTGCGGCGCCGGGACCCGGACACCGTCGAGCTGCCCATGCAGGTGGCGCTGGCGCTGCGCGGGGAGCGGCCGATGGGCCGGCTCGACATCGCCCGGCCGGACGTCGGACTGCGCGAGCGCGATCCCGCCACCGTGGACGGCACCGGGGCCGGTGCGGCGCTCGAGTTCCTGCGCCGGGTCGACCGGGTCGTCGAGTTCATCGGACGCGAGGCGCCCGGGGTGCTGCGGTCCGGCGGCTTCGGGGTGCGGGACCTGCGCCGGGCGGCCAAGGAGGCCGGCACCGACGAGCCCACCGCCGCGCTGGTCGTCGAGCTCCTGCTCGGCGCCGACCTGATCGGCGAGAGCGAGGCGATGGCACCCGAGTGGCTGCCGACCACCAACGCCGATGTCTGGGCCGCCGCGCCCGAGGAGTCCCGCTGGGCGGTGCTGGCCCGGACCTGGCTGGAGCTGCCCCGGCTGCCCGGACTGGTCGGCCGCCGCGACGAGGCCGACAAGCCGATCACCGCGCTCTCCGACGGCCCGCGCCGCCCGCCCGCCCCGCGGGACCGGCGGCGGATCCTGGAGACCCTCGCCGACCTGCCCGCCGGCACCGCCGTCGGCTCGGCCGGCGACCTGGCGCGGGTCCTCGCCTGGGCCGCCCCGCGGCGCGGCGGGCGGCTGCGCGACGAGATGGTGGAGTGGACGGTCGCCGAGGCCACCACGATCGGCGTCGTCGCCCTGGACGCGCTCACCACGGCCGGGCGGGTGCTGCTGGACCCGGTGACCCGCGACGCGCGGCACCCGACCGACCTGGCCGCCGCGCTGCACGCCGCGCTGCCCGCCCCGGTCGAGGAGGTCCTGCTGCAGGCCGACCTCACCGCCGTCGCGCCGGGGCGGCTGTCCGCCGACCTGGCGCACGAGCTGGCGATCCTGGCCGAGGTCGAGTCCGCGGGCGGCGCGACCGTCTACCGGTTCACCGAGCAGAGCCTGCGCCGGGCCCTGGACACCGGCCGCACCGCCGAGGACGTACACGCGTTCCTGGCCGCACGCTCCCGCACCCCGGTGCCGCAGACCCTGACCTACCTGGTCGACGACGTCGCCCGCCGGCACGGCCGGCTGCGCGGCGGCGCGGTCAGCTGCTTCCTGCGGTCCGACGACGACGTCCTGCTCTCCGAGGTCCTCGCGCACGAGGGCACGGCCGGGCTGGGCCTGCGCCGGATCGCCCCGACCGTCGTGGTGAGCGCGCTGCCGCTGGCCGAGGTGCTGGACGGGCTGCGGGCCGCCGGGTTCAGCCCGGCCGCCGAGGACGCGGGTGGGGCCGTGCTCGACCTGGCCGCGAAGGGCAGGCGGGTCGAGCCCCGCCGGCGTGGCACGAACGGCCGCCCCGTCGTGACCGAGAGCCCCACCGACCGGGCCGATGAGCTCGTCGAGCGCCTGCGCGCCGGGGACGCCCTGGCCGGGGTGCGGCGCAGCGTCGCCGGGCGGCGGGAGGCCACCGGCTCCACCGGCAACCTCGCGTCGCTGCAGGCCGCGGCACGCGAGGGCCGGACCGTCTGGATCGGCTACGTCGACGCGCACGGCGTCGCCGGGGACCGGGTGCTGGCGCCGACGTCGGTGGGCGGTGGGGTCGTCGAGGGCCGGGACGCCCTCGACGGGGAGCTCCGCCGGATCCAGCTCCACCGGATCACGTCGATCGCGCCCGTGGAGCCCGGCGGGGCCACCACCGGCGCCAGGTCCTCCTAGCGCGCCCCGGCGGCCATCCGCTGGTGCATGGCGTGCTGCACCAGCGCGATCAGCGTCTCCTTCGTGGACTGCCGCTGACGCGCGTCGCACACCACCATCGGGACGGTCGGGTCGATCGACATCGCCTCGCGGACGTCCTCCAGGCCGTGCTGCAGGCGCCCGTCGAACGCGTTCACCCCCACCACGTAGGGCAGCCCGCGGTCCTCGAAGAAGTCGATCGCGGCGAACGAGTCGGCGAGCCGGCGGGTGTCCACCAGCACGACGGCGCCGATCGCGCCGCGGACCAGGTCGTCCCACATGAACCAGAAGCGTTGCTGGCCCGGCGTGCCGAACAGGTAGAGCACCAGGTCGGCGTCCAGCGAGACGCGGCCGAAGTCCATCGCGACGGTCGTCGACCGCTTGTGCGGGGTCGCCGACAGGTCGTCGTGCGACGAGCTCGCCTCGGTCATCACCGCCTCGGTGGTCAGCGGCATGATCTCCGAGACCGAACCGACGAACGTGGTCTTCCCGACGCCGAACCCGCCGGCGACCACGATCTTGGCCGACATCGTCGCGGCACGGGCGACGGGCTGCTGCGGTGCCTGCGGTCTAGAGCCGACGGAGTCCACTCAACACCCTTTCCATCAGCGCGAGATCCGGCACGTCACCGGGGGTGCTCGCGGTCTGGTGAACGGTCACCGTGCCGCCCGAGGCCATGTCCCCGAGCAGCACCCGGGCCACGCCCAGGGGGAGCGACAGCAGCGCCGCGACCTCCGCGACCGAGCGGGTCTGCTCGACGAGGAGGTCGGCGACGGAGCGGTGCTCCATCGGCAGCCGTTCCAGCTGGCTGCGGGCCCGGTTGCTGACCGAGACGAGGGTCTCGACGGCCAGCTCGTAGCCCGACTTGGTCCGTCCCCGGGTCCACGTGTAGGGCCGCACGAAGGCAGCCCCACCCGCGGTCGGTGGGGACGGTGGGGGCGGCGCCGCTGCCGCAGGGGGGTCGACGGGACCGGGCTGGTGCGCGGACTCCAGCTCGGCCGGCGTGGGGGGCATCCCGTAGGCGGCCGAGCCGCTGATCGGCCCGGTCATCTCGGCCGGCCCGGGCTGCGGGGCCCGGGGCTCCGCCGGTTCCGGCCCGGCGTCCGGCGCGTCGGACGGTGTGCGACCCCATCGCCGCTTCTTCGGTGAGCGCTTCGAGTCGAGGCTGAACCCGTTCATGACGTCAGCGAACGTGGGCTCGGGGCCCGACCCGCCCGGGTCCTGGGTCATCGGATCTCACCCGCTCTGGTCGATCCTCGGATGGGGTGCATGACGCTTCCGGCTCCGGCTGGACCATCAGGGGCCGAACGAGCCCTGCAGCTCCGCGCGGAGCTCGGGGGTGAGCAGCTGGCCGACCCGGTCGACCAGCAGCGTCATCTCGTAGCCGACCAGGCCGATGTCGCAGCTCGGCGAGGCGAGCACGGCCAGGCAGGAACCGTCGCTGATGGACATCAGCAGCACGATCCCACGGTCCATCTCCACGACGGTCTGCACCACGCCGCCGGCGTCGAAACACCGCGCCGCGCCCTGGGTCAGGCTGACGAGCCCGGACGCGACCGCGGCGAGCTGGTCGGCGCGGTCCCGCGGGAGCCGGTCCGACGCGGTCAGCAGCAGCCCGTCGGCCGACACCACGATCGCGTGCGCGACCCCGGGGACGCGCTCGGCGAAGTTCGTGACCAGCCAGCCGAAACGGCTCTGGCTGGGCTGTGCCTGGGGTGCCCTCACTGGTTCTCCTCCGGGTCGGACGGGTTCGATCGGTCGGCGGACGGCTCGGGGGTGCCGTCCGCGGTGGTCCGGGGGGTGCGCGACCGGCCGGCGCTCTCCCGGCCCTGGCGCACCCCCTGCTGGTAGCTGGCCAGGCGACCGCGCACGCTCTCGGCGCTGCGCGACTCACCGGCCGGCGAGGGGCTGAGCACCGTGGATCCTGCCGCACTGCCCGGGAGCAGCCGCGCCCGCGGACGCCGCTTGGGCAGACCGGCGGAGGTCAGTTCGTCCGGACGGTCGCCGTCCTCGACCTCCTGGGCCTGGCGCCACGCCTCGTCCGCGGGGGAGGCGAAGCCGGGGTCACGGCCGTCCTCGGTCGCGGTGCCGGCCCGTGCGGTGGGCGCGGGCTGCTCGGCCGGGCCGTCGGCTCGCGCGGGGCCACCGGACTGCCACCGGACCGGCACCGACCGGTTCGAGCGGAACCAGGCGGAGGCGATGTCGTCGAAGATCGGCGTGGTCTGCTCGACCTCCTGCCCGGTGTACACCCGGGCGGGCTCGAGCGCGCCCGGCCGGCGCAGCTGGCCGCGGTCGCCCTCGACGGGCACCCGCGGTGCGAACAGCTCGTCCGCCGCGGCGCCGCCCGCCCCGGGCTGCGGGGCGGTGGCACCGCGGGCCGGGTACGGCTGGTCGGCCGGGCCACCGTGCGGAGCGTCCGGTGCCCCGGCGCCCGCCGGACCGCCCGGGGTGGGCCCGTACAGGGCGTTGCGGCCGGGGACGCGCTGCGGCAGACCTTGCTGCCCGGGCCCGTGCTGTCCGGGTCCCTGCTGGCCCGGTCCCTGCTGGCCGGGCCCGTGCTGGCCGGGCCGGCGGGTCGGGAGCGATCCCGGCCCCCGGGACGGGCCGCGGCCGGCCGGCATGACCGGGCGGCGGCCGGGGCTGGGCCGGGCCCCGTTCGGCCGGGACGACGGCGGGCCCGCCATCGGCTCCCGCCCGGACGGCCGGACCGTCGGGAAGGCGGCGGTCGTCGGGTCGTGGTCGCCGGTCCCGTCGGTGCCGCTCGTGCTGGTGCCCGCCGCACCGGCGCCGCCGGTGCCGGTGTCCGTGCCGCCGGTGTTTGCGCCGCTGGTGCTGCTGGTGCCGGCGCTGCTGGTGCCGGTGTCGGAGTCTCCGGTGCCGGTGGTGCCGGTGCCGGAGCTGCCGATGTCGCCCCGGTCGGAGCCGGCGGTGCCGGTCTCGCCGCCGGTGTCACCGGCCGTGGAGGCACTGCCCTCGGTGCCGGTGCGCCCGGCGTCACCACCGGTCACGCCGGCGCGGCCGGCATCGTCGCGACGGGCCTCGTCGGGCCGGTCGGTGGCCGTGCTCCCGGCGGTCTCCCCGCCGGATGCTCGCTCGGCCGCCGCCTGCCCGGATGCGGACCGTTCGGCATCGGACCGCTCAGTGGTGGACCGCTCGGTGGTGGACTGCTCGGCAGTCCCGTCCGTGGTGGACCGCTCCGCGGTGCGGTCGGCGGTGCGCGCCGCGCCGAGGCCCGCGACCGCGGCCGCCCCGGCCACGGCCGCACCTGCGGCGGCCGCGCCGGCCGTCGCCGCACCGTTTCCGGTCTCCGCGGGCGCGTCCTCGCCGCTCGGCCCGGTGGATCCGGTCGTGCCGGCCGTCCCCGTGGCGTCCGAGGCTCCGGCGGTGCCGGAGCCCGCACCGGCGGACGCCGGCGTCCCGGTGCCCGTGCTGGTCCCGGCCGACGGCCGGTCGGTGTCGCCACGATCGGTGGATCCGGCTGCGATCGAGCCGGTCGCCGTGGAGCCGGTCGTGGTCGAGCCGGTGGCCGCGGAGCCGGCCTCGGCGGCCCGGGCACCGGACCCCCGCTCGGCGTCCGTGGCCCCGGCCCCCTCCGCGGAACCGGGCAGGGTGCTGCCGGCCGACCCGTCGGCGGTGGTGCCGGACCCGGTCGTGCCGGTCGACCCGGCGTCACCCGTGTCGGGGGCCGCGGTGGTCGCCGCCCGGGCCTCGGCCGGCGCGTCCGCGAACCCACCGGGCAGGTCGATCTCCCCGGTCTCCCCGGTGACGTCCTGCCCGGCCGCGTCCGCCCGGTCGGCCGGCGCGTCCCCGGCGGCGGGCGGCGGACCGTCCCCGGTCGCCGCGTCGATGACCACGGTGTCGTCCATCTCGCCGCCGGCCGGCCGGCCGGTGCCGGACCGTGCCGCGGCCGCCCCGGCGAAGCCGAGCCCGAGCCCGAGCGCGGCGGCGGTCCCGGCCCCGGCCGACCGGGGGGCGTCCCCGGCGTCCGTGGCCGTGCCGCCGGCGGTGTCGCCGCCGGTCGGCGCGTCGTCCCCGGTGCGGGTGCCCGGCCGGCCCTGCAGGGCGTGCGGGCCCGTGCCGGTGCGCTCGTCCGCACCGCCGGCCTCCTCGGCCGGGGTGAACATGTCGGCCGGTCCCCGGTCGTCGTCGCGGGACGGCGAGAACGCGTCCAGCCCGCCCGGGGCGACCCCGTTCGCCGACGCTTCCTGTCCGCTCGGCGCATCGCCGGCGGCATCCGAGGCGCTCTTGCGGAGCGACGAACCGGGCGTGCGGGTCGGCAGCGCGGCGGCGGCGCCGTTCCGGGCACCGCCGGTGACCGTTGTGCCCGCCTCGAACGTCGGCGTCAGCGGGCCGTCGGAGCCCGCCACCAGCGACGGCAGCGACCCGCTCCGGCCGGCGCCGTTGACCGCCCCGGCCGGCACCGGGGCGGCGCCCTCCGCGGCCTCCGGGGCCTCCGGCGCGGGCGGCGCCGCGGCCGCGGCCTGCGGCGGCGGGCCGGCGTCGAGGTGCTCCTCGGGCCGCTGCGCGGACGGCACGAGCTGCGCCGGCACCGTCACCGACGCGCTCAGGCCACCGGACCCGCCACCGACGGCAGCCGACGCGAGCCGGACGCCGACGTGGTGCCGGGCCGCCAGCCGTCCGACCACGAACAGGCCCATCCGGCGCGAGGCCGACACGTCGACCTCGGCGGGGCCGGAGAGCCGCTGGTTGGCGTCGGCGAGCTCGGCGTCGGACATGCCGACACCACGGTCCGAGATCTCGATCAGCAGCGACTCGTCGGCCGTCCTCGTCGTCGACATGACGACCTGCGAGTCCGGCGGCGAGAAGTTGGTCGCGTTGTCCAGCAGCTCGGCCAGCAGGTGGACGAGGTCGTTCGCGGCCCGCCCGGCGATCGTCGCGGTCGGCGGGGTCTGCACGACCACCCGCTGGTACTGCTCCACCTCGGACACCGCAGCCCGCAGGACGTCGACGACCTGCACCGGCGCCACGTTCCGCTTGGCGAGGTCGGTCCCGGCGAGCACCAGCAGGTTCTCGCTGTTGCGCCGCATACGGGTCGCGAGGTGGTCGAGCTGGAACAGGTTCGACAGCTGGTCCGGGTCCTGCTCGTTGCTCTCCAGCTGCTCGATCAGCTGCAGCTGCCGCTCGACCAGCGCCTGGGAGCGGCGGGAGAGGTTGACGAACATGCTGTTGACGTTCTGCTGCAGCCCCGCCTGGTCGGCCGCCAGGCGGATCGCCTGGCCGTGCACGGCGTCGAACGCCCGCGCGACCTCGCCGATCTCGTCCCGGCTGTCCAGCGGCACCGGCTCCACCAGCGCGTTCGGCGCCTGACCCGAGCGCATGGACTGCACGGCCGCCGGCAGCTTGCGCTCCGCGACCTCCAGCGCCGAGCTGCGCAGCAGCCGCAGCGACCGCACCATCTGCCGGCCCAGCAGCAGGATGACGCCACCGGTCAGCAGCAGGGTCAGCATCAGCAGCACCGAGTTGAGGCCCGCGGTGTTGCCGGCCTCCTCGGCGGCCGCGGACCGGGCGTCCACGAGTGCCTGCTCGGCGGCCTCCGTCGACCGCTCGACGGCCTGCCCGGAGCGGTCCACGGCGCCGTTCCATGCCGCCGGGTCCACCGAGGGGGACGGCCCGGCCAGCGCCTGGTCGCGCAGCCGGTTGCGGTCGGCGTCGCCCGGGCCCGCCAGGTCACCGATCGTGCCGGCCTGCTCCGGCGACAGCGAGGACCGGAAGTCCCCGGCCGCAGCCTGGAAGGAGGCCTCGGCCCCGGTGACCTGCGCGCGCTGCACCTCGTCGAGCCGGCCCCCGGACACCGCGCCGTTGATCACCGTGCGTTCGAGCTCGAGCGCCTCGCGGGCGTTCGCGCCCGCGCCGACCGCGCCGGCCAGGCCGCCGGTGTCGGCGGTCTGGAGCCGGCCGACGATCGCCCGGTCGAGCCCGAGCGTCCGCTGCACCACCGAGGTGTAGCGGCTCGTCACCTCGGATGCGGGGGCCGGGCCGCCCGTCACCTGCGCCCGGATGGCGGGCAGCTGCTGCAGCGTCGACTCGGCCTGCTCGCGGGCCGTCGCCAGCTGCGGCTCGTCCGCCGTGGCCGCGTCGAGCTGGGCGGTGGTGTCGCGCAGCGCGGTGTCGGTGGCGCCCTGCGCCCGGTCGACGGCGGCGCGGTCGCCCTGCCGGTTCCCGGCGACGAACGTCACACCGGCGTTCCGCTCGGCCTGCAGGGCCCCGGTGAGCGTCTCGATCTGGCGGTGGACGTCCACCAGGCCGGTGCCCCGGCTCAGGTCCTCGGCCACTCCTGCCTGGTCCATCACCCGGAGCGCCCCGATGGTCAGGGCGAGCACCGTCGGGACCAGGCCGACGACCGCCAGCTTGGCGACCAGGCTCCAGTTCCGCGGGTCGAGTCGCTCCGACCAGGTGCTCGGGCGTTCCGTGCTGGTCACGGTGGTCACGGCGAGGTCTCCCTGTCGGTCTCCGGTCCGGGCACGGGCAGCGCCGTCGGCGCGGCCGGCGCAGCGTCGCTCGGCACGGTGGCTCCCGCGCGTTCCCGGCGGGCAGCGGGCGGTCGTCCCGGCCGTGTGGGGTCGAGGAAGGGGAGCATCAGCTGGTCCGGTGCGCCTTTCGGGGTCACGACGGATCCGTTCGACCGGCTCCGCGCCGACACGGGGCGGCAGTGCCGCGCCCCGGGGGAGCCGGGCGGATATGATCGAGCCGGGTCTCGTCTGTGCATGACGGACGGCTCCGGAGTCTAGCCCCCGTAAGGTGCCCCTCCCGAGTGGCGTATCGCCGGTTCGGGCACCGGTCACGTGATGTGACCCACCCCGACCGCTCGTCTCTGCTCGTCGTCCGGCGGGCCCGTCCAGCTCGAAGAACCGGCGTCGAAGGGATCCGTTCCGTGACCGACGGTCCACTGATCGTGCAATCCGACAAGACCCTTCTGCTGGAGGTCGACCACCCCGATGCGGAAGCCGCCCGGGCCGCGATCGCGCCGTTCGCCGAGCTCGAGCGCGCCCCGGAACACGTCCACACCTACCGGGTCACGCCGCTGGCCCTGTGGAACGCCCGTGCCGCGGGGCACGACGCCGAGCAGGTCGTCGACGCACTCGTCCGCTGGGCCCGCTACCCGGTGCCGCAGCCGCTGCTGGTCGACGTCGTCGACACGATGGGCCGCTACGGGCGGCTGCAGCTGTCGAACCACCCGGCGCACGGCCTGGTCCTGACCGCCCTGGACCGCGCGGTCCTCGAGGAGATCGTCCGGCAGAAGAAGATCACACCGATGCTGGGGGCGCGGATCGACGACGACACCGTCGTCGTCCACCCCTCCGAGCGCGGCCGGCTCAAGCAGGCGCTGCTCAAGGTCGGCTGGCCGGCCGAGGACCTGGCCGGCTACGTCGACGGCGAGGCGCACCGCATCGAGCTCGAGCAGGACGGGTGGTCGCTGCGGGACTACCAGCGCCAGGCCGTCGACGGGTTCTGGGAGGGCGGCTCCGGCGTGGTCGTGCTGCCGTGCGGGGCCGGGAAGACCCTGGTCGGCGCGGCAGCGATGGCCAAGGCCGGTGCGACCACGCTGATCCTGGTCACCAACACCGTCGCGGGCCGGCAGTGGAAGCGCGAGCTGATCGCGCGGACGTCGCTGACCGAGGAGGAGATCGGCGAGTACTCCGGCGAGCGCAAGGAGATCCGGCCGGTCACGATCGCCACCTACCAGGTCGTCACCCGCAAGACCCGGGGCGAGTACAAGCACCTGGAGCTGTTCGACTCCCGGGACTGGGGCCTGGTCGTCTACGACGAGGTGCACCTGCTGCCGGCCCCGGTGTTCCGGATGACGGCCGACCTGCAGTCCCGGCGCCGGCTCGGCCTGACCGCGACCCTGGTCCGCGAGGACGGCCGCGAGGGCGACGTGTTCTCGCTGATCGGCCCGAAGCGCTACGACGCGCCGTGGCGGGACATCGAGGCGCAGGGCTGGATCGCGCCGGCCGAGTGCATCGAGGTCCGGGTGACGATGACCGACGCCGAGCGCATGGCGTACGCGACCGCCGACTCCGAGGAGCGCTACCGCACGGCGTCCACCGCGCACACCAAGCTCGACGTCGTCCAGGCGATCCTGGACCGGCACCGCGGCGAGCAGACCCTGGTGATCGGCGCCTACCTGGAGCAGCTGGAGGCGCTCGGCGAGAAGCTCGACGCCCCCATCGTGCAGGGCTCCACCCGCAACCGGGAACGCGAGAAGCTGTTCGACGCGTTCCGCCGCGGCGAGATCGACCGGCTGGTCGTCTCCAAGGTCGCGAACTTCTCGATCGACCTCCCGGAGGCGACGATCGCGGTGCAGGTCAGCGGCACGTTCGGGTCACGGCAGGAGGAGGCCCAGCGGCTCGGACGGCTGCTGCGGCCCAAGTCCGACGGCCGGCAGGCGCACTTCTACTCGGTCGTCTCCCGGGACACGGTCGACACCGACTACGCCGCGCACCGGCAGCGGTTCCTCGCCGAGCAGGGGTACGCCTACCGGATCGTCGACGCCGACGACCTCCTCGGCCCCGCGCTGCCCGACTCCGGCTGACCCGCGGAAACCGGGAGTCCGATTCGTTCCGATCCGGGTGCCGTTGTGCCATCGTCTCGCACATGCCGGCGTCGGAACGGTCCGCGGTGGAGCGGGCCCGGGAGCGGGAGCACCTCCTGGACTCCCTGCTCGCCGAGCGGGACGGCCTGGAGACCGTCCTGGACCGGGTCCTCGCCCTCGACGGGACCGCCCGCATGGTCCGGGAGGCCGCCGGGCTGGACGCGGCGTTCGTCGCCGACATCGACCGGCCCGGCCGCGCCGTGGTCCGCTGGCAGTGCGGCAACCGGACCGACCTGCTGCAGGACCTGGTGGTGCCGGAGGGGCGCGGGATCGGCGGCCGGGCGATCGCGCTCGGCGTCCCGGTCCGGGTCGACGACTACCTGACCTCGTCCACCATCACCCATCACTTCGACGTCCCGGTGCTGCACGAGAAGCTGGGCGCGATGCTCGCGGTGCCGGTGCTGGACACCGGCCGGGACGGCACGGCGCGCCCGGTGGCCGTCGCCTACGGCGCACTGCGGCACGCCGCGGTGATCGGCGACGACGCGGTCGACGCGGTGGAACGGGTCGCGGCCCAGGCGGCCAGGGCGCTGCGGCTGGCCGAGCGGGCCGAGGCGGGGCGGATCACCGCGGTGCTGGCCGAGCGGCAGCGGATGCAGGCCTCGCTGCACGACTCGGTCGGCGCGATGCTGTTCTCGATCGGTGCCCAGGTCCGGGACCTGCGGGCCGCGCTGCCGGACAACCCGGAGCTGGCCGGCCAGTTCGGCCGGCTGGAGGCCGACGTCTCGGCCGCCACCACCGCGCTGCGCGAGGCGCTGCTGGCGCTGTCCGAGACCACCCCGGAGCGCGCGCTCCCGGTCGAGCTGGCCGAGCACTGCCGCAGCTTCTCGGCCCGGACCGGGGTGCCGGCCCGGTTCGTGCAGCTCGGCCCGGTCGAGCCACTGGACCCGGAACGCACCGCGGTCCTGGTGGCCGCGGTCCGGGAGGGCCTGCTGAACGTCGAGAAGCACGCCGCGGCGCGGACCGTGGTGGTCAGCCTGGGAGCCGAGTCCGGCACCGTCCAGGTCGCCGTGGCCGACGACGGCACCCCGCCGGACCGGGACGGGCCGGCCGGCCCGACCGGGGTCGGCATGCGGATGCTGGCCGAGAAGGCCGCCCGCACCGGCGGCCGCGCCGTGCTGCTGCGCGACGAGGACGGCGGCAGCACGCTGCGCGTCACCGTCCCGCTGCCGCCCCGCCCGGAAGGGGAGCCGTCGTGACCGCCGCGGTCCCGCGCCCGGCCCCGGCCGAGCCGGCCCGGGTGCTGGTGGTCGACGACCACCCGGTCGTCCGGGACGGGGTGGCGCTGCTGCTGCGTGACGAACCCGGCCTCAGCGTGGTGGGCTCGGCGGAGAACGGCCAGGCCGCACTGGCACTGGCCCCCGAGCTGCGGCCGGCCGTCGTGCTGCTCGACCTGCGGCTGCCCGACCTGTCCCCGACCGAGGTCACCGTCCGGCTGCGGCGCATCTGCCCGGAGGCGCGGATCGTGGTGTTCACCGCGCACGGCGACGGGCCGGCCGTGCAGGCCGTCCTGGACGCCGGCGCGCACGGCTGCCTGCTCAAGGACGCCGCCGCCACCGACCTGGCCGCCGCGCTGCGGCGGGTGCTGGCCGGCGAGCGGGTCGCCGACCCGCGGATCGCGCTGCACGGCCCGGCCCCGGCGGCCGCGGCCGGGCTGACCCGGCGCGAGATCGAGGTGATCCGGCTGGCCGCCCGGGGCCTGACCAACCCGGAGATCGCCGCGCGGACCGGCCTGGCGCGCAACACCGTCAAGACCTACCTGCAGTCGGCGCTGCACAAGCTGGGGGCGCGCAACCGGATCGAGGCGATCGTCCGGGCCGCCGAGCTCGCCCTGCTGTAACCGCACGGGCACGGAGGGTCCGCCGGTCCCGGCGGCTCGGTAACGGTGCGTTCACGAAACCCCCGCACCTCTCCACATGGAGGTACTCCGGCGGTGTGACCCATCCCACGATGTGCGCCTCGCATGCAGTCGTCGGGAGGGGAGCCACGACCCGTGGATGATCGAGGGTGCTGAACGTGCAGGGCCTGACCGTGCGGTACGGCCGCGCGGTGCAGGCGCTGAGCGACGTCGACCTGGAACTTCCCGACGACGGCGTCCTGGCCGTCCTGGGCGGGAACGGGGCCGGCAAGTCCACCCTGCTGCGGGCGATCTCCGGGACGCTGCGGCTGCACGGCGGCGCGGTGACCGCCGGCGAGGTGCGGGTCGACGGCGACCGGATCGACGGACTCGACCCGGCGCTCGTGGTCCGTCGCGGGGTGGTCGCGGTGCCCGAGGGGCGCCAGGTGTTCGCCGGGATGACCGTGGAGGAGAACCTGCGGGCCGGCGGGCTGGGCACCCGGTCGTCGGCGGTGCGGGCGGCGGCCCGGGAGCGGATCCGGGAGCTGTTCCCGGTGCTGACCGAGCGGGCCCGCCAGCCCGCCGGCCTGCTCTCCGGCGGTGAGCAGCAGATGCTGGCCATCGGCCGGGCACTGATGTCGGGGCCGAGGCTGCTGCTGCTCGACGAGCCGTCGCTGGGCCTGGCCCCGCAGATGGTGGGGCGGATCGCGGCGATCATCCGGGAGATCCACGAGCAGGGCACCGCGGTGGTGCTGGTCGAGCAGAACGCGACCATGGCGCTCGGCGTCGCCGACCACGCCGTCGCCCTCGAGGTCGGCCGGGTCGCCCTGTCCGGCCCGGCCCGGGAGCTGGCCGAGAGCGACGAGGTGCAGCGGCTCTACCTGGGCGGGCACGCCGAGTCGGCCGAGCAGGCGGAGGTCGAGGGCCGGGCCGCGGCCGCGCACCGCGGCGCGGCCCCGACGCTGGCCCGGTGGTCCGGGTGAGCGCCCCGGAAACCGCGGCCCCGCGGACCGGGCGCGACGACGTCCCCGAGCTGCGGGTCGACGCGGTCAGCCTGCACTTCGGCGGCATCCGGGCGCTCGACGACGTGTCGTTCACCGTCGTGCCCGGCACCGTCCACGCGCTGATCGGCCCGAACGGGGCCGGGAAGTCCAGCTGCTTCAACGTGATCTGCGGGGTGTACCGGCCCACCGCGGGCCAGGTGCTCCTCGACGGGGAACCGATCACCGGCCTCCCGCCGCACAAGCTGGCCGGCAAGGGGATCGGCCGCTCGTTCCAGAACCTCGCGCTGTCCCCGCACTCGTCGGTGCTGGACAACGTGATGCTCGGCCGGCACGTCCTGACCCGGGGCGGGTTCCTCACCGGCGGGCTGCGCCTGCCCGGCCGGATCCGCGAGGAACGCCGGCACGCCGACCGGGTGGCCGACATCTGCACCTTCCTCGGCATCGGTCACGTTCTCCACCAGCCGGTCGGCGCGCTGCCCTACGGCGTGGCCAAGCTCGTCGACATCGCCCGCGCGCTGGCCGTCGAGCCCCGCGTGCTGCTCCTCGACGAACCGGCGGCCGGGCTCAACGCGGCCGAGACCGCCGAGATCGCCGTGACCATCGGCAACCTGCGCGACGCGCTGGGCATCTCGGTGCTGCTCGTCGAGCACGACATGGGCCTGGTCATGGGCATCGCCGACCGGGTCAGCGTCCTGGACTTCGGCCGGCTGATCGCCGACGACGTGCCGTCCGCGGTGCAGGACGACCCCGAGGTCATCCGCGCGTACCTCGGCACGGGGGAGGAGTCCTAGTGGGCACGTTCGTGCAGCTGCTGGTCAACGGGCTGGGGAAGGGGGCGGTGTTCGCGCTGCTGGCCCTGGGCTTCGTGGTCATCTACAAGTCCACCGAGGTCATCAACTTCGCGCACGGCTCGCTGGCCCTGATCGGCGGGTACGTCATCGCGTTGACCCACGAGACGCTGGGGTTCTGGCTCGCCGCGCTGCTCGGCATCGTCGGGGCCGCGGTCGCGGCGCTGCTGGTGGAGCGGCTGCTGCTGGCCCGCAGCCGCAACGCCGACCCGGCGGCGCTCGCCCTGCTGACGATCGGGGTCGACGTCGTCGTGGTCGAGGACGTGTTCCGGCGGCTCGGCACCCGGGTGCCGTTCCTCGGCGCCCCCTGGGACGCGCGCCCGATCCGCATCGCCGGGGTGGCGATCTTCTCCACCCAGCTGGTGGCGCTGCTGGTCGGGCTGGTGCTGATCACCGCGTTCTTCCTGGCCTTCCGGTACACGAACTGGGGCGTCGCCATGCGGGCCCAGGCCGAGAACCGGGAGGCCGCGGCGCTGATGGGGATCCGCAGCTCCCGGGTGACCGCGACGGCCTGGCTCGTCGGCGGGGCACTGGCCGCGGTGGCCGTCACGTTCATCGTCACCCAGGACTTCTCCGGCAGCGGCCTGTCCCGCACCACGCACGCGATCGCGTTCGCGGCGTTCCCGGCCGCGATCATCGGCGGGCTCGACTCGACGGCCGGCGCGGTCGTCGGCGGGATCGTGGTCGGGCTGACCCAGGCGCTCACCGAGGTCTACGTGTCGATCCCGTTCGCCAAGGTCGCGGTGTTCCTGGTGATGCTGCTGGTGCTGGTCGTCCGCCCGTCGGGCCTGTTCGGGAGCCGGGTACTCAGCCGTGTCTGACGCCGTGACCGCTCGTTCCTCCGCGCCGTCCACCGACCCGGAGCCGGACGCCACCGGCCCGGCCGGTCACGGCCGCGCCCCCGCAGGCGGGATGCGGTGGGTGCGCCGGGCGGCCTGGCTGGTGCTGCTGGTGCTGCTGCTCGTCCTGCCGCTCTACGTGCAGCCCGCCCTGCTCGGCGCCGGGCGCTTCGTGATGGTCGGCGTGGTCGGTGCGATCGGGCTCACCCTGGTGATCGGGCAGGCCGGCCAGCTGTCCCTGGCGCACGCGTTCTTCCTGCTCGTCGGCGGCACCGCCTACACGGTGCTGGCCGGCAGCACCGGGCAGGAGGGCGCGGAGCACGTCGTCGGGCTGGGCCTGCCACCGGTGATCGCGCTGGTCGGCGCCGTGGCCGTCTCGGCACTGGCCGGGCTGGCGTTCGCCCCGGTCGCCGGCCGGCTGACCGGGATCTACCTCGGTGTGGCCTCGCTGGCACTGGTGTTCGTCGGCTTCTACCTGGGGCAGGCGCTGCCCGCGCTGACCGGCGGCCCGGCCAGCGGGCGCAACCCGGAGCCGTTCTCGCTGTTCGGGTTCCCGTTCACCAACGAGGGCCGGTTCGAGGTGCTCGGCGTGCCGTTCCGCGAGGAGGAGCGGCTCTGGTACCTGTTCGTGGTCCTGACCGTGGTGGCCTACCTGCTGGCCCGCGGTGCGGTGAACAGCCGGGTCGGCCGGGCCTGGCGGGCCGTGCGGGACAACCAGGTCGCCGCCGGGGTGCTGGGCGTGAACGTGCTGCGGGCCAAGGCCGGGGCGTTCGCGGTCAGCGCCGGGTACGCCGGCCTGGCCGGTGTGATGCTGGTCCTCTGGTTCGGGCTGCTCAAGCCGGACGAGAGCGAGTTCGGCAGCTACGGGCTGAACACGTCCATCGCGTTCCTGGCGATGGCGATCATCGGCGGGCTCGGGTCGGTGCCCGGGGCCGTGGTGGGCGCCGTCGTCGTCTACGGCACCCAGCAGCTGCTCACCCTGTACGCCGACGACCTGGGCCTGGGCGGCGACGCGCTGTCCGGGTTCAGCCCGACCGTGGTCAGCCTCTACGTCTACGGCCTCGCGGTGATCGTCGTCGTGCTCTTCGAGCCCGGCGGCCTGGCCGCCATCGGCCGGCGCGTCGCCGCCGCCGTCGACCGGCGGATGCACCGCCCGTCTCGTGATGGAGAGGAACAACGATGACTCGACGTCGAATGTCCGGGCGCCCCGCGCCGGGCCGTGCCCGGGCGCTGGCCGCCGTCGCCCTCGCGGCCGCGATGGTCCTGGCGGGCTGCGGCACCCGCGGCGGGGACACCGGTGGCGGCGGTGGCGGCAACATCGCCACCGACGTCGGCGTCAGCGCCGACACGATCACCCTGGGCGTGCTGGGTGACACCTCCGGCCCGTTCCGCAACCTGGGCACCGGACTCGTGCAGGGCAACCAGCTCTGGGCCGACGACATCAACGCCGCAGGCGGCATCTGCAACCGGCGGATCGCGCTGGACGTCAAGGACAGCGGCTACAAGGCCGACGTCGCCACGACCCAGTACCGCCAGCAGGAGCCGAACATCCTCGGCTACCTGCAGCTGCTCGGCTCCCCGATCAACGCGGCCCTGCGCGGGAACCTGGAGAGCGACCAGGTGACCTCGCTGGCCCTGTCCTGGTCGTCGATCATCCTGGACAACCCGTACCAGATCATCCCGGGCACCACCTACGACCTCGAGATGGTCAACGGGATGGCGTTCCTGCAGCAGCAGGGCAAGCTCGCCGACGGCGACACCGTCGGGCACATCTACATCGGCGGGGAGTACGGCGACAACGGCCTGCTCGGCGCCCAGGCCTACGCCCAGCAGCACCGGCTGAAGCTGCTGCCGGCGAAGGTCGCCGCCACCGACACCGACATGTCCAACATCGTCACCGGCTTCCAGGGCCAGGGGGTCAAGGCCATCCTGCTGACGACCACCCCGGCGCAGACCGCGAACGCGCTGAACGCGGCCCGGACGCTCGGGCTCAACGTGCCGGTGCTCGGCAACAACCCGACGTTCGACCCGGCGGTGAACCTGGCCGGTGCCGCGGCTCAGTCGGTCGGCAACCTCTACGTCTCGGCCAGCTCGGTGCCGTACTCGGCCGCCGTGCCGAAGGCCCAGGAGATCCGGACCAAGTTCACCGCCAAGTTCCCGCAGGCCACCAAGAACGCCGGTGTCCCGTACGGCTACGCCGGCGGCCTGGTCTGGCAGCAGATCCTCACCAAGGCCTGCCAGAACGGTGACCTGACCCGGGCCGGCGTGCACGAGGCGTTCACGACCGCCGGCTCGATCACCACCGACGGCCTGGTCGCGAGCCAGCTGGACTTCTCCAGGCCCGGGTCGCCGCCGAGCCGCTCGGTGTTCATCGGGCAGGCCGACCCGAGCCAGGAGGGCGGGCTGCGCCAGGTCTCCGAGGTGTTCAGCGCACCGGAGGCGGCCTCCTACAAGGCCCCGCACGAGCGCTGACGCCCACGAGCGCCGGCGCTGCGGCGCAGGCGCACCCCGCTCCGGCCCGTGCGCGGGTGCGGGGTGCGCCCGGCCGGCCCGGGCCGGTGCCCCTGAGCGGGCCCGGCACCGGTTCCGGGTCGGACTCCGGGGTCGTCCCGAGCCGCCGGGCCGCACCGGGGACCAGTCTCGAGGCATGGACATCGCAGCGCAGAACCCCTCCTCCGACACCGACCCGACGACCGCGGTCCCCGGCACCGGGCCGGCGAGCGCGGTCCCCGGCACCGGGCCGGCGAGCGCGGTCCCCGGCACCGACCGGCCGGCGGCGGGGGTCACCGGGACGCCCGCGCCGTCCCTCGGCGACCGGCTCGCCTCCTACCGGCTGCGGCGCAGCACCACCGACAAGATGCTCGGCGGGGTCTGCGGCGGCCTGGCCCGTGACCTCGGCGTCGACGCGGCCCTGCTCCGGATCGCCGTGCTGGTGCTGACCCTGGTCACCGGGGGCGCTGCTGCACTGGTCTACCTCGCCGCCTGGATCGTCGCCCCGGCCGACTGAGCGGTGATCACGGATCCGGAGCAGATGCGGCCACCCGTGGCCGGATCGACGACGGTTCGTGGATCAGCGGCGGCACCGCCCCGGGCTGCACCTCGGCGGGAATCGGGGACGGGCGCCCGGGGCGCCGGCGGTCCCGGCCACCGCACGCCGCGGGGGCGGCACCGGCGAACCGGTACCGCCCCCGCGGATGGTGCTGAGCGGGACTAGAAGTCCATGCCGCCCATGCCACCGGTCGGGTCGGCCGCGCCGCCGCCGGCGTTCTTCTCCGGCTTGTCGGCGATGACCGCCTCGGTGGTGAGGAACAGGGCCGCGATCGAGGCCGCGTTCTGCAGCGCCGAGCGGGTCACCTTGGCCGGGTCGATGATGCCCGCCTTGATCAGGTCCGTGTACTCGCCGGTGGCGGCGTCGAGGCCCTCACCGGTCGGCAGGTTGCGGACCTTCTCCGCCACGACGCCGCCCTCGAGGCCGGCGTTGATGGCGATCTGCTTCAGCGGGGCCTCCAGCGCGACCTTGACGATGTTCGCGCCGGTGGCCTCGTCACCCTCCAGGCCGAGACCCTCGAACAGGCCCGCACCGGCCTGCAGCAGGGCCACGCCGCCACCGGCGACGATGCCCTCCTCGACGGCCGCCTTCGCGTTGCGGACGGCGTCCTCGATGCGGTGCTTGCGCTCCTTGAGCTCGACCTCGGTGGCCGCGCCGGCCTTGATGACGGCGACGCCGCCGGCCAGCTTGGCGAGGCGCTCCTGGAGCTTCTCGCGGTCGTAGTCGGAGTCGGTGCGCTCGATCTCGGCGCGGATCTGGTTGACCCGGCCGGCGATCTGGTCGGCGTCACCGGCGCCGTCGACGATGGTGGTCTCGTCCTTGGTCACGACGACCTTGCGGGCGGTGCCCAGCAGCGACAGGTCGGCGTTCTCCAGCTTGAGGCCGACCTTCTCCGAGATGACCTCGCCACCGGTGAGGATGCCCATGTCGGTGAGCATGGCCTCGCGGCGGTCACCGAAGCCCGGGGCCTTGACGGCGACGGACTTGAAGGTGCCACGGATCTTGTTGACGACCAGGGTGGCCAGGGCCTCGCCCTCGACGTCCTCGGCGATGATCGCCAGCGGCTTGCCCGACTGCATGACCTTCTCCAGCAGCGGGAGCAGGTCCTTGACGGTCGAGATCTTGGAGGAGACGAGCAGGACGTACGGGTCCTCGAGCTCGACCTCCATCCGCTCGGCGTCGGTGACGAAGTACGGCGAGATGTAGCCCTTGTCGAAGCGCATGCCCTCGGTGAGCTCGAGCTCGAGCCCGAAGGTCTGCGACTCCTCGACGGTGATGACGCCTTCCTTGCCGACCTTGTCCATCGCCTCGGCGATGAGCTCGCCGATCTGCGAGTCGGCGGCGGAGATCGACGCGGTGGCGGCGATCTGCTCCTTGGTCTCGACCTCCTTGGCGCTCTTCAGCAGCGCCTGGGAGACGGCCTCGGTGGCCTTCTCGATGCCCCGCTTGAGGGACATCGGGTTCGCGCCCGCGGCGACGTTGCGCAGGCCCTCGCGGACCAGCGCCTGGGCGAGCACGGTGGCGGTGGTGGTGCCGTCACCGGCGATGTCGTCGGTCTTCTTGGCGACCTCCTTCACCAGCTCGGCGCCGATCTTCTCCCAGGAGTCCTCGAGCTCGATCTCCTTGGCGATCGACACGCCGTCGTTGGTGATGGTCGGCGCGCCCCACTTCTTCTCCAGGACGACGTTGCGGCCCTTGGGGCCCAGCGTCACCTTGACGGCGTCGGCGAGGGTGTTCATGCCCCGCTCCAGGCCCCGGCGGGCCTCCTCGTCGAACGCGATCTGCTTCGCCATGGGGGTGTTGCCCTCCGTAGACAGAGTCGAGTGATCGGATGCGATGCCCGCGACGGACGCCCGGCTACCCTGCGCCGGACTCACCGACCCGACCTGGCACTCCACGGCCACGAGTGCCAGTGGATGCTGAGCCCGTTTCTAGCACTCGCCGATGGCGAGTGCAAGCTGGTGGCGCCGGGGTGCGGGCCGTCCGGGCCGGGGGGCAGGATGGCGCCATGAGCACCTGGTCGGAGACCGGTCCGCGCACCGTCGAGCAGCACGCCGCCGTGGTGGCCGCGCTCCTGCACCCGACCGGTGCCGAGACGGTGCCGCTCGCGGAGGCGAGCGGGCGGGTGCTGGCGGCGGACCTGACCGCCGGCGTCGCGCTGCCGCCGTTCGACAACTCCGCGATGGACGGCTACGCGGTGCGGGCCGCCGAGCTCGCCGGCGCGTCCGGCGAGGCGCCGGTGGACCTCCCGGTCGCCGCCGACATCCCGGCCGGCCGGACCGACGTCGGGCCGCTGGAGCCCGGCACGGTCGCGCGGATCATGACCGGCGCCCCGGTGCCGGCGGGGGCCGACGCGATCGTCCCGGTGGAGCGGACCGACGCCGGCACCGAGCGGGTGCGCATCTCGGCCGCCCCCGAGCCCGGCGCGTTCGTCCGCCGCGCGGGCGAGGACACCGCCGCCGGTGCCGTGCTGCTCACCGCGGGAACGGTGCTCGGTGCGTCGCAGATCGGCCTGGCGGCCGCGGTCGGCCGGCCGGAACTCCCGGTCCGCCGCAGGCCCCACGTCCTGGTGCTGTCGACCGGCTCGGAGCTGGTCCCCCCGGGGGAGCCGCTCGCGCCGGGGCAGATCTACGAGTCGAACGGGACGATGCTCGCCGTCGCCGTCCGGGAGGCGGGGGCGACGGCCGAGCAGCTGTCGTTCGTCCCGGACGACGTCGAGAAGTTCCGAGCGGTGCTCGCCGAGAAGGTCTCCGACGGGGTGGACCTGGTCCTCACCTCGGGCGGGGTGAGCGCGGGCGCCTACGAGGTCGTGAAGGAGGCGCTGACCGGGCACGGCGTCGAGTTCGGCAAGGTCGCGATGCAGCCCGGCGGGCCGCAGGGGTGCGGCCGGCTCGACCTGGGCGGCGCGACGGTGGCGGTGGTGACGCTGCCCGGCAACCCGGTCAGCTCGCTGGTGTCGTTCGAGGTGTTCGTCCGGCCCGCCCTGCGCGCCGCGGCAGGGCATCCCGCGCCGGTGCGGCCGGTGGTGACGGCCCGGCTCGCCGGCGGGCTGACGTCCGTCCCCGGCAAGCGGCAGTTCCGCCGCGGCGTCCTGGACGCTGCGTCGGGCACGGTCGCGGAGATCGGCGGCGCCGGATCGCACCTGATCGCGGCGCTGGCGCGGGCCGACTGCCTCATCGACCTCCCCGCGGAGACGACCTCGGTGGCCGACGGTGACCCGGTCGCGGTCTGGCTGCTGGACGGCTGACGGGCGCGGTCCGCGGTGAGCGGTACCGCCGGACACCGGAGCCGAACGCGCTGTGCGACAGGGCCACCACCCGCGCGGCCCTCGTGCTGGGCCGAAAGTGTGACCTGATTCATAGGCAGACGGGGCAACGAACTCACCCCGCGCGACGTCGGTGGGGGTGCGCGTTCGGCCGAACGAGGTAGATCACGGTGTTCATCCATCGTGATCTGGACGGCCGGTCGCCGGGGAGGAATACTTTTGCTCACGAGGGGGTAGACCCTTCACAGCACAGGACCCACCGCCCGTCGCTGGGGAGCGGACGAGCGGTTCCACGGCCGGGGTCGTCGTCTCGGGGGACGACGGCCCCGGCCCTTTTGTCGGCCCGTCCCGGTGCCCGCCCGGGAGATCCGGCAGGAGCGCGTGCTGCACCGCCCGCGTCACGAGCCGGTGATGGTGCCACGTCTCCGTGGCCGTGGCACGGACGGGGCCGGCCCGGCGTGTCCCGGTCGTCCCGCCGGTCGTGTGCGCGGGGTGTCCGCGTAGCGTGACGGGTCCCCAACCGGAGTATCAGGAGTCCACGACCCGCCATGGCCGAAGGAACCGGGACCTCGCCGACCCGCATCGCCCGACTGGTCCGGGACGCGATCCCCCCGATGCACCCGGGCGGGCGGCCGATCGTCGCCGGGGTCGCGCTCGCCGCCGCCGGAGTCCGGGCCCTCAGCGGCCGCGGCGCGCTGCCCGGCCTGCTGGCCACCGCGGCCACCGCCCTGTTCTTCCGCGACCCGCGCCGCACCCCGCCGCTGCGGACCGACGCCGTCCTGGCCCCGGCCGACGGCGTCGTCGCGACCGTCGACGAGGTCGTGCCGCCGGAGGAGCTGGCGCTGCCGCGCGAGCCGCACACCCGGGTGTCGGTCTTCCTCACCGTGCTCGACGTGCACGTCCAGTGGGTGCCGGTGAACGGCCGGGTCGCCGCGGTGGGTTACCGGACCGGGAAGTTCCTGTCGGCCGACCTCGACAAGGCCAGCGAGGACAACGAGCGCAACGCGATCACCTTCGTCCGCCCGGACGGCGCCCGGGTCGGTGTCGTCCAGATCGCCGGGCTGCTGGCGCGCCGGATCGTGTGCTCGCTGGCGGCCGGTGACGAGGTCGCGGCGGGCGAGCGGTTCGGCCTGATCCGGTTCGGCTCCCGCGTCGACACCTACCTGCCCCCCGGGACCGCGCCGCTCGTCCGCCCCGGCCAGCGCACGCTCGGGGCGGAGACCGTCCTCGGCGTCGTACCGGAGTCGACGGGCGATCCGCAGCCCCCGCACCGGGCGGAGGACTGAGCCATGGGGATCGGCCGTCCGCCGAACGGATACCCGGCCGGCGTCCGGCTGCTGCCGAACGCGGTCACCGTCCTCAACCTCTGCGCCGGGCTGTCCGCGGTCTACCTGGCGTTGCAGAACCGGTTCGACCTCGCCATCGGGGCCGTGCTCGCGGCCGCGCTCTGTGACGCGCTCGACGGCGGCCTCGCCCGGCTGCTCGACGCGTCCAGCCGGATCGGCGCCGAGCTCGACTCGCTCGCCGACCTGGTCTCGTTCGGTGTCGCGCCGGCCCTGGTGATCTACATCTGGGCGTTCGACGACTCGTCGCGCGCGGGTTGGATCGTGTCGCTGGTGTTCGCGGTGTGCATGGCCCTGCGGCTGGCCCGGTTCAACACCCTCATCGACGACGAGAGCGCGCCCCCGTTCGCCCGGGAGTTCTTCGTCGGCGTCCCGGCTCCGGCCGCGGCGATGACCGCCGGGATCCCGCTCTACCTGTGGCTGCACTTCGGCGACGGCTGGTGGTCGGCCGAGCCGCTGGTCGCGGCCTGGGCCCTGGTCACGGCGGCGCTGATGGTGAGCCGGATCCCCACGCTGTCGCTGAAGACCGTCCGGGTGCCGCAGCGGGCGATCGCCCCGCTGCTGGCCGGCGTGGCCGTGATCGTCGCGGTGATGTTCACGGTGCCGTTCCTCGGCATCACGATCGCCGGCGTCGGCTACCTGCTGCTGATGCCCTACACGATCTACCGCCACCGCTGGCTGTCCAAGCACCCCGAGGCCTGGGACGTCCCGGTGCGCCAGCGCCGCGCCGTCGCCCGGGCCGCACGCTCGGCCCGGCGGTTGGGCCTGCGCCCGCCGCTGCGCAGGCGGGTCGCCGGACGGGCCGGGGCGATGGCCCGCGGCGTGCGCCGCCGGCTGGACCCGGAGGGCGCGGCCCGGCGGGAGAACGACGCGAACCGCCGCGCCGCCGCCCGCGGCCCGGGCGTGGCCCCCGCCCCGCGCGGCAGCGGCCGCCGCCTCGGCCTGCGCCGCCGCTGACCCTGCGCCGCACCGTCCCGCCCACCGGGACGCTCACCGAACCCGGGAACGCTCGCTCGATCCGGTGAGCGTGGCCGGGTTCCGTGAGCGTCGCCGGGGCCGGTCGTACGCCGGGCCGGTCAGCGTCGCCGTCGCCGCCGGTGGATAGCGTGGGCGCCGTGGGAGATCCCTCGCTGACCCTGGTCGCACGCCTTGCCTCCGCGGCCGTCGACGCCCGCCGCGGCGTGATCCGGCTGCACCCCGAGGTGCTCGCCGGGCTCGGCCTGCGTTCCTGGGACGCGGTCACCCTCACCGGAGCCCGGGTGACGGCCGCGCTCGCCGTGGCCGGGGACGCCGGCACCCCGCACGGACAGGCCCGGCTCGACGACGTGACCCTGTCCAACACCGGGCTGACCGACGGTGCTCCGGTGGTCGTCGCGCCGGCGGCGGTGTCCCCGGCCCGCGAGGTGCGGCTGCTCGGCTCCCGGCTCGCGACGGCGTCGGTCACGCCCGCGACGCTGCGGCTCGCGCTGATGGGCAAGGTCCTGGTCCGTGGGGACGCGGTGTCGCTGCTGCCGCAGGACATCGCACCGCCGCCGGGCGCGGACGTCCACTCGGCGCGGCGCGCCCTGGCCGCCGCCGTCGGCGGGGCGTGGACGTCCGAGCTGCTGACCGTCGCGGTCGCCGACCCGAACGGCGTCCCGGTCGTCGTGCAGCCGTCGACGGTCGTCGGCTGGCAGGGCGGTGCGGACACCGGGTCGGTCCTGGTCAGCCGGACGGCCGGTGGGCCCGGTCCCACCGGCGCCCCGGGCGCCCCCGGCCCGGCCGGCATCGTGGGCGCCCCGGGCTCCCCAGGCTCGGCCGGCATCGTGGGCACGCCGGGCGGCGGGACACCGGCCGGTGGCGTTCCGGCCGACGGCGCACGGGCTCCCGGCTCTGCCCGATCCGGCGCCGGCAGTGCACCCCCGGCTGCCGCGGGCCCGGCCGCCGCCGGCCCCGGGACGCCCGGGGCCACTCCCGCCGCGACCGACCCGCCGATCGCCCTCGACGACCTGGCCGCCAACGAAACGGTCGCCCGCAGGCTCGTCGACTGGCTGGAGCTGATGTTCCGCCGCCCCGAGCTGCTCACCCGGCTCGGTGGCAGCGCGCGGCTCGGCGTGCTCGTCACCGGGCCCGAGGGGGCCGGCAAGGCGACCCTGGTGCGCAGCGCCGCCGCCGCGGTCGGGGCGCGCTGCGTGGAGCTGGTGGCGCCGGGCGTCGCCGCCGTGGAACCCGCGGCCGCCGCCGAGCGGGTCCGGGCCGCGATCGCCGACGCCCGCAGCACGCCGGACGACCCGGCCGTCCTCCTGGTGCACGACGCGGACGCCCTGCTGCCGGCGTCGAACCCGCCCCCGCTGGCGACCCTGGTGCTCGACGAGCTGCGCGCGGCGACCGCGCCCGGCGGGCCCGCGCTCGTCGTCACCAGCGCCGAGCCGGAGGGGCTCGACCCGCGGCTGCGTGCCCCCGATCTCGTGGACCGCGAGCTCGCCGTCCCGTTGCCGGACACGGCGACCCGGCGTGCGCTGCTCGAACGGCTGCTGTCCGGCGTCCCGCGGGCCGGCGACGTCGACCTCGCGGCGATCGCGGCCCGCACGCCGGGGTTCGTGGTGGCCGACCTGGCAGCGGTCCGCCGGGAGGCCGCGATCGCGGCCGCGCTGCGGGGCGGGAGCGACCCCGGGAGCGAGGAGCTCCGCCAGCAGGACCTGCTCGACGCCGTGGGCTCGGTCCGCCCGATCTCGCTGTCCGGTGGCGGGACGCTGAGCGCGGGCGGCCTCACCCTGGACGACGTCGGCGACATGACCGAGGTCAAGCAGTCCCTCACCGAGGCGGTGCTGTGGCCGCTGCGGCACCCGGACTCGTTCGCCCGGCTCGGTGTGGACGCCCCGCGCGGCGTGCTGCTCTACGGCCCGCCCGGCGGTGGCAAGACGTTCCTGCTGCGGGCGCTGGCCGGGTCCGGCGACCTCAACGTGTTCGCGGTGAAGGGCGCCGAGCTGCTCGACAAGTACGTCGGCGAGTCCGAGCGTGCGGTGCGCGAGCTGTTCCGGCGGGCCGCCGAGGCCGCGCCCGCGCTGATCTTCCTGGACGAGGTCGACGCGCTCGCCCCGCGCCGCGGCGGCTCGACCGACGCCGGTGTCGCGGACCGCGTCGTCGCCGCGCTCCTCACCGAGCTCGACGGCGCGACCCCGCTGCGGGAGGTGGTCGTCGTGGGTGCCACCAACCGGCCGGAGCTGATCGACCCGGCGCTGCTGCGGCCGGGCCGGCTGGAGCGGCTGGTGTTCGTCCCGCCCCCGGACGCCGAGGCCCGTGCCGACATCCTGCGCGCGGCCGGCCGGGACGTCCCGCTGGCCGGTGACGTCGACCTGGACGCGCTCGCGTCCGACCTGGAGGGCTACTCGGCCGCGGACTGCGCGGCGCTGCTGCGCGAGGCCGCGCTGACCGCGATGCGGGAGTCCCTCGAGGCGGGCGAGGTGACGGCCGCGCACATCGTGACCGCCCGCGCGGCGGTCCGCCCGTCGCTGGACCCGGTGCAGGTCGCCGAGCTGGAGGAGTACGCGCGGCGCCGCAGTGCCTGAGGAGTCCACCGGCGGACACACGACGGCCCCGGACGGAACCCGTCCGGGGCCGTGTCCGCGCGCCGGGGAGCGGAGTCGGTGTCAGGCCGCCGAGAAGTCCTTCGTGACGATCACGATCACGCCCGGGGTGGCGTCCTGGATGCCCGGGAAGCGGGGCTCGACGCGCATGCCGAACTTCTTCCCGATCTCCTCCGCGGCCGCCTTCTCACCCGAGCCCTCGCGGTAGTAGACGGTCGTGGTCGGGACGACACCCTGGGAGTAGTTCTGCACCTGCGAGACGTCCCAGCCGTTGGTGCGGAACTTGCCGGCGGCCTTCTCGGCGAGTCCGCGGATCGTCGAGTTGTTGTAGATCCGGACGGCCGGGCGGGCCGTGGCCTTGGACCCCTCGGCGGCCGCGACGCCCCCGGAGCCGGGGGGCGGGGGCGGCGGTGCGACGGCCGGCCCGACGCCGTCGTAACCGGGCGACCCCGGGGTGCCGGGCGCGCCCGGGGTGAACGGCGAGGTGCCCGCGCCGGGGGTACCGGGCGCACCGGGCGTGCCCGGCGCTCCGGGGGTGCCGGGAGCACCGGGGGTGCCGGGCGCGCCAGGGGTCCCGGGGGCAGGTGCGCCGGGTGCGCCGGGCGTGCCGGGAGCCGGTGCTCCGGGAGCGCCGGGTGCGCCGGGCGTGCCGGGAGCCGGTGCTCCGGGAGCGCCGGGGGCGGGTGCTCCGGGAGCGCCGGGTGTTCCGGGCGCGGGGGCGCCGGGTGCGGGCGCACCGTCCGGTGCGGGCGAGGTCTCGGAGGTCGCCGACGGCGGCGCCGCCTGCGGGCTCTCCTGGCCTCCGCCGCCGAGCCCGGCCAGGCCGACGATGCCGGCGACCGCACCGACGCCGATCAGGGCGATGCCGGCGATCTTCAGGGGCGAGCGTCCGCCCGACGCGGGTGCGGTCATCCTGACCTCCGATAGGGGCTCGAGCTGCGGCTCACGGCTGTCGTCCGTCGCTCAGGGCTCGAGGCCCAGCCGGCGGGCGGCACGGGTGCGCTGCCGGCTGGAGCGCAGCCGGCGCAGGCGCTTGACCAGCAACGGGTCGACGGCCAGCGCCTCCGGCTTGTCGACGAGCGCGTTCAGCACCTGGTAGTAGCGGGTGGCGGACATGTCGAACAGCTCGCGGATCGCCTGCTCCTTGGCGCCCGCGTACTTCCACCACTGGGCCTCGAACGCGAGGATCTCGCGCTCCCGGCGGTCGAGCTCGCGCGAGGGAGCGGCAGAGCGCCGGTGCGCTCCGCGGCTTTCCGACAGGGACCCAGCGGACTCCATCACGCTCCTCGAGCGGCCGACGAACTCAGGTGGTGGCGGCCCGTGCGCGGGACGGCACCACCTGCGAATGACACGCCTGTCATTCGCGGCACGGATTCAACCACACAGGACCGACAGGAACCGGTCGCGACGCGCCCCGGGGCGCGAAACCGCCCGGACGGGTCCGGCGGCGGGAGCGGGTGGGTGCTGACCGTACCCTGCGACGGTGACCGTTCTGCGCATCCGCATGGTCGGCGATCCCGTGCTGCACCGGCCCACCCGGCCCGTCGAGCAGGTGGACGACGAGCTCAGGACGCTCGTCGCGGACATGTTCGAGACGATGGCGGCCGCGCACGGCGTCGGCCTGGCGGCGAACCAGGTCGGTGTCGACCTGCGGCTGTTCGTCTACGACTGCCCCGACGAGGAGACCCGCACGATGCGCCGCGGGCACGTCCTCAACCCGGTGCTGGAGACCAGCGAGCGCCCCGAGATCATGCCGGACCCGGACGACGACCTGGAGGGCTGCCTCTCGGTCCCGGGTGAGAGCTTCGCGACCGGGCGCGCCGAGTGGGCCCGGGTCACCGGGACCGACCTGGACGGGAACCCGGTCGACGTCGAGGGCAAGGGTTTCTTCGCCCGGTGCCTGCAGCACGAGACCGACCACCTCGACGGCCACCTGTACCTGGACCGGCTGATGGGCCGGAACCAGCGGGCGGCCCGCAAGATGCTCAAACGCAACGGCTGGGGCAACCCGGACGACTCGTGGGACCCGTCCGCGCTGCTGGCGGAGGACGTCCCCCGGCAGGGCTGACGCCTCGTGAGTGGTGACGCGGGCCCTGGCCCACGTCACCACTCACGGGCGCGTCAGCGCCGTGGCTCGAGCACGAAGACCGGGATGAGCCGGGAGGTCTTCTCCTGGTAGTCGGCGTACGGCGGGTAGGCCTCGACGCAGCGGTCCCACCACTCCTGCCGCTCGTCACCGGTGAGCTCGCGGGCGACGTAGGTCCCGGTCTCGGTGCCGTCCTGCACGGTGACCTCGGGATGGGCGCGGACGTTGTGGTACCAGGCCGGGTTCTGCGGGGTACCGCCCTTGGAGGCGACCATCGCGTACGCGCCGTCGTGCTCGACCCGCATGACCGGCACGTAGCGCTTCCTGCCGGACCTCGCGCCGGTCGTGGTCACCAGGACGATCGGGCGGTCCAGCACCGTCACGCCGTGGGTCGTCCCGTTCTCCAGGATCGTCTCGGTCTGCTCGCGCACCCAGTCGGTCGGGCTCAGTTCGGCCTTCTGCGTCATGGTCGCCAGCGTATGGCGTAACCGCCGGGGCTGCCCTAGGGTCCGGGGCACATCTGAACACGCGGGAGCTCCGTCGCGCGGGGCTGAGAGGGCGACACACCGATCCACGGTCGCCGACCGCAGAACCGGCCGGGTAATGCCGGCCAGGGAGGAAGTCGTCATGACGGCTGCACACGTGCGTCCCCAGGTCACGACCGGGCCGATCGCAGGCTCCACGAAGCACTACGTGGACGGACCGGACGGCCTGCGGGTCCCGGTCCGGCGGATCGCGCTGTCGAACGGTGAGCACCACGACGTCTACGACACCTCCGGCCCCTACACCGACGACCAGGCCGAGATCGACGTGCGGGCCGGCCTGCCCGCGCTCCGGTCGGACTGGATCGGGGGCCGGGACGGGACCCAGCTGTCGCACGCCCGTGCCGGGACCATCACGCCGGAGATGCGGTTCATCGCGATCCGCGAGGGCTGCGACGCCGAGCTCGTCCGCTCCGAGGTCGCCCGCGGCCGCGCGGTGATCCCCGCCAACGTCCGCCACCCCGAGTCCGAACCGATGATCATCGGCAAGCGGTTCCTGACCAAGGTCAACGCCAACATCGGCAACTCCGCGGTCTCCTCGGGGATCGAGGAGGAGGTGGAGAAGATGGTGTGGGCGACCCGCTGGGGCGCCGACACCGTGATGGACCTCTCGACCGGCCGGGACATCCACGCCACCCGGGAACGGATCCTGCGCAACTCCCCGGT
The DNA here is from genome assembly GCF_014267175.1 of Pseudonocardia sp. C8. Lineage (NCBI taxonomy): Bacteria > Bacillati > Actinomycetota > Actinomycetes > Pseudonocardiales > Pseudonocardiaceae > Pseudonocardia > Pseudonocardia sp. C8. The sequence continues at coordinate 6,003,261 of NZ_JACMTR010000002.1, forward strand.
CCCGATCGGCACCGTGCCGATCTACCAGGCACTGGAGAAGGTGGACGGCGACCCGGCGAAGCTGTCCTGGGAGGTCTACCGGGACACCGTGGTCGAGCAGTGCGAGCAGGGCGTCGACTACATGACGGTGCACGCGGGGGTGCTGCTTCGGTACGTCCCGCTGACCGCGAAGCGGGTCACCGGGATCGTCTCCCGCGGCGGTTCGATCATGGCCGCGTGGTGCCTGGCGCACCATCGCGAGTCGTTCCTCTACACCCGTTTCGCCGAGCTGTGCGAGATCCTGCGCCGCTACGACGTCACGTTCTCCCTCGGCGACGGCCTGCGGCCGGGCTCGATCGCCGACGCCAACGACACCGCGCAGCTCGCCGAGCTGGAGACGCTGGGCGAGCTCACCCGGATCGCCCGCGAGCACGACGTCCAGGTGATGATCGAGGGGCCCGGGCACGTCCCGATGGACAAGATCGTCGAGAACGTGCGGCTGGAGGAGGAGTGGTGCGACGAGGCGCCGTTCTACACCCTCGGCCCGCTCGCCACCGACATCGCGCCCGGCTACGACCACATCACCTCGGCCATCGGCGCCGCGCGGATCGCCGAGGCCGGCACCGCGATGCTCTGCTACGTCACGCCCAAGGAGCACCTGGGCCTGCCGAACCGCGACGACGTGAAGGTCGGCGTGATCAGCTACAAGATCGCCGCCCACGCGGCCGACCTGGCGAAGGGGCACCCGCACGCCCAGGCCCGCGACGACGCGCTGAGCCAGGCCCGGTTCGAGTTCCGCTGGCGCGACCAGTTCGCGCTCGCGCTGGACCCGGACACCGCGCAGGCCTACCACGACGAGACGCTGCCGGCGGAGCCCGCGAAGACCGCGCACTTCTGCTCGATGTGCGGGCCGAAGTTCTGCTCGATGAAGATCACCCAGGACGTCCGGGACTACGCCGAGGAGCACGGGCTGACCAGCGTCGAGGCGATCGAGGCGGGGATGGAGGAGAAGGCGGGCGAGTTCCGCGACGAGGGCGGCCGGGTCTACCTGCCGATCTCGTCGGCCGGGGACTGAGCACCGGGCGGACCGGCCCGGTGCCGGGGAACCGGGTTACCGTCGTCGGTGCAGGACGTCGCCGGTGCACGAGGCGCCGGCGATCAGGACGCGGGAGCTCGCGGGGCGAGCGGGCTGAGAGGGCGGCTGGTGTCCGGACGGACCACCGCCGCCGACCGCGGGACCGGCCGGGTAATGCCGGCCAGGGAGGACCGGGCCATGGAACCCACCGTCGGCACCACCCCGCCGCGCGTCATGACGATCGCCGGCACCGACTCGGGCGGCGGCGCCGGGATCGCCGCCGACCTGCGCGCGTTCGCCGCCTGCGGGGTGCACGGCTGCCTCGCGGTCTGCGCGGTCACCGTGCAGAACTCGGTCGGCGTCACCGGCGTCCACACGATCCCGACCGGGACGATCACGGGGCAGATCGCCTCGGTCGCGTCCGACATCGGGCTGCAGGCCGCCAAGACCGGCATGCTGGCCAACGCCGAGATCATCGAGGCGGTCGCGTCGGCGTTCGACGAGAACGGGATCGGTGCCGGGCACGCCACCCCGCTCGTCGTCGACCCGGTCGCGGCGTCCATGCACGGCGACCCGCTGCTCGCCGCCGAGGCCCTGGACGCGTACCGGCACGTCCTGTTCCCGCGGGCCACCCTGGTCACCCCGAACCTGGACGAGATCCGGCTGCTGGTCGAGCACGACGTCCACGACCGGGACGGCCAGTACGCGGCGGCGAAGGCGCTGCACGCCCTCGGGCCGCGGGCCGTGCTGGTCAAGGGCGGCCACCTCGCCGGTGACCGGGACGGCTGCCTCGACCTCCTCTTCGACGGCGAGTCCTTCGTGGAGCTCCCCGGTCCGCGCTTCGACACCGGGAACACCCACGGCGGCGGGGACTCCCTGGCGGCCGCGACCGCGTCCGGGCTGGCCCGCGGGCTGTCCGTCGAGGGCGCGGTCCGGTTCGGCAAGCGCTACATCGTCGAGGCCGTCCGGCACTCCTACCCGCTGGGCGCGGGACACGGCCCGGTCTCTCCACTGTGGGCGATCCGGCCGTGGTGGGACGACCCCGCGGCGAGCGCCGGCAGGTAAGGGTGCCCTGACCTGCGGATCCGCCATCGTGTGGATCTCGCCGACACCGGTGCGCGCGTATACGCTCGCGCTCGATGAGCATCTTGGGCACGCGCGTCGTCCGCACGGAGGATCCGGTCTTCCTCACGCGCGGCGCGACCTACACCGACGACCTGATCGACGAACGGCTGACCGGAGCGTTGCACCTGACGCTCGTCCGCTCGCCGCTGGCCCACGCGGAGATCACCTCGATCGACACCTCGGCGGCGCTCGAGTCGCCCGGCGTCGTCGCGGTGGTCACCGGCGCCGACCTCGACATCGCCCCGGCGCTGCTGTTCCCCGGGGCGAACAAGGCGATGACCCGCCCCTTCCTCGCCACCGACCGGGTCCGGTTCGTCGGCGAGCCGGTCGCGGCGGTGCTGACCGAGGAGTTCTACCAGGGCGAGGACGCCGCCGAGCTGGTCGACGTCGAGTACGAGCCGCTGCAGGCGGTGATCGACCCGCTGGCGGCGGCCCGCGACGAGGTCCTGCTCTTCGACGAGGCCGGCACCAACACGGCGGCCGCGTACGGCTACGACACGGAGCCGGCCGCGGACTTCTTCGACGACTGCGAGGTCGTCGTCACCCAGGACCTGGTCAACCAGCGGCTCGCCGCCGCCCCGCTGGAGACCCGCGCCGCGAGCGCGTTCTGGGAAGGGGACCGGGTCACGATCTACCTGTCCAACCAGAACGCCCAGGGCGGCCGCGACGAGATCGCCGGCTGGCTGGGCATGGACAAGGAGAACGTGCGGGTCGTCCTGCCCGACGTCGGCGGCGGTTTCGGCGCGAAGATCGGCTCCGACCCGGAGTTCGCGCTGGTGGCCTGGCTCGCCCGCCGGCAGGGCCGCCCGGTCCGCTGGAACGAGTCCCGCTCGGAGAACATGACCGGGATGGTGCAGGGCCGCGCCCAGCGCCAGACCGTCACCATCGGCGGCACCCGTGACGGCAGGGTGACCCACTACCGGCTCGACGTCACCCAGGACCTCGGCGCCTACCCGCGGCTGGGGACCTTCCTGCCGATGTTCACCCGGATGATGGCGCCCGGCACCTACGACATCGAGCACGTCGAGTCGCGGGCCCGCGCCGTCGTCACCAACACCACCTCGGTCGCCGCCTACCGCGGCGCCGGGCGGCCGGAGGCGACCGCGGCGATCGAGCGGGCGATGGACCTGTTCGCCGCCGAGATCGGCAAGGACCCGGCCGAGGTGCGCAAGCTCAACGTCGTCGCGCCGGACAAGTTCCCGTTCAAGACCAAGGGCGGCGTCGAGTACGACTCCGGCGAGTACGCCAAGGCGATCGACCTGGCGCTCACCGAGGCCGGCTACGAGCAGCTGCGTGCCGAGCAGAGGGCGCGCCGCGAGCGCGGCGACGTCCGCCAGCTCGGCGTCGGCGTCTCGTCCTACGTGGAGATCACCGGCGGTGGCGCGTTCGCCGAGGACGCCTCGGTCGAGGTGCACGCCGACGGCTCGGTGACCGTGCTGACCGGCACCTCCCCGCACGGGCAGGGGCACGCGACGGCCTGGGCGATGCTGGCCTCCGACCAGCTCGGCGTGCCGATCGAGAAGATCACCGTCAAGCACGGCGACACCGACCTGGTGCCGCGCGGCGGCGGCACGATGGGCTCGCGGAGCCTGCAGACCGGTGGCGTCGCGGTGCACCAGGCCTCTGCCGAGCTGATCGACCTGGCCAAGCAGCGGGCCGCGGACCTGCTCGAGGCGAGCGTCGAGGACCTGGAGCTCGATCCCTCGAACGCGGCGATCACCGTCCGCGGCGTCCCGTCGGCGAAGTCGGTCACGCTGGCCGAGCTCGCCGCGCAGGAACCGCTCAAGGTCGACACCACCTGGGACGGCAAGAAGCCCACATTCCCGTTCGGCGCGCACGTCTGCGTCGTCGAGGTCGACACCGAGTCCGGGAAGGTCACCGTCGAGCGGATCGTCGCGGTCGACGACGCCGGCCCGGTCCTCAACCCGCTGCTGTGCGACGGCCAGCGGCACGGCGGCATCGCCCAGGGCATCGCGCAGGCGCTGCTGGAGGAGGTGCTCTTCGACGAGGAGGGCCAGCCGCTCACCGGCACGTTCGCCGACTACGGCATCCCCTCGGCGGCCGAGCTCCCGAGCTTCGACCTCGTCGAGATGACCACGCCGACGCCGATCAACCCCATGGGGTACAAGGGCATCGGCGAGGCCGGGACGATCGGGTCCACCCCCGCCACCCAGAGCGCCGTCATCGACGCCCTGTCCCACCTCGGCATCACGCACATCGACATGCCCCTGACCCCGCTGCGGGTCTGGGAGGCCATCCACGCCGCTTCGGAGGCGAGCACGTGAAGGTAGAGATCACCGTCAACGGCGAGGCGACCACCGCCGACGTCGAGCCCCGCCAGCTGCTCGCGCACTACCTGCGCGACACGGTCGGGCTGAAGGCGACCAACATCGGTTGCGACACCTCCTCCTGCGGCGCGTGCACCGTGCTGCTCGACGGCGAGGCCGTGAAGTCCTGCACCGTGTTGTCGGTCCAGGCCGACCGGCAGTCGGTCACCACGATGGAGGGGCTCGACGGCGCCGCCGAGGGCCGCCCGGAGCACCCGGTCACCGCGGCGTTCCACGCCGAGCACGGCCTGCAGTGCGGGTTCTGCACCCCGGGCATGGTCATGGCCGCGGTGTCGCTGATCGAGCACGACGAGGACCTGGACGAGCGCAAGGTCCGGGAGGGCCTGGAGGGCAACCTCTGCCGCTGCACCGGCTACCACAACATCGTCCGCGCGGTGCTGGTCGCGGCCGGCAAGGACCCGGACGCCGCACAGAAGGCGGAGGCCGCGTCCGGCGCGCCGCGCACCGCGCCCGGCTTCTCCCGCGGGGAGGCCGGCGCATGATCCCGCTCGCGTTCGACTACGCCCGCCCGGACACCCTCGACGACGCCATCGCGCTGCTCGCCGAGAAGGGCGAGGACGCCAGCGTCCTCGCCGGCGGGCACTCGCTGATCCCGGTCATGAAGGTCCGGCTCGGGGCACCCGAGTTCCTGATCGACATCGGGCGGCTGTCCGAGCTCAGCTACATCACGCTCGACGAGGCCGCGGGCGAGGTCGCCATCGGGGCCGGGACCAAGCACCGCGACCTGGTGAGCTCCGAGGTCCTGGCGGCCGAGGTGCCGCTGCTGCCGGCGGTGGCCCGCACCGTCGGGGACCCGCAGATCCGGGCCCGCGGCACCCTGGGCGGGACCCTCGCGCACGCCGACCCGGCCGCCGACCTGCCCGCCGCGGTGCTCGCCCTGGACGGCACGGTCGTCCTGCAGGGCCCGCGGGGGCGCCGCTCGGTGCCGGTCGGCGAGTTCTACACCGGTGTGTTCACCACGGTCCGCGAGCCGGACGAGCTGATCGTCGAGATCCGGATCCCGCGGTGCGGGGACCAGGGCTGGGCGTACGAGAAGTTCACCCGGCGCTCCAACGACTGGGCGATCGTGGCCGTCGCGGTGTCCGGTGACCGGGTCGGGCTGGTGAACATGGGCTCGACGTCGTTGCGGGCCACCGCCACCGAGCAGGCGCTGAAGGACGGCAGGTCGATCGCCGAGGCGGCCGCGCTGGCCGCCGAGGGGACCGAGCCGCCCGCCGACACGCACGGCACCCCCGCCTACCGCACCCACCTGGCGCAGGTCCTCACCCGCCGGGCCCTGGAGACGGCACGCGGGCAGCGCTGATCCCGGGGCGGCGCCGACCCCACGGGTCGGCGCGCGCCCGCCCCTTCCCACGAGCGGACCCCTCGTGGGAAGGGGCGCCACGGGGCGATGAGTGCGCCGCTGTGACCGTCAGACGAGGCCGGCCTCCTGGGCGGCGATCGCCGCCTGGGTACGGGAGCGCAGGCCGAGCTTGGCGAGCACCCGGGAGACGTGCGTCTTCGTCGTCGCCTCGGAGATCACCAGCTCCGCCGACAGCTCCGCATTGGACAGGCCCCGGCCGAGGCCGGCGAGCACGTCGGTCTCCCGTGCGGTGAGCGTCTCCAGGCCCGGCACCGACGACGCCCGGGGCGCCCCCGCGTAGCGCGCGATCACCCTCCGGGTGATCTCCGGGGCCAGCACGCCGTCGCCACGGGCGACCGCGCGCACTCCCTCCTGCAGCCGCACGGCGTCCACCGACTTCAGCAGGAAGCCGGCCGCCCCGGCGGCGAGCGCGCCGTCCACCAGCTCGTCCAGATCGAACGTCGTCAGCACCAGGACCTGCGCCGATCCCGCGGCGAGGATCCGGCGGGTCGCCTCGATGCCGTCGATGCCGGGCATCCGGATGTCCATCAGGACGACGTCCGGCCGGTGCTCGGCGGCCGCGCGCACGGCGGCCAGCCCGTCCCCGGCCTCGGCGACGACCTCGACGTCCGGCGCCCCGCCCAGGATGAGCACCAGCCCGGTCCGCACCGCGTCCTGGTCGTCGGCCACCACCACCCGCACCCGTTCCACGGTCACATCCCAGCACGGCGGCAGCCCGGCCGCGTCCGTCGAAGGATGCAGGGGCGCGCCTGCCTCAGCCCGCGGCCGGGACCGGGGTCGCCGGGTTGCCGTCGAGGGCGGCGACGAAGCGCGGCACGGTCTCGTCGAGCGCCTTCGGCAGGCTCAGCACCGACCCGAACGACAGCGTGCCGTTCAGCGTGCTCATCTCGGGCATCAGGACCGTGCGCCCCTCGCGGACGACGCGCAGGCTCTGCACGACCGGGTCGGTGGTGAAACGCCGCTGGGCCTCGCCGCCGTAGAGCCCGACGAGCAGCAGGTCGGCCTCCAGCAGCGCGAGACGCTCGCGGCTGACCGCCTGCGGCGCCCGCTCCGGGCCGGTGAAGATCGCGGCGGTGGCCGGGGGGAGCGTGAAGCCCAGGTCGGTGAGGAAGCGCGGGGCAGGGCCCTCGGCGTAGACGTAGTAGGAGCCGTCCTCCAGCACCGTGGCCAGGAGCGCGGTACGCCCGCCGAACTCCGGGTGCCGGGCCCGCGCGTCGGCGAACCGTGCCTCGACCTCGCGGGTCAGCTGCGCGGCCCGCTCCTGCTGGCCGAGCGCGGCACCGGTCATCTCCATGATCTTCTGCCACGGTGCGCCGTAGTCGGCGAACTCGCCCGGCTGCGGCACGGTCGGCGCGATCCGGGAGAGCTGGTCGTAGTCGGCCCGGGTGATGCCCGCGCTGGGCCCGAGCACCAGGTCGGGGCGCAGCCGCACGATCTGCTCGAAGTCGAGCGCGTCCACCGGCAGCACCTCGGGGACGGCCGCGCCAGCCCGCTCGCGCGCCCACGGCCACAGGCCGCCGGGCTGGTTGCCGAACCACTCCCGCACGCCGACCGGCACGGTGCCGAGCGCGACCGCGTAGTCCTGGTCGGTGAGGCCGATCGTGACGACCCGCGTGGGCGTGCCGGAGATCTCGGTGCTGCCGAACTTGTGCGCGATCGTGCGGGCGTCGGGCGCCGGCGCCCCACCGGCGCCGCCGTCACCGGCACAACCGCCCAGCAGGGCGGCGAGCCCGAGACCGCCGGCTGCGCGCAGCAGGGTGCGCCGATCGAGGTGCAGGGACACGATGGGCCTCCGTCGTACGCGATGGTCGGACGCCCAAGTTAGCCAAGCCTCAGCTCATTCTCCATGTCGTGATGATCACCTCGTCCGGACGGGAGCTCGGCCCGGACCGCCCAGCCGTCGCCGTCGGGGCCGGCGTCGATCGTGCCGCCGACCGCGGCGGCTCGTTCGGCCAGCCCGGCCAGCCCCGTGCCGGCCCGGGTCCCGGGCGCCCGGGCGAGTGGCCGGGTGGCGGCGCCGTTGCCGATCTCGATCCGCAGCGGCCCGCCCGCCCGGCCGGTCGCCAGCCGGACCCGGACGGCGGACCCCGGGGCGTGCTTGATCGCGTTGGTCAGCGACTCCTGCACGATCCGGTAGGCGGTCAGCTCGACCGCAGCCGGCAGCTCGGTTCCGGCGGCCCGCTCGTCGTCGAGCCGCACGGTGAGGCCGGCGTGCCGCGCGTCGTCGACCAGCCCGTCCAGGTCGGACAGGCGGGCGGGGGCCGACGGCGGGTCGGCCGGGCCGCCGTCCCGCAGCAGGCCGATCATGGTGCGCATCTCGCCGAGCGCGGCCACCCCCGACTCGCGGACCGTGCCGAGCACCCGGCGCACCAGCTCGGGGTCGGCGCCCGGCTGCAGCGCCGCCTCGGACTGGAGCGCGATCGCCGAGAGCCGTCCCGCGACGACGTCGTGCAGGTCGCGGGCCATCCGGGCCCGCTCGGCGGCGACCGCGGCGTCCCGTTCCCGCTCCGCCGCCCGGGCCGCCTCCTCGGCGCGTTCCCGCTCGGCGACCGCGAGGTCCCGGTGCCGGCGCACCTCGGTGCCCCACAGCAGCGGGACGCCGACGATCAGGACCAGGTTGAGCAGGTGCAGCGCGGCGAGCCGGGTGCCCTGCAGGACCAGCGAGGCCAGCGCGAGCCCGGCGATCGCCAGCCCGACCGTGACGGCGATGATCCGCGAGGTGCGCCGGGGCGGGTACACCACGGCGCAGTAGAGCAGGTCGGTGAACACCGCGATCGTGCCGATGTCGGTCCCGCCGACCCAGAGCGGCCCGGCGAGCAGGGCGACGGTCCCGATCGCCAGCCCGACCGGGGCGAGGACCCGCCGGAGCACGACGCCCGCGCAGCCGACGGCCAGCACCAGCACCGACGCCGCCGTGACCGCGGTGTCGCGCGGGCCCCACCACGTGATCCGCAGTTCGGGCAGCCCCCACAGCAGCAGCACCCCGAGCGCGAACCAGGTCAGCGCCACACCGGCGTCCCGCCACGGCGATCCCTCGTCGCGGTCCGCCAGGAAGGAGATCACCGGCCCATCCCAGCACGACCACGGGCCCGCGGCGTCCGACGAAGGAGGTACGGCCGGGTCGGTCGCGCGCCCGACGACCGGGGGCGCGGGCGTGGGCACGCTCGTCGGCCATGGGGGACTCACTGCTCACCGTGCCCGACCGTCGCCTCGTCGCGCCGGACGTGCTGCGCGGGATCGCCATCGCCGGCACGTTCGCGACGAACGTCTGGGTGTTCGCCGACCCGCGCGGGCCCGGCGCGGTCCTCGCCGGGTACGCCGGTGGCTGGTGGCTCGACGTGCTGCTGCGTGCTGCAGCGAACGGGAAGTTCCTCGCCCTGCTCACCCTGCTGTTCGGGATCGGGATGGAGCTGCAGTACCGCTCGGCGGTCCGGCGGGAAATGCCCTGGCCCGGCCGCTACCTGGTCCGGGCGGGGATCCTGTTCACCGAGGGACTCCTGCACTACGTGCTGGTGTTCGAGTTCGACGTGCTGATGGGGTACGCGATCGCGTCGGTGCTGGTCGCGTGGCTGGTCGGCCGGTCGCGCGCGGCGCAGGTCGCGGCCGGCGCGGTGGCCGGCGGGATCGTGGTGCTGGTCGTCGGCGCGCTCACCGTCGCGGCCGCGGGGACGTCCCCGGGTGGCGTGGTGCTCCCGCCGTACCCGGCGACCTGGACCGGCCAGGTGTGGGTCCGGATCACCGAGGCGTGGCTGTACCGGATCGAGCTCGTGCTGATCGTGCCGTCGGCGGTGGTGCTGTTCCTGGCCGGCGCGGCCTTGCTGCGGGCGGGGGTGTTCGACGGCGGCGGCGCCCGGATCCGGCGGACGCTGATGGCGATCGGGGCGGCCGGCGTGGTGCTGAACGTGCTGACGGTGCTCGCCGGGCCGGCCTGGTTCGCCGTCGAGCGGTACCTGGTGGCGCCGATGGTCGCGGCCGGGCTGCTGGGGCTCGTCCCGGCGCTGCTGGCGCGGACGCGCGGGCCCGCCGGGCGGGTGCGGCGCGGGGTCACCGCGATCGGCCGGACCGCGATGACCTGCTACGTCGGCCAGAACGTGGCCGGGGCGGTGCTGTTCCACGCGTGGGGGTTCGGGCTGGCCGGGGCGCTGTCCACGGTCGCAGCGCCCGCGCGCACCGCGGCCGTCGCCGGGATCTGGGCCGCGGTGATGGTGGCGTCGGCGCTCGCCGCGTCGTGGTGGCTGCGGCGGTACGCCCGCGGCCCGCTGGAGACTCTCACCCACGCGTTCCTGGGGCGGCCCGCGGCCGCACACCCCTCCGCGCCCCCGCTCAGAGGTCGATCACGAGCCAGCCGCCGTGGTGCTCGGACACCGTGAACGGCCGCCCGGTGCGCTCACCGATCCGGCGCAGCACGCCGGTGTCGAACACCCGCACGTGCCCCCACGCCGGGTTCGGGCGGTCCTCGAACGGGACGGCGAGGACCACCCGCCGGCGGGCGAGCCGCAGCATCTCCGCGACCACCGCGTCGCACTCGGCCTCGGGCAGGTGCTCGACGAGGTGCACGGCGAACACGGTGTCCGCGCAGCCGTCGGGCAGGTCGACGGCGCGGGCGTCGGCCACCCGGGTCGCGAGGTCGGCGCCGAGCCGCGGGGCCATCCGGGCCAGCAGGTCCACGGTGCCGGCGGTGAGGTCGGTGGCGGTGACCCGGTGGCCGTCGCGGGCCAGCTGGAGGGAGAGGAAACCGAAGCAGCAGCCCAGCTCCAGCACGTCGTGCCCGGCGACCAGCGACCGCGCCCTGGCGTGCACCGGGGCCATCTCGGCGTTCGTGCCGCCCGGCTCCGGGACGCCGGCCAGGGCGTCGAGGGTGTTGCGGTAGAACGCGAGCCACGCGTCGTCGGGGGCGTCCGGGTCCGTCGCCGCGCTCGCGACGCAGGCCACGAACGCCTCCTCGAACCGTTCCGGCGGCAGCAGGCCGGGGCGGACGAGGGTGCGGTCCAGCCATCCGGCGAGGTCGTTGCTGAGCCGGTCGGCTCCGATCATCGGTAGCTCCATGGCGTTCGGGGAGCTCCCACGCTAGGGGCGGCGCGCGGGCCGCACCACGTCCGACCGGGGAGGCTCGGAACGCTCAGGCGGTCTGCGCGTCGGCGAGCCGGGCCTTCAGCTCGGCGTCCTTGTTGACCGGGTCGTGCGCCCCGTCGGGCGTGGTCCCGGCGGCGACCGCGATCTCGTTCATGGTGCCGACCATCCGGCAGAGGTGGGCGATCCGGCGCTCGTCCGAGTCGATCGGTGCGCCGCCGTCGAGCAGCGCGAGCGTGCGGTCCACCCAGATCACCTCGGCGTGCAGGCCGGCCTCCTCGAGCACCGACCGGAGCCGCTGGCGGATCTCGCGCCGGGACAACCCGATCCAGCCGTCCAGGGTGCGCGCGTCCAGCGGGAACAGCCGGCCCCGGTCACGCAGGTAGATCAGCTCCAGGGCGTGCGCGCGGCCGTAGGCGCAGTACACGCACCCGTTGGTGAGGGAGATGGTGAGCCCGGCGAGATGGGTCCGGACGGGGCCCAGCACACGCTGGGTGACCAGGAACCGCGGGAAGTTGGCGGCGAACCAGCGCAGCGCCGGTCCGCTGCCCATGGACGCGACCATCGCGGGGATCACACCCGGCGTGTAGCCCCAGAGCGCGGTGCACGCGCTTCCGACCAGGCGGACGGCCATCCCACCGTCACCCATCACCGGTACTCCCTCCCCGCAGGGGACGACCGAGTGTAACCCAGCGGTGCCCCGCGGTGGTCGGATGTCGACCGATCGGCACAGCGGGCCTGGTCCGCGGGGCGGAGGACGGTGATCGAGTGGGGTCAGCGGCCGATCAGCTCGCCCGCCATCTCGTTGGTCGTCGCCTCGAGTCCGGACAGGTCGCGGACGACGCGGACGCGGTCGCAGTACTCGGCGTAGGCGGGCAGGTCGCAGCGGCCCAGGCCCCACGAGTAGCGGGGCTCCGGGGTGAGCCAGATCGTCTCCCGGGCCCGGCGGGTGATCTCGACGAAGGCCTCCATGTTCGGGTCGTTGCCGTTGCCCCGGCCGTCGCCGAGCACGAGCACCGTGGTCCGCCGGGTGACGGCCGAGCCGTGCTCGTCGAGGAACTGCCCGAACGCCAGGCCGTAGTTCGAGTTGGCGTCGACGTCGAGCTGGTCGCCCCCGAAGATGAGCCCGAGGGCCTGCTCGACCGGGTGGTCGGCGAACAGCTCGGTCACCTCGACCAGGTCGGCCACGAACGCGAACGAGCGCACCTGCCCGAACAGGTCCTGCAACCCGTGCACCAGGTGCAGGGTGAACCGGGCGGTGGCCCGCACCGACAGCGAGACGTCGGCCAGCACCACCAGCCGTGGCTTGTCCTCCTGCCGCTGCACGGTGACCGGGGTGAACGGCACGCCGTCGTGGCGCATGTTCTTCCGCATCGTGCGCGCCGAGTCGATCCGGCCGCGCGGCGACACCCGGCGCCGGTGGGTGAGCGCCCCGTGCAGCGACTTGGCCAGCCGGCGCAGCGAGTCCTCCAGCTGCATCCGCTCGGCCTCGGACGCTCTGTCGACCTCGGAGGCCCGAGCCGAGCCGTCAGCGTCGTCGTGGCCCTCGACGATCCGCTGCTCGATCTCGAGCAGCTTCTCCAGGTGCGCCTTGAGCAGCTCGGGCAGGTTGTCCAGCACCCCCGCCAGCCGGCGGCGCAGGGCTGCGGCGTCGTCCTCGGTGCCCTGCTCCTCGGCGAGCCGATCCTCCTCGGCGTTGAGCCAGCCCAGCAACGCGTCCTGCTGGGCGACCGACAGGTCGGCGTCGACCTTGGTGCCCTGCGTCTGCGAGATGTCACCGGGCACGCCGCCGCCGGAGAACCGGTCGGTCTCGATCTGGACCCGCCTGCCGTCGGTGACGTCGTTCGCCTGCTCCTTGGACAGCACGATCTCGTCCGTCATCGAGGCCATGTCGATCTTGTTGGCCTCCTGGTGCAGGTTGTACTGCTCGGCCAGGTCCTCCGGGTCGAAGAAGTCCCGGATGTCGGCCGGTGCGCCGTGGTCGTGCCCTTCCTGCGGGGTCTCGGACGGCTCCTCGGAGAGCGTGAAGTCCTCCAGGGGCGCGTCGTCGGTCATGTCGCCGTGCCCGTGCCCGTGACCGTGCCCCGTCCCGGACTCGCCGACCTTGACCAGCGAGAAGAACAGGTCGAAGACCTCGTCGAAGGTCTCCTCGTCGCGCCGGTCCTTCACCAGCGCGACCCGCAGGGCCTCCTTGAGCACGGACCTGTCGGCGAGCACCCCGGGCTGGGCGGCGCACGCCATGGCGTCGAGCGCCTCCGAGACCGAGATGCGTACCGACCGGATCCGCAGGAGCCGGACGAAGCGGTGGATGCTCGCCTCCACGCGGCCCTCCCTTCGCGATGCGGGTCAGACCGGCCGCTTGCGGGAACCGCCGAACGAGCGGGACCCCTGGCCGGGGCTCACCGGCCGGGGCTGGGCGTTGCCCGCGGTGGCGGTCACGCCGCCGTAGACGGGGTGCCGGCCGGGTTCGTCCCGGGAGGCCCGCCTGGCACGGCCGTCGACGTCGCCGTCGTCCGGGCCGGCCGCACGTGCGGTGCGGGCCGGCGGGGTGTCGTCGTGGGTGTGGTCGCCGTCGTGGCCGTGCCCGTGTCCGTGGCCATGTCCATGGCCGTGCCCGTGGCCGTGCTCCTCGACGGAGGCGTTCGGGTCGACCAGCGCCGGGATGGCGTCGAGCGCCTTGCGGACGTCCTTGTCGTACTTGACGACCACCGACACCGTGTCGGAGAGGATCTGCGGGTTGAGCTCGTCCACGCCGAGCACCGCGAGGGTGCGGGCCCAGTCGATCGTCTCCGAGATGGACGGTGCCTTGCGCAGCTCCAGCTCCCGCAGCCCGCGCACCACGTTGACGAGCTCCTCGGCGAGCTGGTCGCCGAGCCCGGTCTTCTTCGACCGCACGATCTCCAGCTCGCGCCGGGCCGAGGGGTAGTCGAGGAACAGGTGCAGGCAGCGCCGCTTGAGCGCGGCGGCAAGATCGCGGGTGTTGTTCGAGGTCAGCAGCACGTACGGGCGGTGCTTCGCGCTGAACGTCCCGACCTCGGGCACCGAGATCTGGTACTCGCCCAGCGTCTCCAGCAACACCGCCTCGAGGGCCTCGTCGGCCCGGTCGACCTCGTCGATGAGCAGCACGCACGGCTCGTCGGAGCGGATCGCCTCCAGCAGCGGGCGGGGAGCGAGGAACCGCTCGGAGAAGAAGACGCTCTCCTGCGCCCCGATCCGCTCGACCGCGCCGGCGAGGTCGGGGGCGTCGGCGACGACCTGCCCGATCTTCTCGCGCAGGATCTGCGTGTACATGAGCTGCTTGCCGTAGTCCCACTCGTAGAGGGCCTTGGTCTCGTCCTGGCCCTCGTAGCACTGCAACCGCAGGAAGCGGCGGCCGGTGACGGCGGCGAGCACCTTCGCCAGCTCGGTCTTGCCGACGCCCGCGGGGCCCTCCAGCAGCAGCGGCTTGTCGAGGCGGGTGAGCAGGAAGACGGTCGTCGCCAGCCGGGTGTCGGCGATGTAGCCCTGCTCGCGCAGGGCCTCGACGACCTCGTCGACCGACTCGAACGGGCCGCCGTGGGCGACGGCGTCGGCAGCCGCCCCGACATCGGCCGGGGACGGGACGGTGCTGTCGACGGTGCTGTCAGCTGCCTCGGGCACGTGGCATCTCCTTCGCAGGCCGCACCGGTTCCGGTGCGGGAGGGCGCGCAGCCAGCAGGCCCACCCCCTCCGAGTGTCCCCGGAGTGGCGTGGGCCCGCTGGTGTGGACTGGGCGGACTGGCCGGACGATCAGGTCAGGAGGTCGTCCAGGTCGCCGTTGATCGAGTGCGCGACGACCGGCCGGACGGTCTCGAAGGTGCACTCCTTCGCGTTGCCCGGGGTGCAGGCGTCACCCAGGACGTGGTTGGTGATCCGGTCGATGTCGGCGTCGTCGCCGATGATCCTCGGCGCGTTCTCGTAGAACTTGGTCGGGCCCTTGCCCAGCCGGTTCTTCGAGTACGTGTCCTGCGTGACGTCGGCGAACTTCTCCGGGATGCCCACGTCGCGCAGCAGCCGGATGGAGGCCGCGAGCGCGGCGTCGGCGGCCTGCGGCTTGGTCATGCCGTGGGTGTCGATGCCCATCGCCTCGGCGATGTCGGCGAACCGCTCGTAGCAGACCGGCATGTTGAACGCCCACACGCGCGGCAGCGCGATGGCGTTGTTCAGGCCGTGGTGGGTGTCGTAGAACGCCGACACCGCGTGCGAGATCGAGTGGATGATCCCGAGGCCGCCGGAGTTGAACGCCTGCGCGGCGATGTACTGCGCGTACATCATGCCCTCGCGGCCGGCCAGGTCCTGGCCGTTCCAGACCGCCTGGCGCAGGTGCTGCGCGGTCAGCTTGATCGCGTGCAGCGCGTTGCCCAGCGACGGCTGGAAGTTCAGCCGGGAGACGTAGGGCTCGGAGGCGTGGGCGAGCACGTCGAACCCGCACTGCGCGGTGTAGTCGACCGGGCAGTCGTAGTACAGGACCGGGTCGTCGATGGCCAGCGAGGTCACCGACGCGTCGTCGAACGCCACGTACTTGTGCGGGTTGTCCGGGTCGGTCGTGGTGTCGGTGATGACGTAGGCCCACGAGGTCTCCGAGCCGGTGCCGGCCGTGGTGGAGACCGCGATGTGCGGCGGGTTCGCCGGGTTCTCGGACTTGTTGAAGCCCTCGAACTCGTTGACGTTGCGGCCGTCGTGGGCGACCGAGACGCGCGCACCCTTGCAGGCGTCGTGCGAGGACCCGCCGCCGATCGAGACGAACGAGTCGCAGTTGTTCTGCTGGTAGAGGCCCACAGCGTCCATGACGTTGTAGTCCTTGGGGTTCGACTCGACCTGGTCGTACACGACGACCTCGAGGCCGTGGTACTTCATCGACTCGACGATCTTGTGGACGACGTCCGTGCCCCGCAGGCCCGAGGTCATCACCAGGGTCTTCTTGAAGCCCATCTTCAGGGCCTCGGGGCCGATCAGCTCGTGCGAGCCGGGACCCATGAGTGCCCGGGGGAACGGGTGGAACTCCTTGATGGGGAACGGCTTGAGCAGCTCGTCTACCTGCATGTCAGCCCTTTCATCGGCCAGGCGGATGGGTCGGAAACCGGACCGTAGGACCGCGCGTGGTCGCCGGCACAGAGATGATCGCGATTACCCCTCGGGAGTCCGGGCAGGAACCCCCTCCGAACGGAGGGGGACGGGACGGTGCCGGACCCGGCGGCGCCGGCGTGACCGGGCCGGTCCGTCCCGGCATCGGCTAAGGTTCACCTCACCTAACTCGAGCGACCGCGCTGGAGGCGCCGTGACCCAGCCCCTGCCCCCGTACACGATCGGCCGGGTGGTGGGGGTCGAGCCGCTCACCCCGCGGATGCGCCGGATCACCTGCGCGTCCGACCGCTGGCGGGGTGCCCGGTCGATCGCCCCGGACCAGCAGGTGAAGCTGTTCTTCGCCCGGGACGGCGGGACCCCCGAGGTCCCCGCCGCCCCGGAGGACGGCAGCGGCATCGGCGGCTGGTACGCCCGCTACCTGGCGGTACCGGAGGAGCGGCGCCCGTGGATGCGCTCCTACACGGTGCGGGCCCTGGACCCGGACGCCGGCCGGATGGTGATCGACTTCGTGCTGCACGGCGACGGCTCGCACGACTCCGGCCCGGCGAGCCGGTGGGCGGCGCGGGCGGCGATCGGCGACGTCCTCGGCGTGCTGGGGCCCGCCGTCGCCGGCTACCGGAGCCCGTCCGGGCAGGCGGTCCGGCTGCTCGCCGGCGACGAGACCGCGCTGCCCGCGATCGCGGCCACCCTGGAGGCGCTCCCGCCCGATGTGCGCGCGGTGGCGGTGATCGAGGTCGCCGACGCCGCCGAGCAGCAGGAGCTGTCCTCGCCGGCCGAGGTGGAGGTGCACTGGGTGCACCGGCCGGCGTCGCTGATCGATGCGGTCCGGTCGGTGAGGCTCCCCGCGGGGGAGGTGTTCGCGTGGGTGGCGGGTGAGGCCTCGGCGGTGCGCGCCGTGCGCCGGCACCTGGTCGGGGAGCGCGGGCTGGACAAGCGGGCGGTGGCCTTCACCGGGTACTGGCGTCGCGACCTGACCCAGGACGACGCGCCCACCGAGCAGGACGTCGCGGACGCGACCGAGCAGATGGAGGCCGCAGGTACGACCGGGTGACGGTGGCTCCGGTCACGGCTCCGCTGCTCGCTTGACTCCCTCCGGCATCGGAACGACCATACATCCGCGCAATTGTTCAGATGTATGAGCCGAGGGAGCTGGTCATGACCCACGCCGTCGCCGACGTGCCGGGAGCCGTACCCGCGCCGATCCCGTTGCGGGAGATCGCGCCGTGGGCGTTGTTCGCCGGGACCGGACTGCTCGTGCTGCTGTACCTGGTCGGCCTGGACCAGGGGGTCACCTCGCTGGTGCCCGGCGAGATGATCCACGAGTTCGTCCACGACGGCCGGCACCTGCTGGCCTTCCCGTGCCACTGATGATCGTGCGATCGCTGCTGGTCCGCGGGATGCTCGCGGGCCTGGTGGCCGGGCTGGCCGCCTTCGTGTTCGCGCGCGTGTTCGGCGAGCCCGCCCTGGAGGCCGGGCTCGCCTTCGAGGACGCGCTGGCCCACGCGGCCGGCGAGCACCAGCACGAGGAGCTGGTGGGGCGCGGCGTCCAGGCCGGGCTCGGGCTCGGGGTGGCCCACGCCGTCTTCGGCATCGTCGTCGGCGGGATCGTCGCGCTGGCGTACGCGGTCGCCCGCGGCCGGCTCGGCCCGCTCGGGGCACGCGGGACCGCGGTGCTGGTGAGCGTGCTCGGGTTCGTCTCGGCGATCCTGGTGCCGATGGTGAAGTACCCGGCCAACCCGCCTGCGGCGACCGACGACGACACCATCGGCGCCCGGACCGGGCTGCACCTGCTGTTCGTGGTCGCGTCGGTGCTGCTCGCCGTGGCGGCGGTCGTGGTCGCCCGGCGGCTGGCCGAGCGGGCGGGCTGGTGGACCGCCACCCTTGCCGCGACCGGCGGGTACCTGGTCGTGATGCTCGTGCTCGGGGCGCTGCTGCCGGCGTTCGCCGAGACACCGCCCGCTTTCCCGGCCCCCGTGCTGTACGACTTCCGGATGGCCGCGCTCGGTGGTCACGCCGTCCTGTGGGGCGTGCTGGCGGCGGTGTTCGGCTCGCTCGCCGGCGGCCGGGCCGGCGCTCGGACCGGGAGCCCCGGCCGGGCCGCGGTCGGCTGACCGGTGTCACCGTCCGGGGTCTCGCCGCGCGGACGGCGTGGCGGGACACTCGGACCCTGCCGGTGACGAGGACAGGGGGTCGCCATGAGCGGGGACGCAGCGGTGATCGTGGGGGTCGACGGCTCCGGTCCGGCGACCGAGGCGGTGCGCTGGGCGGCCCGCGAGGCGGCGCGCCGCGCTGCGCCGCTGCGCCTGGTCGGGGTGCTGGACTGGGCGGCGTTCCGGCCGCTGGCCCGGCTGGCCGACCTGGAACACCGGGACCGCGAGCGCCTGCACGAGCACGTCAGCGGGTTCGTGACGGCGGACGCGGACGAGGCCCGCGCCGTCGCCCCGGACGTGCCCGTCTCCCAGGTGGTCCGCTCCGGATCGGTCCGGGAGGTCCTGCTGGCCGAGGCGGAGACCGCGCAGCTGCTGGTGGTCGGCAGCCGGGGGCACGGCGGGTTCTCCGGTCTGCTGGCCGGGTCGACGTCCCGGGCGATCTGCGCGCTGTCGCCGTGCCCGGTGGTCGTGGTCCGCGGTGAGGGCGAGCACGACGGGCCGGTGGTGGCCGCGTTCGACGGCTCACCGCCCGCGCGGGCCGCGCTGGCGTTCGCGGCCGCCGCGGCGGCGAGCCGGGACGCGACCCTGCACGTGGTGCGCGCCTGGACCCACGACACCGCCGAGGCCTGGATCATGGACATGGTGCCGTGGGACCAGGTCGAGGCCGAGGTGGACGCGGAGCTGCAGGCCGCGGTGCAGCCGTGGCGCGCCCGGTACCCGGAGCTGCGGATCGAGACCGAGCTCGTGCACGCGCACCCGATCCCGGCCCTGGTCCGGGCCGCGCGGGGAGCCCGGCTGCTCGTGACCGGGTCGCGCGGGCGCGGCGCGATCGCCGGGCTGCTGCTGGGCTCGGTCAGCCAGTCGGTGCTGCACGACGCGGAGTGTCCGGTGGCGATCGTGACCGCCCGTGGCGAGCGGGCCCCGGCCTGACGACCGGCGCGCGGACGGCCGGTGCATCCCCCGGCCGGACCGGGCCGGCCCGCGTTCAGCCGAGCCGGACCCGGTGGAACCGGGCCCACGTGCCGGTGTCCGGCCGGGCGGGCCGCACGCCGGACAGGCCGGCGGTGACCCCGATGTGCTCCGCGCCGTCCGACCAGACCGTCGCCGCGTCGCGCAGCAGCGCCTGGGCCCGGCGCAGGGCGCCGTCGCGGGCCCGCTCGTCCGGGGTGGCGGCGGCGGTCGCGAGCAGCCCGGCCACGTCCGGCCGGGCGGTGACCCGCCGCCCCGAGCCGGCGTCGTCGACCGTGGGATCGGGGTCGCCGCCCTGCGCGGCGGCGCGCAGGTAGAGCGGGATCGGCTGGGCCGGAGCCCGGCGGAACCGGATCCCCGGGACCGGCGCGGCATCCGGCGGAGCCGGCTCGCGGGGCTCGACGCGCAGGCCGACCTCCTCCAGCTGCTCGGCGAGCACCTCCGCCGCCCGGCGGGACAGCGGGTCGAACGGGTCGAGCAGCAGCGGCACGGTCGTGTCGCGCACCCCGGCGGCGGTGACCAGCTCGCGGGCCCGGCCGACGTCGCGGACGACCGGTGGCACGCCCGCCAGATGGTGGGCCAGCCCCGGCCCGAACAGGTCGTCACCGGGGGTGCCGAGGTCGAGCAGCACCGTGCGGACGAGCTCGTCGCGGTCGATGCCGAGCCGGAGTGCCTCGCGCAGGCGCGGGTCGTCGAGCGGGCCGGACCGGCGCCGCGTCCCGACGACCTCCAGGAACCGGGTCGCCGAGCCGGGGGTGGACACGACACCGGTCCCGGTGCGGCCGAGGATGCGCCGCACGCTGTGCGGGAACAGGTCGTGGGCGTAGGCGACGTGCCCGTCGAGCAGCGCCCGGTAGCGGTTCTCCTCGTCGTCGTCGACCAGGAACTCCAGCTCGCGGTGGTGTGCCGGGCCGAGCCAGTGCGCGTCGTGCCGGGTCAGGACGGCCCGGTCGCGGCCGGCGACCCGGAACGCGCCGGTGCCGACCGGGGCGTCGCCGCGGCCGCCGCGGACGATCCCGGTCCCGGGCGCGCCGAGGACCAGCGGGAACAGGAAGTCGGGGGTGCCGAGGACGATCTCCAGCTCGGTCGGCGAGACCGCCCGGCTGGCGTCGAGGTCCACATGTGACAGGAGGGCGGCTGCGGTCCCGCGGGTCGCCGGGTCGGTGATCCGGCGGAACGACGCCAGCACGTCGGCCGGGGTGAGCGGCCGGCCGTCGTGGGCGATCACCTCCCGCAGCCGGATCCGCCACCGGGTGCCGGTGCGGTCCGGCCCCACGGACGCGGCCAGGTGCGGGCCGGGGCGCATCTCCTGGTCCCACACGAGCAGGGTGTCCGCGACGGCGGCCGCCCGGGCCCGGTCCACGGGCCGCCACACGACGTGCGGATCCGGGACGTCGAGCGGGCCGAGCCCGGCGAACGCGACCGTCAGCCGGGACGTCGCGGGCGCGGCCGGTGCGCCGCAGGCCGCGAGTGCCGGCAGGCCGGCCGCCGCGACGGCGGCCCCGGTGGCGCGCAGGAAGGCCCGTCGGCTCAGTGGCACCCGCACAGCCTGCCGCAGGCGGCCCGTGAGTGGTTGGGAGGGCCGGGGCCCTCCCAACCACTCACGGGCGCCCCTCCGAACGGACGGGCGTGGCCGCAGGATCTTGCATTGCGGCACCGGGTGCCAATAAGTTCGGCCGCGCTGCCACCGTCGGCCGGCGGGGCGGCTCACCACCTCTCTCGCCGAGAGCCGGAACCCAGCGGAGGTAGCCCATGAGCGAGCACCAGACCGAGGACGCCCTGGTCGAGGAGACCCTCGTCGAGGAGGTCTCCATCGACGGCATGTGCGGTGTCTACTAAGCCGGTCGACGCCGCGGTGCCGGGCAGCAGCCCGCAGGAGGCCGCGGGGTCGGTGTTCGACCCCGCGGCCCCGTACCGCGTCAGCGAGAGCGTCTCGCTGCGCCCGGAGCCGTTCGGCGCACTGGTGTACGACTTCGTGACCCGCAAGCTGTCGTTCCTCAAGACCCCGCAGCTCGTCGAGGTCGTCACGAGCCTCGAGCAACACCCCGACGCCCGGTCCGCGGTCGAGGCCGCGGGCGTCCCGGAGTCCCAGCGGGAGGCGTACCTGAAGGCGCTCGCCGGGCTGTTCGCGTCCCGGACCATCGTCGCCCGCCAGACCCCCGAGCCGTCCACCACACAGTGAGGTGCCCGTGAAGCTGGTCGATCACTTCCAGTACGGCCTCAACTCGCCCATCTGCCTGACCTGGGAGCTCACCTACGCGTGCAACCTCGCGTGCGTGCACTGCCTGTCCAGCTCCGGGCGTCGTGACCCGCGCGAGCTGACCACCGCCGAGGCCAAGGCGGTGATCGACGAGCTGCAGCGGATGCAGGTCTTCTACATCAACATCGGCGGTGGCGAGCCGACCGTGCGCCCGGACTTCTGGGAGCTGCTGGACTACGCCATCGCGCACGACGTCGGGGTCAAGTTCTCGACGAACGGCGTCAAGCTCGACAAGGCGCGGGCCGCGCAGCTGGCCGCGACCGACTACGTCGACATCCAGATCTCGATGGACGGCGCGACGGCCGAGGTCAACGACCACGTCCGTGGGCCCGGGTCGTTCGACACCGCGATCACGGCACTGGAGAACCTGGCCGAGGCCGGGTTCGACCGGCCCAAGATCTCGGTGGTGATGACCCGGGAGAACGTCGACCAGCTCGACGAGTTCAAGGCCATCGCCGACAAGTACGGCGCCCAGCTGCGGATCACCCGGCTGCGCCCGTCCGGGCGCGGCGCGGACGTCTGGGACGAGCTGCACCCGACCCAGGCCCAGCAGAAGCAGCTCTACGACTGGCTGGTCGAACGCTCGGCGGCAGCCGACAACCCAGTGCTGACCGGGGACTCGTTCTTCCACCTGTCGGCCTACGGCGAGGCGCTGCCCGGGCTGAACCTGTGCGGGGCCGGCCGGGTGGTCTGCCTGATCGACCCGGTGGGCGACGTCTACGCCTGCCCGTTCGCGATCCACGAGAACTTCCTGGCCGGCAACGTGCGCGACACCGGAGGGTTCGCCGAGGTGTGGGCGAACTCGGAGCTCTTCCGGGACCTGCGCTCGCCGCAGACCGGCGGGGCGTGCACGTCGTGCGCCCACTACGACGCCTGCCAGGGCGGCTGCATGGCGGCGAAGTTCTTCACCGGCCTGCCGCTGGACGGCCCGGACCCGGAATGCGTGCAGGGCTACGGCGAGCAGATGCTGGCCGCCCGCGACGCGGACACGGTGATCCCGAAATCCGACGTGGACCACTCCCGGTCGGCGCCGCGGAACTCCCGCACGCCGAAGCAGCCGACGATGCTGTCCCTGGCCCCGCCGCCGCGGCGGCCGGACCGGGCGTGCGACGAGAACCCGCTGGCCGGGTTCAGCCCCGGGCACTGACCGCCGGCCTGCTGACGGGGCCCGCCGTCCTGCGCGGCCGGCGGGCCCCGTCGCGGGTGCTGTTCGGCCCGCACGAGACGAACCTCGGCAACGCCCGCCGGGAGATCACCGCCGACCACGCGGCGTACTACGCGGCCCGCGCGGCCGGCGGGGCGGGGCTGATCGTGGTCGAGCCGGCGTCGGTGCACCCCTCCGACCACCCCTACGCCTACGCCCCCGCCGCGTCCGCGGCCGCGCCGGGATGGGTGGCCGTCGTCGAGGCGTGCCGGCCGTACGGGACCCTCGTGCTCGCC
This sequence comes from Pseudonocardia sp. C8, assembly GCF_014267175.1. NCBI lineage: Bacteria > Bacillati > Actinomycetota > Actinomycetes > Pseudonocardiales > Pseudonocardiaceae > Pseudonocardia > Pseudonocardia sp. C8. The sequence continues at coordinate 6,026,143 of NZ_JACMTR010000002.1, forward strand.
GGGCTCGCGCACGCCGGCGGGCAGGGGACGTCCGCGCACTCCGGGCACCCGCTGTGGGGGCCGTCCGCCGTCCCGGACGTGGTGACCCGCGAGACCCCGGTCGCGATGGGATCCGCCGAGATCGACGCCGTCGTCCGCGCCTTCGCCGCCGCCGCCCGGTCCGCCGTGGACTCCGGCGTGGACGGTGTGGAGATCTCCGCGGGGCAGCACTCGCTGCTCCGCCAGTTCTGCTCCGGGCTGACCAACCACCGCACCGACGGCTACGGCCGCGACCGCGCGCGGCTCCTGCGCGAGGTCCTGGCCGCGGTCCGGGACGCGATCGGGCCGGCCCCGCTGCTGGCGCTGCGGCTGTGCGTCGACGAGCTGGCGCCGTGGGCCGGCATCCGGTTCGGTGACGGCCTCGCACTGGCCCGGGAGGTCACCGGGGACGTCGACCTGCTCGTCCCGGTGGTCGGCAGCGGCCCGTCCGTCGGCGCGACCCGGCCGGACCTGCACACGCCCGAGGCGTTCCTGCGGGGGCGGTGCGCGGAGGTGCGCAGAGCTGTGGGAGGTGCGGCCCGGGTCGTGCTGGCCGGGAGCGTCGCATCGGTTTCGGTCGCGTCCGACGCCCTGACCTGCGGAGACGCTGATCTTGTCGAGATGACGAGAGCGCAGATCGCCGATCCGGGACTGGTCGCGCTCGCCCGCGCCGGGACGCCCGAGCGGATCCGGCCCTGCCTGCTCACGAACGCGCTCGCCGCGGCCCGGGATCCGCGCAACCCCGTCGTCGGGGACGAGCTGGAGCCCCGGTCGGGGCACGAGCGCACCGAGCCGCCCGCAGGACCGCGCATGATCGACGATCGGGCACCGGAACCGGCCGGATCCGGCCGCCTTCCGTGCCCGATCGTCGATCACCCGGCGCCGCGGCCCGTCCTCGTCGTCGGGGGTGGGCCGGCCGGGCTGGAAGCGGCGTGGACCCTCGCCCTGCGCGGGCACCCGGTCACCGTGCACGAGCGCTCCGACCGGCTGGGCGGGCTGCTGCACGCTGCCGCGGTGCTGCCCGGCCGCGCTCGCCTCGCGTTGCCCGCAGCCTGGTGGGCGCGCGAGCTCGCCCGGCTCGGCGTCCACGTCGAGCTCTCCTCCGAGGTGGACGACGCCGGCGTCCGTGCCGCCGAGTCGCGCGGGGAGCTGGTGGTGCTCGCGACCGGGTCACGGCCCGGCCCGCACGGGTACGACGCCGACGTCCCCGTCCTCCCGGCGGCGGAGCTCGCCGGTGCCGTCGCGGGCGCGCTGCCCGGGCCCGGGCGCGTTCCGCGGAACGCGGCGGACTGCCCGTCGCGTGCGGTCCGGACGGTCCTCGGGGCGCGCGGTGTCCCGATGGGCGCGCCGGTGCTGGTCCGGGACCCGCTCGGGGACTGGACCGGGCCGGGCGTCGCGGAGCTGCTGGCGTCGGCCGGGTACGCGGTCACCCTGTCCACGCCGGACGCCGTCGCCGGGCACCAGCTCGGGCGGTGCGGCGACATGGCACCGGCGAACGCCCGGCTGGAGCGCGCCGGCGTCGTCCGGGCCGTGTTCACCGAGGTCGGTGGGGTCGCCGGCGGGATCGCCGAGCTCGCCGACGTGCACACCGGTGCGGCGACGCGCGTGGCGTGCGCGGCCGTCGTCGACTGCGGGTCCCGGCTGCCCGAACGCACCCTCCCGGACGCGCCCGGCCGGTGGAGCGCCGGGGACCGGGTCGCCCCGAGGACGCTCGCCGAGGCCGTCCGGGAGGGCCGCCGCGTCGCGCTCGGGATCGCCACGGGCCGGGTCGCCGGGGTGGCCGGCGCACGGCCCGCTCCGCGGCCGAACCGTTCCGAGCCGGCCGCTCGGGGAAGCACTGCCGGCGCGACCGGTGCGCGGGCGGCGACCCCGGCCGGGCTCGGCGCCCCGCTGCGGCTCGGCCGGCGTGAGCTGCGGAACCGCATCGTCTTCACCGCGCACCTCACCGGGTTCGCCGAGGGCGGCCTGCCCACTGCGCGGCACGCGGCCTACTACGCGGCCCGGGCTGCGGGCGGCGCCGGGCTGGTGATCACCGAGGAACACGCCGTCCACCCGCACGACCGGCCGTACGAGCGGCTGATCCGCGGCCACGACCCGGCCGTGCTGCCGGGCTACCGCCTGCTCACCGAGGCGGTGCGCGGGCACGGCGCGGTCGTGCTCGCCCAGCTCAACCACAACGGTGCGCAGGGCTCCGGGATGTACTCGCGGGAGCCGGTCGTCGGGCCGTCGGCGCTGCCCGACCCGATGTTCCGCGAGGTGCCGTCCGAACTGGACGCGGCCGGGATCGCGGAGATCGTCGCGGGGTTCGCCGACGTCGCGGCGCGATGCGTCGCGGGCGGGTTCGACGGCGTCGAGCTGCAGTGCTCGCACGCGTCCCTGCTGCGCCTGTTCCTCTCCCCGGCGACGAACCGGCGGACCGACGCGTGGGGTGGCGACCGCGCCCGCCGGGCCCGGATCGTGCTGGACGCCGTCGCGGCCGTGCGCGAGGCGATCGGGCCGGACCCGGTGCTGGGCCTGCGGATCGGTGCCGACGAGCGCGTCCCGGGCGGCATCACCCCCGGGGACGGCGCCGATCTGGCCCGCCGCCTCGCCGGGACCGGGATGGTCGACCACCTCACCACCTCGATCGGCGTCGCCACCTCGACGCTGCACCTCGTCGAGCCCTCCATGCACACGCCGGCCGGGTACGCCGGGCCGCTCGCCGCGACCCTGCGCCGCGCCGTTTGGGCCGCCGGTGCGGACATCCCGGTGATCGGTGTCGGCCGCTTCACGACCCCGGACCAGGCGGCGGCCGCGCTGGAGCGCGCCGAGTGCGACCTGGTCGGCGTCACCCGCGGACAGATCGCGGATCCCGGGTTCGCGGCCAAGGCGCTGGTCGGGCGCCCGGTGCGCCGCTGTGTCGGGTGCAACCAGGACTGCATCGGGCGGGTGGGGATGAACCTGCCCCTGGGGTGCGTGGTGAACCCCGAGGCGGGGCGCGAGCGGCTCGTGCTCGCGGGCCCGGCTGCGACCGCGGCGTCCGGCCCGGCCGCGACCGGTCCGCTGCTGCACGGGCGCGGCGCCACCGGCTCCGGCGGGCGCGGCGCCCGGCGGGTGCTCGTGGTCGGCGCCGGGCCGGCGGGGCTGTCCGCCGCCGCGTCGCTCGCCGGCCGGGGCCACCGGGTGCTGCTCGCCGAACGCGCCGAGGGACCCGGCGGGCGGCTCACCCTCGCCGCGGCCGCACCCGGCCGTGCGGAGCTGGGGAACGTGGTCGCCGACCTGGTGCGCGCGGCGGAGGAGGCAGGCGCCGAGGTCCGGTACGGGACCGGGGTGGACGCCGAGGTCGTCGCCGAGCACGGCCCGGACGCCGTCGTGCTCGCGACCGGGGCGGAGCCGGCCGTGCCGCACTGGGACCCGGACCGGCTGACGGTCCCGGCCGACGACGTCCTGGCCGGGGCCCGGCTCCCGGCCGGAGCGGTGCTCGTCGTCGACGGGACCGGGTTCCACGAGGCGACCTCGACCGCCGAGCTGCTCGCGGCCCGGGGGCACGACGTCGAGATCGTCACGGCGGCACTCGTCGTCGGCCAGGATCTCGGGCTCACCCTGGACCGCGAGGGCTTCCGGCGGCGCGCGCACGCCGCCGGGATCCGCTGCCGCACCGACCGGGTGGTGCTGGGGGTGGCGCGTACCGGTGAGCAGAGCAGGACGGTCGAGCTCCTGCACCACCCGACCGGGCGCACCGAGCGCCGCGAGGTCGCCGCGGTCGTCACCGCCCTGCCCGCGGTGCCCCGCGTGCTGCAGTGCGCCGGGCGGTTCCGGTCCGACCCCGGCGGCGGTCCTCCCCGGCCGGGTGGGCCCCGTACGGTCGTCCGGATCGGGGACGCCCTTGCCCCGCGCCGCGTCGACGCGGCGATCCGGGAGGGAGCAAGTGTCTTGACCTGTAGTCAAGTCTAGATTCTAGCGTCCCCGCCATGCCGACCGAACCTCTCGCCGCCGCCGACCGTGCCGGGCCCCGCGCCTGGATCGGGCTGGCCGTGCTCGCCCTGCCCCTGCTCGTCCTCGCGCTCGACGTCAGCGTCCTCTACCTTGCGGCGCCGACGCTGGCCGCGGACCTGCAGCCGTCGGCCACCCAGCAGCTGTGGATCCTCGACATCTACGGCTTCCTGATCGCCGGGTTCCTCATCACCATGGGTGGCCTGGGCGATCGCATCGGGCGCCGCCGGCTGTTGCTGGCCGGGGCGGCGGCGTTCGCGCTCGCCTCGGTCGTCGCTGCGTTCGCGCCCACCGCCGAGCTGCTGATCGCGGCCCGCGCGCTGCTCGGCGTCGCGGGAGCGACCCTCATGCCCTCGACGCTCGGGCTGATCTCGACGATGTTCCCCGACCCGGGCCGGCGCCGGTTCGCGGTCGCGGTGTGGATGACGACCTTCTCGGCCGGTATCGCGCTCGGCCCGCTGATCGGTGGCGTCGTGCTCGACGCGTTCTGGTGGGGCGCGGTGTTCCTGCTCGGTGTCCCGCCGATGCTGCTGCTCCTGGCGGTGGGCCGGTGGTTGCTGCCGGAGGAGCGCGGGACCGGGACCGGCCGTCCGGACATGCCGAGCGTGGGGCTCTCGCTCGCGACGATGCTGCCGCTGGTCCTCGCGGTGAAGGACCTCGCCGCGTACGGCCCCGACCTGCAGGTACTGATCGCTGCGCTGGTCGGCATGCTGGCAGGTGTCCTGTTCGTGCGGCGGCAGCGGCGGCTCCCGGACCCGTTGCTGGACATCGCGTTGTTCACCCGCCCGGCGTTCACCGCCGCCGTGGCGGTGCTCCTGATCGGACTGGTCGCGGTGAACGGGCTGTTCTTCGTCCTGCCGCAGTACCTGCAGCTGGTGGAGGGCACCTCGGCGCTGGTCGCCGGCGTCTGGATGCTGCCGCTCGCCGGGGTCAACGTGGCCGGCTCGTTGCTCACGCCCGCGCTCACCCGGCGGTTCAGCGTGTCGGCGGTGGTCGCGGCCTCCGCCGGGACGGCCGCGCTCGGTGCGCTGCTGGTCGGGCTGACCGGTACCGGCTCCGGCCCGGTCGCGCTGGTCGCGCTGATGTGCGGCACGGTGCTCGGGCTGAGCCCCATCGGCGTGCTGGCCACCGACCTGGTGATCGGGTCGGTGCCGACCGCACGGGCCGGGTCGGCGGCGTCGATCTCGGAGACCGCCGGGGAGCTGGGGGTGGCGCTGGGCGTCGCCGTCACCGGGAGCGTGCTGACCGCCGTCTACACCGGACGGCTGGTGGTCCCGCCCGGGGTACCGGCCGTGGCCGCCGCCCGGTCCGGGGAGAGCCTGGCCGGTGCGGTGACCGCGGCCGGGGAGCTCCCCGGCGATCTCGCCGGAGCGCTCCTCTCGTCGGCCCGGGAGGCGTTCGGCGCCGGGCTCTCCGCGGTCGGCCTGCTCGGGGCGGGCCTGCTGCTGGGTGCGGTCGCGCTGGCACTGACCGCGCTGCGCCGGACCGGTGCGTGACCGGGCAGGCTGTACCCGTGCTGCTCGCGGATCTGACGTGGACGGACCTCGTGGACCGGCCGTGCACCCTGCTGGTCCCGGTCGGCTCGACCGAGCAGCACGGACCGCACCTGCCGCTGGGCACCGACACCGCCGTCGCGTCCGCGGTCGGGACGGCCCTGCAGGCGGGCGACCCGGCACTGGTGCTGGCCCCGGCGCTGGCCTACGGCGCGGCCGGGGAGCACGAGGGGTTCCCGGGGACGGTCTCCATCGGGGAGGAGGCGCTGCGCACCGTGCTGGTCGAGTACGGCCGGTCGGCCTGCCGGTGGGCCACACGGCTGGTGCTGCTCAACGGGCACGGCGGCAACGTGGCGGCACTGACCGCGGCCGTGACCCGGCTGCGCGGGGAGGGGCGCGACGCCGCCTGGCTTCCGTGCGTGGCCAGGGTCCCGGGGGTTCCGCTGGACGCGCACGCCGGGCGCTACGAGACGTCGCTGCTGGCGCACCTGGACCCGGACCGGGTCCGCACCGACCGGGCGGTCGCCGGCGACACCCGGCCGCTGCGCGAGGTGATCGACGCGTTGCAGGCGCGCGGTGTCGCGGCCGTCAGCCCGAACGGCGTGCTGGGGGACCCGGCCGGGGCGTCCGCCGGGGAGGGTCGGGAGCTGCTGACGGCGATCGTCGCGGCCGCGCGCGCGGCGATCGCCGTCTGGGAGCCCGACCCGGGCACCGGGCGGCTCCGGGTCCCCCGGTGAGCGTCCGGGGTCAGCGCACGAGCAGCGGGACGAGCTGCTCGGCCGCGGTGAACGACCCGTGCTGCCCGGGGAACGACGACAGGTAGGGCTCGGCCTGCCGCCGCACCACGGCCGCCGTGCCGTGCAGCGCGGCCACGACGTCGCCGATCCGGTCCTGCACCCGGTCCCCGACCGGGCCGAACCAGCCCTCGGCGACCGCCTCCTCCCGGGAGACCACCCGGGCGTCCTCGCCGAGCGTCGCGCGCCAGGCCGCCAGCACGTCGTCGGTCGCGCCCGGGCGGGCGTAGACGTGCCGGGCACGCGGGTCGCCGCCGAGCAGCGCGACGCCGTCCTGCAGCGCCGGTTCGGCGTCGGCGTCGACGATCCGGTCGACCGTGACCATCCCGTGGTCACCGGTGACGGCGAACAGCGTCCCCGGCGGGAGCACCTCGAGCAGCATCCCGGCCAGCGTGTCGATCTGGCGGAGCTGCCAGCGCCACGCCGGCGTCCCGGGGCCGTACAGGTGGCCGACCTTGTCCAGGTCGGCGTGGTAGGCGTAGACGAGCCGCGGGCCGGGCCCGTCCAGACCCGACAGGATCTCGGTGGCGAGGTCGCCGAGCGCGGCCACACCCCGGTACTCGCCACCCCGCAGGCCCGACCGGGTGAGCCCGGACGTCCGGAACTCCAGAGGGGACACCGACCGCACGGTGACACCCGCCGCCGCGGCCCGTTCCAGGACGGTCGGTTCGGGCTGCACCTGCTCCGGGACGAGCTTGTCCCGCAGGTCCTTGCGGTCCTCCGACCAGCCGAGCGCGTCGAGGAGCCTGCCGTCCACCCGGAACCGGAGCCCGAGCGTGCCGTGCGCGCCCGGCGGGAGCCCGGTGCCCAGCGAGGTGAGGCTGATCGGGGTCGTCGAGGGGAACCCGACGGTCAGCGGGCCGGCGTCGGCGAGCCCGGCCAGCACCGGTGCGTCCTCGGCGTGCGCGTGCAGCAGCTCGTGGCCCAGGCCGTCGACGAGGAGCAGGGCCGCGGCCCGCGCGGGCGGCAGCGCGAAGGCGGGTGGGCGCTCGTCGAGGGGCGCGCCGATCGCGTGCAGCAGGGCGGGGAGGACGTCGGCCAGGGTCGCGACACCGTAGCGGGGCAGGAGGGCGGTCATGCGACGAGTGTGCGGGGGAGGGAGGTGTTGCGCGATCGCCGGCGCATCCGGGTGTCGACCCGGGAGCGGCCGGGATGGAAGGCTCGCCCGGTGACCGCTGCCGACACCCTCCCCGACGGCCCCGAGCCCCCCGACGCTCCCGGGCCCCGCGGCGGATCCGGCCCCGCGGCCCCGGCGACCGGGGAACACCGAGCGGACACGGGCCCCGCGGACCGGCGGCTCCCCGACGGGTTCCGGATCGTGCTGGACCGCCGCGCCCGCCGGATCGACGGGGGCGCTGCCCTGCTCGGCGGGGCTCCGCCGCGGCTGGTCCACCTGTCCGCGACGGCCAGGGCCCTGCTGCCCGCACCGGGCGCGCCGCTGGTCGTCGAGGGGCCCGTGCACCGGGCGCTCGCCCGGACCCTGCTCGATGCCGGGCTGGCCCACCCGGTCCCGGCGCCCGCCGACGCTGCCCACCCGGCCCCGGCGCCCGCCGACGCTGCCCACCCGGTCCCGGGAGGCCCCGCTGCGGCCGGCCCGCACGCGGGGACCCCCGCCGCGGTCCGGCCGTGCGAGGTGACGGTCGTCGTCCCGGTGAAGGACCGCCCGCTCGACCGGCTGCTCGCCGCGCTGGGGCCGGTCGGGAACGGTCCGGACCAGCCGGGCGGCCTCGTCGTCGTCGACGACGGGTCGGCGGACCCGGAGCCGCTGCGCCGCACCGTCGGGGCCGCCGGGGGCACCGTCCTGCGGCACGACCGCCCGCAGGGGCCCGCCGCGGCCCGCAACGCCGGGCTCGCCGCGGCCCGCACGCCGTACGTGGTGTTCCTCGACTCCGACGTCGTCCCCGAGCCGGGCTGGCTGGAGCCGCTGCTCGGGCACCTGGCCGACCCGGCCGTCGGGCTCGTCGCCCCGCGGATCGTCGCGCTGGACCCCGAGACGGGGGCCGGGCTCCGCGGGGTGGTCGGACGCTACGAGGCGGTCCGGTCCTCGCTGGACCTCGGTCCGGAGCCGGCCCTGATCGTCCCGCGGTCCCGGGTCGCCTACGTGCCGAGTGCCGCGATGCTGGTGCGGGTGACGGCGGTGGCCGGGGCGGGCGGCGCGTTCGACCCCGCCCTGCACGTCGCCGAGGACGTCGACCTGGTCCTGCGGATGCATGCCGCCGGATGGGCGATGCGGTTCGAGCCGACCGCGCGGGTCGCCCACGACCACCGCACCCGGCCAGCCGAGTGGTTGCGCCGCAAGGCCTTCTACGGCACGGGTGCGGCACCGCTGGCGCTGCGGCACCCGGGCGCGGTGCCGCCGATGGTGCTGTCGCCGTGGACCGCCGCGGTCTGCCTGCTCCTGCTCGTCCAGCGCCGCGGCACGACGGCCGCCGCCGCGACGGTCACCGCCGTGGCGACGGAACGGCTGTCCCGCAAGCTGACCCGCCTCCAGCATCCCCGGCGTAGCGCCGCGCGGCTCACCCTGCTCGGCCTGTCCGGGGCGCTGTGGCAGACCGCCTCGGCACTGACCCGGCACTTCTGGCCGGTCGCGGCGGTTGCGTGCCCGTTCTCGTCGCGGGCCCGGCGCGCGGTCGTGGTGGCCGCGCTCGCCGAGGGAGTCGCGGACTGGTGGCTGCATCGCGACCACGATCGGCGGGTGCGGGTTCCGGCGGTCGCCCACCTGGTCGCGCACCGATTGGACGATCTGGCCTACGGCGCCGGGTTGTGGTGGGGCGCCTGGCGGCACCGCACGACGGCCCCGCTCCGCCCGGGCGGGCCTGGCCCGCGGTCGCGATGAAGGCGAGGCTGCCCTGATCCGAGGAGGGGGGACCACTCCGTCCGGGGTGGCCTGAACGGGTGATTCCGATTGCCTGGTGGATCCGTTTCTGCGGGCCCGGTGCGGTGTGGCGACCCGCGCGTGCGGGGAAGGGTTCGGAGGCGACCCGGTCAGGCGCTCGACCTGACGATCACCCGGCACTCGGCCGTCCGGCCGCTCTCCTTGCACCCCTGGAAGATCGGGAGTGAGATGTGGGCGTCGCCACAGGCCAGCGCGTGGTCGCGTACGAGGAGTGAGAGTCCATGACAGAGGTCCGGGTCACCGTCGACGGCGTGAACTACGCCGACGACGTCGAGCCCCGCATGTTGCTCGCGCAGTACCTGAGGGAGACGCTGGGCAAGACGGGAACGTTGATCGGGTGCGACACCAGCAACTGTGGTGCCTGCACCGTCAGCCTCAACGGTCAGAGCGTGAAGTCCTGTTCGGTGCTCGCGGTCCAGGCGGACGGCTGCGAGGTCACCACGATCGAGGGTCTCGCCCGCGACGGCCAGCTGCACCCGGTGCAGGAGGCGTTCCGCGAGTGCCACGGCCTGCAGTGCGGCTACTGCACACCGGGGATGATCATGGCTGCGGTCGATCTGCTCGGTGACAACCCCGACCCCACCGAGCAGGAGGTGCGGGAGGGCATCGAGGGCAACCTCTGCCGCTGCACCGGCTACCAGAACATCGTCCGTGCGGTCCAGACCGCGGCGCAGAACATGAAGCCGGCCGCCGCGGCCCGTCCCACCGAGCAGGCCGCCCCGGTCGCCGGGGGAGGGAACTGAGTTGACGACGACCGCCGAACCCACCACCGAGATCGGGAAGGCGCGGGTCCGCAAGGAGGACCAGCGCCTGATCACCGGTCGCTCCCGCTACACCGACTCGATCACGCCGACGGGGACCGTCCACATCGCCGTCGTCCGGTCGACGATCGCGCGCGCGACGATCAACTCGATCGACAAGTCCGAGGCCGAGAAGGCCCCCGGCGTCTACGGCGTCTACACCGCCGCCGACCTCGGGGCCGAGGAGATCGGGCTGCCCTGCGCGTGGCCGGTCACCCCGGACCAGAAGGCCCCGCAGCGCCCGGTGCTGGCCACGAACCGGGTGAACTTCTCCGGTGAGGGCGTCGCCGTCGTGGTCGCCCGGTCGGCCGCTGCCGCCCGGGACGCCGCCGAGCTCGTCGACGTCGACTACGAGCCCCTCGACCCGGTGCTCGACATGGAGGCCGCCGCCCAGGACGGCGCCGAGCTGGTGCACCCCGATCTGGGCACCAACGTGTCCGCGACCTGGGTGTTCGACTCCGCGCAGGCCGGCACCGGCGGTGACGTGGCCGAGGCGATCCGTGCTGCCGAGTCCGACCCGGACCAGGTCGTCGTCCGCCGGCGGTTCCGCCAGCAGCGCCTCATCCCGGCGTTCATGGAGCCGCGCTCCTGCGTCGTCGACCCGACCGGCGAGCAGCTGACGATCTGGGCGGCCACCCAGGTCCCGCACATCCTGCGCACGATGACCACGGTGACCCTCGGCGTCCCGGAGTCCAAGCTGCGTGTCATCGCCCCGGACGTCGGCGGCGGCTTCGGCGGCAAGATCGGCGTGCTGCCCGAGGAGATGCTCTGCGTCCTGCTGGCGCAGAAGCTGAACCGGCCGGTCAAGTGGACCGAGACCCGCAGCGAGTGCATGCTCACCGCGCACCACGGCCGGGACCAGATCCAGGACCTGGTGATGACCGCCCGCAAGGACGGCACCATCACCGGCTTCGACGTCCACCTCTACGCCGACATGGGTGCATACCTGGGCCTGGTCGGGCCGGGCGTGCCGATCCTGGGCGCGTTCATGTTCAACGCGATCTACAAGATCCCGGCGCTGAAGTTCACCTGCTCCAACGTCTTCACCAACAAGACGCTGACCGACGCCTACCGCGGGGCCGGCCGCCCGGAGGCCACCTTCGCGATCGAGCGGATGATGGACGAGCTCGCCGTCGAGCTCGGCCGGGACCCGATCGAGCTGCGCGAGCAGAACTGGATCAAGCACGAGGAGTTCCCGTACAGCACCGTCGTGGGCCTGACCTACGACACCGGCAACTACGAGCAGGCCACGCAGCGTGCGATGGAGCTGTTCGACTATGCCGGCCTGCGCCGCGAGCAGGAGGAACGGCGGCGGAACAACGACCCGGTGCAGCTGGGCATCGGCATCTCGACCTTCACCGAGATGTGCGGCCTCGCCCCGTCCCGGGTGCTCGGCTCGCTCGACTACGGCGCAGGCGGCTGGGAGGCGGCCAACATCCGCATGCTGGCCACCGGCAAGGTCGAGGTCACCACCGGTGCCTCCGCCCACGGCCAGGGCCACGAGACGGCGTTCTCCCAGATCGTCGCGGACAAGCTGGGGGTGCCGTTCGAGGACGTCGAGATCCTGCACGGTGACACCCAGGTGGCGCCGAAGGGCCTGGACACCTACGGCTCCCGGTCGCTGGTCGTCGGCGGCATCGCGATCGTCAACGCCGCCGAGAAGGTGATCGAGAAGGCGAAGAAGATCGCCGCGCACCTGCTGGAGGCGTCCGAGGACGACATCGAGTTCGGAGGAGGGCAGTTCACCGTCCGGGGCACCGACAAGGGCAAGGCGATCCAGGAGATCGCGTTCGCCACGTTCATGGCGCACGACTACCCGGAGGGCATGGAGCCCTCGCTGGACTCGGACGCCGTGTTCGACCCGGAGAACTTCTCCTTCCCGCACGGCACGCACCTGTGCGCGATGGAGGTCGACACCGAGACCGGCCGGGTCAACCTGCGCAAGTACGTCTGCGTGGACGACATCGGCAACGTGATCAACCCGCTGATCGTCGAGGGGCAGGTGCACGGCGGCCTCGCCCAGGGCATCGCGCAGGCCCTGTTCGAGGAGGCGAACTACGACGACCAGGGCACCCTGGTGAACGCCACGTTCGTCGACTACACCCTGCCGTCCGCGGCCGACCTGCCGAGCTTCACCACCGAGACGGTGTCGACGCCGTCGACGACGAACCCGCTCGGGGTCAAGGGGGTCGGCGAGGCCGGCACCATCGCGTCCACCCCGGCGATCGTCAACGGTGTGCTGGACGCGGTCCGGCACCTCGGCGTCGACGACATCGAGATGCCGACGACCTCGCAGCGGGTCTGGCGCGCGCTGCAGGTCGCGAAGGGCCGGAGCGTGCAGCAGACCCCGAGCGACACCCACGCACCGGGCGGCGGCCTCGGCTCGGTCGATCCGAAGCAGTCCGACCCGAACAACCCCCAGGGAGAGATCCAGTGATCCCGGCGAAGTTCGACTACGTCCGGCCCTCGTCGGTCGAGGAGGCCGTCCAGGCGCTGCAGCAGGCCGGTGAGGACGCCAAGATCCTCGCCGGCGGGCAGAGCCTGCTGCCGGTGCTGCGGCTGCGGATGGCCGCACCGTCCACCGTGATCGACCTCGGCGGGATCCCGGAGCTCCGGCGGATCGGCGAGGACGACCAGTTCGTCATGATCGGTGCGATGGCCACGCACCACGAGGTCATGCGCAACGAGCTGGTGACCCGGCACGTCGAGCTGCTCTCCCAGGCCACCGAGACCGTCGCCGACCCGCAGGTCCGGCACCGCGGCACGCTGGGCGGTGCGCTCGCGCACGCCGACCCGGCCGGTGACCTGGGCGCGGTCGCCCTCGCGCTGGACGCCGAGTTCGTCATCCTCGGGCCGGGCGGCACCCGGCTGGTCCCGGCGCGGGAGTTCTTCCAGGACTACTTCACGACCGCGATCGGCGAGGGCGAGATCCTCACGATGGTCCGGTTCCCGAAGTACACCGGCTGGAAGAGCCACTACGAGAAGTTCAACCGGGTGGCGCAGGCGTGGTCCATGGTCGCGGTCGCGGTCGCGCTCAAGGTGGACGGCGGCACCGTCGCGGAGGCCCGCGTCGGCCTGACCAACATGGGCAGCACGCCGATCCGGGCGACCGGCGTCGAGCAGGCCCTGGTCGGGCAGGCCGCCGGTCCGGACGTCGCGAAGGCGGCGGCGGAACACGCCACCGAGGGCACGTCCGCTCCGAGTGACGCGGACGCCGCGGCCGACTACCGTGAGCACCTGGCGAAGGTGCTCACCGGGCGAGCGGTGCTGGCTGCGGCCGGCTGAACGCCGACGACGCACGGGAAGGGGCGCCTGTCCGGGACCTCCCGGACGGGCGCCCCGTCTGTTCCCGGCCCTTTCGAGGAGGCAGTGAGAGAAGATGCAGCTGGAGAACAAGTTCACGATCGCGGCGCCGATCGAGGACGCCTGGAAGGCACTCAACGACCCGGAGCTGATCGCTCCGTGCTTCCCCGGGGCGACCCTGACCGAGTACGAGGGTGACTCGTTCCAGGGCACGGTGAAGGTCAAGCTGGGCCCGATCTCCTTGACCTACAAGGGGAAGGGCACCTACATCGAGCGTGACGACGCCAACCACAAGGTCGTCATCGACGCCTCGGGCCGGGACGCCCGCGGCAACGGCACGGCGAAGGCCGTCGTGACCGGCACGATGGTCGCCGACGGCCCGGACAAGACCGAGGTCACGATGGTCACCGACATGACGGTCACCGGCCGTCCGGCGCAGTTCGGCCGCGGTGTCATCTCCGACGTCGCCGACAAGATCATCGGCCAGTTCTCGACGTGCGTGGCGGACAAGCTGACCGGGCCGGCGACGACGTCGACCAACGGCTCCGGCCCGAAGCACGCCGCCGACGAGACCGGCCCGATCCCGGCGGTCCCCCCGGCACCCGGCGAGCGGGCCGCGACGGCCACCCCGGCCCCCGCGGTCCAGCCGCAGAGCCAGCCGGTCGAGGCGATCGACCTGCTCGACTCGGCCGGCGCCCCGGTGCTGAAGCGCCTCGCCCCGGTGCTCGGCGGCCTCGGGGTCCTCCTGCTCCTGTTCGTGGTCCTCAAGCGGGCCCGTGGGGGGAAGAAGGAGGACTGAGCCGAGCCGGGTCCTGGCGACACGCGACGGGCCGGCTCTCCCGCGAGGGGGAGCCGGCCCGTGCCGTACGTCCGTCCGGTCGGCCGGGTCAGCCGCCGCCGCTGAGGCACTCCGCGTCGGCCTCGAGGGTGCCCGCCGGGTCCTCGAGCGTGCCGGTCAGGGCGCCGGCGGGATCGGCGAACGCCGGAGCCAGGCAGTCGGCGGGGGACGACGTCGGCATCGTGGCGGGCGCGGCCGCCCACGCCGCGGCCCCTCCGGCCAGCAGCAGGCAGCCTGCGGCGGAACCGGCGACGGCGGCTCGGGTCACGGTCTTCATGAAATGATCTCCTTGCGTGTCGGGTGATCGGGACCGGGTCCCGGTGCGGCGGTGGTCCCGGCCGTGATGTGACGAAGATCGTAGTGACCGAAGTGACGGTGTCCACTCCCAGTGGACGTCTGCGGCGGGTTCCACCCGGACGTGTGGCCGGAGGCGAGGAACGGATGCATGCGGGTGCGGGTAACGGGCTGACCGACGTGACCGGGCTGCGGGTGGGGCATGCCGCGCTCACCGGCCCGGGAGCGCGCAGCGGCACGACCGTGGTGCTCGCCCCGCCCGGTGGGGCGGTGGCCGGCGTGGACGTCCGCGGCGCCGCCCCCGGCACCCGGGAGACCGACCTGCTGGCCCCGACCGCGACCGTGCAGCGGGTGCACGCGATCACGCTGTCCGGTGGGAGCGCGTACGGCCTGGACGCCGCGTCCGGGGTGATGGCCCGGCTGGAACGCGACGGCGAGGGGTTCCCCGTGCCGGGCGCGGTCGTCCCGATCGTCCCGGCCGCGGTGGTGTTCGACCTGGGCCGCGGCGGTGACCCGGCGGCGCGGCCGACCGCGGCGACCGGCGCGGCGGCCTACGACGCCGCGCACGCCGGCCCGGTGGAGCAGGGCTCGGTCGGTGCCGGTACGGGCGCGGTGGCCGGCGGGCTGCGCGGCGGCATCGGGTCGGCGTCCGCGGTCCTGGACACCGGGGAGACCGTCGCCGCGCTCGTCGTGCTCAACTCCGCGGGCTCGGCGACCGACCTGACCAGCGGCGAGGTCCTCGGCGCCCGGTACGGGGCGCCGGGCGAGTTCGGCGCCGGCACCGCGCCACCCGCCCGGCTCGCGGAGCTGTACGCCCGGCACCACAACCCGCTCGGGACGGCGACGACGCTGGTCGTCGTCGCCACCGACGCGGCGCTGGACAAGGCGGGCTGCACCCGCCTCGCCACCATGGCGCACGACGGCCTCGCCCGCTCCGTCCACCCGGTGCACACGATCCGGGACGGGGACTGCGCGTTCGCCCTCGCCACCGGCACCGCCCCGGTCCCGGACGCGGCCGGGACGTTCGCGTTGCAGGCCGCCGCGGCCGACGTCACCGCGCGGGCGGTGGCGCACGCCCTGCTGGCGGCCGACGCCGCGCCGGACCGGCCGTCGTACCGGTCGCTGATCGGCTGAGGAACGAACCCCCGGCGCCCGACGCCGGTCCGGGGCCGCCACGGGCCCGAACTACAGTCGTCGGGGTGTCGACCATCAGCCCGGACGAGGGAGTGGCGCGCCGGCTGAAGGCCCTGGCCTGCACGGCGCCGCTGCACGACCTCGACGCCCGCAAGGGCAGGCTCGAGTGGGACGCGGGCGCCTACCAGATGGCCGAGATCGGCCTGCAGGCCATCGACCAGGTCACCCTGGCCATGGACTTCGACCACGGTGCCGACCACGCCGAGGTCGTCCGGCGGCTGCTGCCGGTGGTCGCGGCCCAGGTGCCGGACGCGCCCCGCGAGGAGCACGCCAGGGTCGCCCAGTGGGTGATCGACAACCTGATCAACGTCGGCAGCATCGACCGCGGGTTCGCCGTCGAGTACGGAGCCACCGACGCCGACGGGCGCTACGTGCGCCGCCGGTTCGACTTCAAGCTGCTGGTCGAGGTCGCGGCCCCGGACGGCGGGGTGTACCTGCGCGCGTCCGACGAGGCGATCAACGTGCTGGTGGGGGCGCTGGACACCGACGTCGAGTCCGCCCAGGAGGCGGCCGAGACCAAGCTCGAGACGCTGATCAGCCGGGGCCGGCTCGGTGACGCGCGGCTGGCTGCGGAGCAGGCCCGCTACCGCACCGTGCAGTACGCCGAGTCGCTGCGCCGCAAGCTGGAGGCGACCCGCCGCGACGTCCGCTCGGTGGACTGGCTCGACGCCGTGCCGCAGCTGCTGGACGAGGCGCTGACCCACATCGAGGCCCGCTACCGGGCCGAGACGGTGATCAAGGCGAACATCGCCGACGCCCGCGACGAGGCGACCGAGCCCGGACGCAGGCGGCAGGCGGCGGAGCTGGTCGCGGTCGTCGACGACTGCATCCAGCGGCACACCCAGCTGCAGGCCCGGCTGCAGGAGGCCGGGACCGCGTTCCGGGCCGAGCAGGACCGCCAGCAGTTCTCGGGCCGCCCGAAGCGGGCCGCGGTCGACGTGTTCGGGCAGCTCCTGCGGCCGTCCCTGGGCCTGACCGTGGAGGCCGCGCACGACCCGGTGACCGCGTACTTCGCGGCCGGGACCGGGGTCGGGACCCCGCTGGTGCCCAGCCTGGGCGGGCTGGTGGAGACCCTGCTGACCCCGCCCACCGACCGGGACCCGTTCGGCGCGGAGGTGCCCGAGCCGGAGCTGGCGCCCCAGCCGGCCGAACGCTTCGGCGAGGACACCTGGGCGGCCACCGACGCCGTCCTGCCGCGGGGAGGGCGGGACGGAGACGCTGCCCCGGTCCGGCTGTCCACCGCGCTCGCCCGGGCCCGGGCGGCGGGCGCGGACCTGCCGCAGCTGGTCGCGTTGCGCGCCGTGCACGCGGTCGGGACGTCCATCGGCACCGCCCGCACCCAGGGCGACCCGTCGGTGCTGGTCGCGGTCGACGACGGCACCGTGCTGGACGACCCGGAGTTCGGCGGGTCGGACCTGCTGCTGGCCGTCGCCGCCGTCGAGGGGGAGGCGCGATGAGGACCGATGTCGAGACCGCCGCCCGGCTCGTCGCCTTCGGGATGCGGCCCAAGGCGCTACCCGGCCGCGACCCCGACTACGCCGACCTGGTGCGCCGCTACCGCGAGGACGACGACTTCCGCGACACCGTGCAGCGGGTCGCGTCCGGGCTCGGTCTCGTCGTGCTCGCCGTCGACACCGCGCCGGGGATCGTGCTGGCCGCGACCGAGGGCTCGGTGTTCGAGATCCGGATGGACTCCTACGCCCGACGCACGGCGCTGGCGAACCGGCAGGCCGACAAGGTGCTGCACGGGATCGCGCACCTCGCCGTCGCCGCCCTGGCCTACCCGCGCCCCGACGACCTCGGCGACGACTCCTACGTCGGGCGCGTCTCGGTCGAGCTGGTGGACGGCGCCGTCCGGGAGGCGTGCCGGGTGCTGAACGAGCGCGCCGCCGGGCCTCCCGACCCCGAGTCGGACGCGCCGCAGCTGGAGGAGGTCTGGCGGGTGTGGCTGCGCCGGCCGGAGGCGACCGCCACGAAGGACGGCCGGGCCGGCGAGTCCACCACCCGCGGGATCGTCGGGAAGGCGCTGCGGTTCCTCGCCGACCAGGGCTTCCTGGTCCCGGTCGGCGCCGAGGGCGCCTACCGGACGACACCGCGCTACCAGGTCCAGGTCCGGGAGCTGGCCGCCCAGCGGGCGTTCGACGAGCTGCTGTCGCTGAACGTGCTCCCCGCGGGCTCGGCGACTCCGTCGCTCGTGAGTGGATCGGAGGGTCTGGACGCACCGGACCACTCACGAGCCGGAGGCGACGATGTTTGAGCTGACCCGCGCCCGCCTGTTCTCGGTCGGCCCCACCGCGGCCCGCTACCAGGACGTCACGCTCGACCTGCGCGGTGTCGGCCGCCCGGTGAAGGTGGCCGTGCAGGAGGACCTGTTCGCGCCCGACCAGCTCGACCGCGGCACCCCGCGGCGGCCGTCGCCGGCGTCGGTGCTGTTCCTGGAGAACGGCGGCGGCAAGTCCGTCCTGCTCAAGCTGATCTTCTCGGTGCTCCTGCCGGGCCGCCGCCAGGTCGTCGGGACGACCAGCACGACGGTGCTGGAGAACTTCGTGCTCGCCGAGGACGTGGCGCACGTCGTCTGCGAGTGGATGCACGTGGAGACGGGCCGGCTGCTGGTCACCGGCAAGGCCTCCGAGTGGCGCGGGCACGTCGCGTCGTCGGACCCGGAGAAGCTCGCCGACGCCTGGTACGCGTTCCGGCCGGGCCACGGGTTCGGGATGGACGACCTGCCGTTCACCCACGAGCGGCGGCGGGTGACGCTGGCGTCGTTCAAGGAGCGGGTGCACGCCGCGCACCGTGACCACCCCGAGGCCGAGCTGGCCTGGGAGACCGGGCACCGGGACTGGACGCGGCACCTCGTCGACGTCGGGCTGGACCCGGAGCTGTTCCGCTACCAGCGGGCCATGAACGCCGGCGAGGGCGAGGCGGCGGAGGCGTTCTCGTTCGCCAGCGACGAGGCGTTCGTCGACTTCCTGCTGCGTGCCGTGCTCGATCCGGAGGAGCCGCAGAACGTCGCCGAGCTCGTCGCCGGCTACGCCGACCGGCTGGCCCAGCGCGAGCAGCTCGAGACCGAGCGCGAGTTCGTCGACGGCACGCTGTCCCGGCTCGAGCCGATGGTGGAGGCCGAGACGGCGGCCGCGGCCGCGCGGACCGCGGAGACCGAGGCCCGGGACGCGCTGCGCGCCACCGCCGCGGCCGTCGCCGCGCGGCGGATCGCGGAACAGGCCCGCTCGCGGACGACCGCGGTGGACGCCGAGCAGGCGGTCGCGGCCGAGCAGGAGGCGACCCGGGCGGCGGAACGGTTGCAGGACACCGTCGGCGAGCTGAAACGGCGGACCGCGGTGCTGACCGTCGAGGCCGCCGAACGGGTCGCCGGGGCCGCCACCCGGGAGCGGGACGAGGCCGCCGCCCGCTCGACCGTGCGGGACGCCGCCGAGCCGGTGCTGGCCCACCGGGTCGCCGCCGCCGAGGCCGCCCGGCTGCGGGCCCGGGTCGACGAGGAGGAGCAGAAGGCCCGGCCCGCGCTCCAGGCCCGGCAGGACGCCGCCCGCGCGCTGTCCGCGGCGCTGCTGCGGACCGCCGCCGAGGCCGACGAGGCCGCCGACACCGCCGAACGGGCCCGCGCCGACGCCGAGGACCGCGCCGCGGCGGCCCACCGGGAGCAGGTCGAGCGCACCGCCGACGCCGCCCGCGCGGAGAGCGCGGCGGCCCAGGCCACCGAGTCGCTCGCGGATCTCGACCGGCGGGTCGCCGCCGCCGTCGCCGCCGGGCACCTGAAGGAGGGGTCCGGCCCGGCCGACGTCGACGACGAGGCCGTCGCCGCCGACCGGGACGCCGACGCGACCGCGACCGCGCTGGCCGACGCGGACCGCGCCGCCGCCACGATCCGCGACGAGCGCCGCGCCGCCGAGGCCCGCCGCACCGCGGCCCAGGACGCGGCCGCCACCGCCCGGGCCGCCGCCGCGAGCGCCGAGACCGCCCGGGCGGCAGCCGCGGCCGAGAGCGAGGAGCTCGCCGCGGAGCCGCGCCCGGCCGAGCTGCTCGGCGTGGAGACGATCCGGCCGGACGCCGACGCCGCGCTCGTCGTCGACACGCTCACCACCGCGATCCGCGGGGCCGAACGCGAGCGGACCGCGCTGCTCGGCGAGCAGAGCCGTGACGAGCGCGCCCTGCACGCGCTCGGCGACGGCGGCCTGCTGCCCGACCCGCCGGAGATCGAGTCGGTGCTGCAGGTGCTCGAGAAGGCCGGGATCACCGCCTGGTCCGGGCGCCGCTACCTGGCGATGCTCCCGGCCCGGGACCGCGGGACCGTGCTGGAGCGGCTGCCGCACCTGGCGGGCGGCGTGCTGCTCAACGACCCCGCCGACGCGCCGCGCGCGCGCGAGGAGCTCGACGAGGCCCGGCTGCTGCCGGCCTGCCTGGTCGCGGTCGGGTCCACGGCGGCCCTGACCGCCGACGCCGGCGCCGCGCCGGGGATCGAGCTGGTCGTCCCGCCGAACCCGGCACTGCACGACGAGGACGCCGCCGAACGGGTCCGGGTCCGGCTGGTCGCCGAGACCGCGGACCGGGCTGCCCGGACCGCCGCGCTGGAGTCCACACTCGACGGCGACCGGCGGCTGCGGGACCGGTTCGCCGCCCTCCGGGACCGCCGTCCGACCCTGGACGAGCTGACCGACGCCGCGGCCGGGGCGGCCCGGGAGCGGGACGATGCGGTGCGCGCCCACGAGGCGAGCGTCGCCGAGGTCGCCGCGCTCGACGAGCGCGCCGACCGGCTCACCGCCGACCGGCCGGACCTCGAGCGGACCGCCGCCGAGGCCCGGCGGCGCGCCGAGGCACTCGCCGCGCTGCGCGAGGAACTGGCCCGCCGCACCGGCCTGGAGGAACGGCGGCGGACCGGTACCGCCGACGCCGCCCGCCTGCGGGAGGAGGCGGACGCCGCCGGTGCCGCCGCCGAGCGGGCCGGGCAGGAGGCGGCGGCCGCCCAGCGGACCCGGGACCGGCAGCACGCCATCGCCGTCACCGTGCGGGACGAGGCGGCCACGCTGCCCCTGGAGGAGGAACCCGACCCGGCGGAGGCCCCGGACACCCCGCTGCCGGAGCTGCGGGACGCCTTCCAGCGGGCCCGCGACGCCTACGCCTCGGCCGCCGTCGACACCGACCTGCGCGGGGCGCTGGAACGTGCCGAGGCCGACGCCGCCGCGAAACGGGTCCCGGTCGACGGCCTGCCGCGCTCGGTGGTGGAGGAGGCCACCGCGTTCCTGCACACCCCGGACGGCGCCGACGCCGCCAGCCGCCGCGCCGCCGCCGAGCAGGCCAGGACCGCCTACACCGAGGCCGAGCAGCGCCGGGCCGACGCAGCGACCGAGCTGGCCGTCGCCCGCCGCGAGCTCGACCGGTTCCCGGCCGGGGAACGTCCGATCGATCCGTACGACGCGCCCCGCGACGCCGAGCACGGCCGCGAGCTGGTGAGCACCGCGTCCGCGGACCTGGACGCGGCCGGTGCGGAGCGGGACCGCGCCCACCGGGCCCGGCAGGCCGCCGAGGAGACCCACCGCACCGCCACCGAGCTGGCCCGCGGGTTCGCCCGGCTCGTCGACGGTCTGGAGGAGACCCCGGAGCCGGGTGGGGTGCCGTTCCCCGGCGACGTCGACGACGCCGTCGCCGCGCTGAAGCAGCACCAGTCCCGGTTGCGTGACGCCGCGGCCGACCGCGGGCGGGCCGAGCGGAAGGTGCAGGCCGGGGTCGACGCGGTCGCCCGGTTCGCCCAGGACCCGCGGTTCGCGGCCCTCACCTCGCCGGTGCACCGGCACATCGGCGGGGTCGACCGCGCCGACATGCCGGGCCTGGCCCGGGAGTGGATCGAGGCGCTGCGGCCGCGGCTGCGCTCGCTCGACGACGACATCGGCAACATCGAGCGGCACCGCTCCGGGATCGTCACCCGGCTGTCCGGGATGGTCGGCGAGGCGTTGCGGACCGTGCGGCTCGCGCAGAAGCTGTCCCAGCTCCCCGACGGCCTCGGCGACTGGTCCGGCCAGCAGTTCCTGCGGATCCGGTTCGAGGAGCTGGAGGACGCGGCGCTGCGGCACGAGCTCGGCGTCGTCGTCGACCGGACGGCGGAGGCCGCCGCGTCCGGGAAGGGCCGGGACCGCCGGGACGGCATGTCGATGCTGCTGCGCGGGGTGCGGGCCGCGATGCCGAAGGGCGTCCGGGTGGAGATGCTCAAGCCCGACGCGGTCCTGCGCACCGAGCGGCTGCGCGTCTCGGCGATCAAGGACGTGTTCTCCGGCGGCCAGCAGCTGACCGCGGCGATCGTCCTGTACTGCACGATGGCGGCGCTGCGGGCACACCAGCGCGGGCACGGCCGCCGCGCGCACGCCGGCGTGCTGTTCCTGGACAACCCGATCGGCCGGGCCTCGGCGGGGTACCTGCTGGAGCTGCAGTTCGGGGTCGCGCAGGCGCTCGGGGTGCAGCTGGTCTACACCACGGGCCTGTTCGACGCCGGCGCGCTGTCCGGGTTCCCGCTGCTCATCCGGCTGCGCAACGACGCCGACCTGCGGGCGGGGCGGAAGTACCTCTCGGTCGACGAGCGGGTGACCCGCTCGGTCCCGGACCGCGCCGAGGAGGGGGGACGGATCACCGCGGCCCGGGTCTACCGGCGCCCGGACGCGGACGCGCGGGCGGATCCGGCGCGTTCCGCGGAACGCGCGGACGGCGACCGGGCGGGTGACGCGGAACGCGCGGGCGGGGGAGCGTGACCGCGCCCGGCGCCCGCGACCTGGCGGAACTCCTGCGCGCCACCGGCCGGACCCGGATCGACCGCGCCGGGCTGTGGCGCGCGTTCACCGAGGCGCTGCCGTCGGCCCAGGGATCGGTCGACGCCCGCCGGATGCTCGCCGAGGCCGTCGCCGAGCTCGAGGCCGAGGGCGTGCTCGTCCCGTCGAAGGCCACCGACGACGGGACACCGCCGCTGCCCCGGTCGGTCCGGCTGACCCGGCCCGCCGCGGCGCCCGCGCGGCCCCGGGCCGTCGAGCCCTGGCATCCGGAGATGCGCGGCGCGGACGGCCTGCGGTCCCCGTCCGAGGTGGTGCGGCAGGTGAACCGGTGGCTGTTCGCCGGCGGGACGGGAGCCGAGGTGGTGCCGCTGCGGGAGCGGGCGCTGGAGATCACCGGTGACGAGAAGGCGTTCGACGCGGGCCTGCCGGCCCCGCTGACCCTCGCGATCCTCCGCGCGGCCCGGGTGGCGTTGCCGCTGCACCGGGAACCGGTCGGTGACGGTCCGGTGCTGCTGGTGGTGGAGAACGCGGACACCGTCCACTCGCTGACCCGCGCGCTGCGCGCCGAACCGGGCCCGGTCGGCGCGGTGGCCTGGGGCGCGGGGAACGCGTTCACGTCCTCGGTGCTGTCCCTGGTGGACGGTCCGCCGGCCGCGATCCGCTACTTCGGCGACCTCGACGCCGCCGGGCTGCGGATCCCGGCGCGGGCGTCGGCGCTGGCCGTCGCGGACGGGCTGCCGCCGGTGCGCCCGGCGACCGGCCTGTACCGGGAGCTGCTCGAGCACGGCCGCCCCGCACCGGCCCCGACGGCCGACCACTCCGACGTGGACTGGCTCGACCCGGGGCTGCGCGGGCCGGTGCGGGAGCTGTTCGCCGCCGGGCACCGGCTCGCGCAGGAGGCCGTCGGGCGCCGGGTGCTCGCGGCGGACCGGGGCTGGCGTGCCGGGCTCGACCCCGCCTGACACCGACGCGAGCCGGACGCCACGGTTCCCCGGCCACACGCGGCGGTCCGGCCGCACGCCGGTTGACCCGGCCGCACATCCGGTGGCCCGGCCGCGCATCCGGCGGCCCAGCCTCACACCCCTTGACCCGGCCGCACACCTGTTGTGTCGGGTGTGAGCCGCGGCAAGAGGGTGTGAGCCGCGGTAAGGGGGTGTGAGCTGCGGCGAAGAGGTGTGTGGCCGGCCGGGCCGGGACGTGCGGCCCGTGGTGACGGGACCGCGCACGCGTGGCGCGATCCCGCACGGATTGAGACGTGCGGCGGGACCAGGTTCCACGTGCGGGGTACCCCGCACCGACCGGGGTCCCGGTTGCCCGTGCGGGGTACCCCGGGTGATCAGTCGTCGTCGCGGTCATCCCGGGCGTCGTCGTCCCGGTCGTCCCGGGCGTCGTCCCGGTCGTCGCCGTCGGTGTCGTGGTCGAGAACCTCGCCGGTCGCGGCGTCGACGTCCACGTCGTGCTGGCCGGCGCCGTTGCGGACCTCGACCTCCCAGTGGTCGCGGTCGTCCCGGTCGTCGGGCTCACCCGCGTCGTCGCGGTCGTCGTCGGCCCGGTCGAACCCGGCCTCGGTGACCTGGCCGCCACCCACCCGCTCCAGGGCGATCCGCTCCGCGGCGGCCCGGTCGACGGCCGGCTGCGGGGCGCCGGGGGCCGGCCCGTCGTCGTCCGAGGACACGGCGGCGGGGAGGACGGCGGCGGCCGTCCCGCCGTCCGTGCCGAGGGCCAGCGCGGTGCCCCCGCCGACGAGGAGCAGGCCGGTGGCGGCGAGGGTCGTGACGGTGAGCCTGGAACGCATGGCGATCTTCCTCCGTGTCGTTTCTGCTGGTCCCGGGGTGGCCCCGGTGACAGGAACGACGATGCCGCCGCGGGCACCAAGGCCGCGCTGCGCGATCCCTAAGGCGGCCTTAGGGCTGCGGTGACCGTGCTCACCCGTGGCGGAGCCGGCGGTCCGTGATCAGTCGGCGGGGGCGGCCAGCTCCAGCACGACCTGCAGGCCGCCGCCGGGCGGGCCGTGCAGGGTCAGCCGCCCGCCGCCGGCGTCGGCGGTCCGGCGGGCGATGTCGAGGCCCAGCCCGGTCGAGCCGCCGCCGCTGACCCCGCGCGAGGTCGGATCGGCGCCCGGCGGCAGCCCGGGCCCGTGGTCGGAGACGACGAGCCGCGCCCCGCCGCCGGGCCGCCCGGCCAGCTCGACGCCGAACGCGGTCCCGTCCGGCGTGTGCGCGAAGACGTTGCCGAGCAACGCGTCCACGCAGGCTTCGAGGTCGCCGCGGGCGCAGCCGACCGGCAGCGGGCCGTCGGCGAGGTCCAGGGTCACGGCCCGGTCGGTGTCCTCGGCGAGCACCTGCCAGAACTCCACCCGCTCCCGGACGACGGCGGCGGCGTCGGCCGAGCGGGTCTCCCCGCCCCGGCGGCGGGCCTGCTCGATGGCACCGGTGACGGCGCGCTGCACGCCGTCCACCCCGGCCGAGATGCGGGCGGCCTCGTCGGGGTCGCGCAGCGTCTCGGCGTCCAGCCGGAGCGCGGTGAGCGGGGTGCGGACCCGGTGCGCCAGGTCGGCGACGTTCTCCCGCTCCTCGCGCAGCAGCTCCGAGATCCGCCCGGCGAGCCCGTTGAGCGCCCCGGCGACGACGCCCAGCTCGGCCGGCGCGTCCGGGTCCGCGCGGGCCGCGAGGTCGCCGCGGGCGAGCCGTTCCGACACCTGCGACAGGTCGGTGGTGGCATCGACCAGGGATCGGGCCAACCGGTCGGCGACCAGCAGGCCCCCGGCCAGCAGCACGACCGACAGGCCGGCCAGCAGCAGCCAGGACCGGGTGACCCCGCGGGTCAGCTCGGCGTCCGGGACCAGTACCCGGATGACCCCGTTGCCGGCGGACGCGCCCTGCACGGCGAACACCATCTCCCGCCCGCCCGGGACCTCGGTGGAGGCGCTCTGCCCGCGCAGTCCCAGCTCGACCAGCCGGCTGCGGGGTGCGGGGGCGCCGAGCACCGTCCCGTCGGCCAGGAGCACCGAGACGTGGGCGGGGGTGCGCTCGTCGACCAGCTCGACGGTGGGCGCCATCGTGGCCCGGTCGGCGGTGGCGACCACCGGGGTCAGCGTCTGGGCCTGCGCGGTCGCGGCGGACAGCGCGGTGTCCGCGGCGACCGTCCGGATCAGCGTGGCCAGCGGGATCGCGAAGGCGACCAGCACCAGCAGCACCGTGGCCGCGACCAGGACCAGGATCCGGCGGCGCATCAGGTCCCGTCCGGACCGGCGGGCGTGGCCGGTGCGGAGAGCCGGACGCCGACGCCGCGCACCGAGTGCAGGTAGCGCGGCTGCTGGGCGGTCTCGCCGAGCTTGCGGCGCAGCCACGACAGGTGCACGTCGACGGTCTTGTCGGCGCCGCCGTAGGGCTGCTGCCAGACCTCGGTCACCAGCTCCCGCTTGCTGACGACCTGGTCGGCGCGGGCGGCGAGGTGGTGCAGCAGGTCGAACTCGCGCGGGGTCAGCTCCAGCTCGGCCCCGTCGAGCTGCGCGCGCCGCGACCGCGGATCCACCGACAGCCCCCCGACGACGACGGTCGGGTCGGGTGCGCCGTCCCCGAGCCGGCGCAGGACGGCGCGGATGCGGGCGTCGAGCTGGGCGGCGGCGAACGGCTTGACCAGGTAGTCGTCGGCGCCGGCGTCGAGCACCGCGACGATCTCGGCCTCGTCGTCGCGGGCGGTCGCGACGATCACCGGCACGGTGCTGGCGCCGCGGAGCATCCGCAGCATCGTCGTGCCGTCCATGTCCGGCAGTCCCAGGTCGAGCACGACCAGGTCCGGGCGCTGCCCGACGGCTGCCTCGAGGCCGGCCATCGCGGTGGGGGCGGAGCCGACGGCGTGCCCCCGCTCACCGAGGCCGCGGATCAGCGCGCCGCGGATGGCGGGGTCGTCCTCGACGATCAGGATCTGGGCCACGGGAGGACAACCTATCCGCTCCGGAGGTGGGAACCGGGTGCTCCTGGGTGCGGCTTGGGGCCGTCTTAGGGCCGCGTTAACCCGCGCCCGGGGCATGCTGGGGGCGTGAACCGTCGGAGCACGCGCACCACCCGGACCGGGCTGGTCGCCGGTCTGTGGGTCGCCGCAGCGGCCGGTGCCCTGCTGCTGGGGCTGACCGCGGTCGGCCAGATCGGCAGCGGCCTGTCCGGCGGCGACCCGGTCCGGCCGCTGGCCGCGGAGGAGGTCGAGGCCGCGCTGGCCCGGCACGCCGCCGCCCAGCACCGGCAGCCCGCGCCGCAGCCGCCGGCCACGCAGCCGCCGGCCGCGCGTCCGGCGCCGCAGGCACAGGCCCGGGTGGTGCCGGCCGGGCCGGCCGGGACGGTCCTCGTCCGCTGCGAGGGCGGGACCCCCCGGGTGGTCTCGGTGAACCCGGCCCAGGGTTTCGAGCGGGAGGACGACGAGGACGTCGCCGCCGGCCAGGTGGCGTTCGACGGCGACGACCTCGACGTGCGCGTGGCGCTGAGCTGCACGAACGGGGTCCCGGCGGGCCGGGTCAGCACCCTCGGCGAGGGCTGAGCCCGCTATCCGTGCCGGCTCAGCTCGTGGAAGAAGTCCTCGATCACCGTGAGCTCGCCGGCCCGGACGACCTCGTCGTAGACGTACCGGCCGACGGCGAGGTCGAGCACGCCCAGCCCGAACGGCGAGAACACCACCGGCCGGTCGGTGGGCAGCGTGACGCGGCCGGCCATGACGTCGTCCAGCGTCCCGTCCAGGAAGTCCCGGTTCCCGGTCAGCTGCTCGACCAGGTGCGGTGAGGTGTCGGCCTTCAGGCAGTGGTCGACGTCGTCGACGACGTTCGCGCCCGCCAGCAGGATCTCCGGCGCGAGGTCGCGCAGCGACACGTTGAGCACCAGCGGGTTGTGCGCGAACCAGGCGGGATCGTGCAGGTACGGCCGGGCCGCGACGGTGGCGAGCACGACCAGGTCGCTGGACCGGATCAACGACTCGGCGTCGTCGTGCACGGTGATCCGCCCGGGCCCGCCGGAGCGTTCCAGGTAGCCGCGGAACCCCTGCGCGCTGGCGGCGGCCAGGTCGTGCACCCCGACCTCGTCGAACGTCCACCCGGTCCCGGCCAGGAACGTGTGGATGTAGCGGGCGATCAGCCCGGTGCCGATGAACCCGACCCGGGCCGGCCGGGCCCGGTCGCGGGAGAGCCGGTCCGCGGCCAGCGCCGCCGACGCGGCGGTGCGGGTCGCGCTGATGATCGAGCTCTCCAGCACGGCGAACGGGTAGCCGGTGGCGGGGTCGTTGAGGATCAGCACGGCGGATGCCCTGGGCAGCCCGGCCGCCACGTTGTCCGGGAAGCTGGAGATCCACTTCAGGCCGTCGGTCCTGGCCGGCCCGCCGATCGAGGCGGGCAGCGCGATGATCCGCGCGTTCGGCCGGTCCGGGAACCGCAGGAAGTACGACGGCGGGTTCACCGAGTCCCCGGCCCCGTGCAGCCGGTAGGTGGCCTCGACGAGGTCGACGACGTCGCGCTCGCGGCCCTGCAGCACCCGCCGGACCTGCCCGCCCGGGATCACCGCGAACGGCGGCGGGGCGAGCGCCGGCGTCGCCGGGGACGGTGCGGATTCCTGGACACCGGTCATCGGAGGTCTCCTGCTCGCATCGGGTCGCCGAGGCCGACGAGGATCTCGCGCGGCCCGTCGTAGGGGTCCCGGCCGTGTGCGGTCCGGATGTTGTCGACCAGCAGCAGGTCCCCGGCCTGCCACGGCTCGCGCAGGGTGTGCTGCTCGTAGGTCCCGGTGAGCAGATCGACGACGTCGCGGTCGATCGGGTCCCCGTTGCCGAACCGGGTGGTGAACGGCAGCCCGTCCGCCCCGTAGACGTCGATCAGGTACTCGCGGACCTCCGGTTCCATGGTCCACTCGTTGAGGAACGCGATCTGGTTGAACCAGCAGCGGCGGCCGGTGACCGGATGCCGCACGACCGCGCGGCGGTGCTGCCGGGTCCACAGGCCCCCGTCGGGCTGCCAGGCGAACTCGATCGCGTTCGCCCGGCAGTAGGCCTCGACGCTGCCGCGGTCGTCGGTGCCGAACGAGTCCGCGACCGACGCCCCGATCTCGGCGTTGTAGCTGCGGACCAGCTGCCAGCCCTCCCGCTCGAACCGGTCCACCAGCCCCGGTGGCAGCGCCTCCAGCACGCCCGGCGAGTCGGCCACCCCGGTCGTGCCGCCGGAGGACGGCGCGACCAGGCAGGCGAACAGCATCAGGCCGGGGAACTCGTGGGCGTAGCTCAGCTCGTGGTGCATGCACATCTGCTGGGCGGCCGGCCAGGTCGAGGACGAGTAGATGCCGTCGGCGTAGACCGTGCGGGCGGCGAAGGCCTCCCGCTCGGCCATCAGCCCGTCGGCGAGCCCCCGGAAGACGCCTTCGACGTCGCCGGGGTTGGCCAGCCCGAAGCCGCGGACCAGCACGGCGCCGTGCTCGACGACCAGGTGGCGCAGCGCGGCCCGGAACTCGTCCCAGGCCATCCCGCGCACGGCGTCGGCCGGCAGGAGCGGCGGGCGGCCCGGGCGCAGCTCGACGTCGAGCCGGGCGGACGGGGCGGAAGGGGTGGACATCGGTGTCTCCTTCTCAGGACGAGGTCGTGACGGCGACGGAGCTGGTCACGGCCCGCGCCGCCGCGGCGGGCCGGGTGCGCAGGAAGTGGTGGCCGCCGTCGGGGAGCTCGTGCAGCTCCACCCGGTCGGCCAGGGCCTGCCACCCGCGGTGGCGGACCCGGTAACCGGCGGTGCCGGGGTCGTCCGCGGCGACGACGACGGTCACCGGCGCGGCCAGCCGCACCTGCGGCGGGTCGTCGAGCAGGTCGGCGAGCAGCAGGTTCGCCGTCGCGTGGTCGTGCCGGAACGCGGCACCGACCCGGGCGGCCCGGGGCGCGTCCAGCCGGTCGAGCTCCGGGTGCCCGCCCTCGGCGCCGAGCCCGGCCGCGATCTCGGCGTCGTCCCGGCCGGTGAGCGCCGCGACGTCGTTGCGCCGGCTCTCGGGTGTCCGGGGCAGCTGCGCCGCCAGGAACACCCGCTCGACGGCGGTCCCGCGCTCCTCCAGCACCGCGGCCGTGCGCAGCGCGAACGCGCAGCCCGCGGAGTGCCCCCACAGCAGGACCCGGCCCGGGGCGAGCGCGGTGATCTCCTCGGCCACCTGCGCCACGACGTCGTCGAGCGGGGCGAACGGGCGCGGTTCGGCCGCGTCGAGCTCGTGGCCCGGCAGCTCCACCGCGTGCACGGCGAGCCCGCTTCCGCGCAGCTCCGCGGCCATCGGCCGGTAGGTGACCGCGTTGCCGCCCGCGTAGGGGAAGCACACCAGCAGGCCGGTGGCGGCCGGGTCGTCGAGCAGCGGGAGCAGCAGCCCGGCAGGCGGCTCCACCCGGCCGTCGACCACGGCGGCCAGGTCGGCGAGGACGGGGTGGCGGGTCACGTCGGCCAGCGACACCACCCGGTCCAGCCCGATCACCACCTTGACCGCGGACAGCGACGTGCCGCCCAGGTCGAAGAAGTGGTCCCGGCGGTCGATCCGCTCGACCGGCAGCTCGAGCACCCGGGCGAACACGGCCGCGATCCGCTGCTCGGTCGGGCCGGTCGGCGGCTCGTGCCCCTCGCCGGGGGCCGCGGGGCCGTCGCCGGCGAGCTCCGCGGCGAGCGCGGTCAGCGCCTTCGTGTCGATCTTGCTGTTGGCGGTGAGCGGGAGCGCGGCCCGGTGGTGGAACGCGGTGGGCACCATGTAGCCGGGCAGCGACGCCGCGAGCCGCTCGCGCAGCAGCGTGTCCTCGATCGGCTGCCCCGCGGCGTAGAACGCGACCAGGTGCTTGCCGCCGTCGGCCCCCTCGGTGACGACGACCGCCGCGTCCCGCACGCCGGGCACCCGGGCGAGGGTGTTCTCGATCTCGCCGATCTCGATCCGGAAGCCGCGGATCTTGACCTGGGTGTCCCGGCGGCCGAGGAACTCCAGGGTGCCGTCGGGCAGCCAGCGGCCGTGGTCGCCGCTGCGGTACAGGCGCTGGTGCGGCCGGTACGGGTCGGTGGTGAACGCCTGCCGGGTGCGTTCGGGGTCCCCGATGTAGCCGCGCCCGACGCACACCCCGGAGCAGACGATCTCGCCCGGCGCGCCGAGCGGGACCGGGACCAGGTTCTCGTCGACGACCCGGACGGCGGTGTTGCGCACCGGGCGGCCCAGCGGGACCCGGCCGTGCGCGGGCAGCCGGTCCAGCACGGCGTGCGTGAAGTCGTCCGAGGTCTCGGTCAGGCCGTAGGCGTTGGCGAGCCGGACCCCGGGCCGGGCGGCGAACCAGCGCGCCGCCAGCTCGGCCTTCAGCGCCTCCCCGGTGGTCGACACCGTGTGCAGGTCCGGCAGCTCCCGCGGGTGCGCGTCCAGGGAGGACAGCACGACCTCCAGGTACGACGGCACCACCTGGACGACGTTCACCCGGGCGTCGGCGAGCCGGTCGAGGTAGCGGGCGACGTCGAGGATGAGGTCCTGCTCGATCAGCACCGTGCGCCCGCCGACCAGCAGGGCGGCGACCAGCTGCCACAGCGAGATGTCGAAGCACTGCGGCGCGGTCTGCGCGACCGCCTGACCCTCGCCGATCCCCAGGTCCTCGATCTTGGCGAAAAGGTGGTTGAGCATGCCCGCGTGCTCGCACATCGCGCCCTTGGGCACCCCGGTCGAGCCGGAGGTGAAGTACAGGTAGGCGAGCCGGTCCGGGCCGATCTCGACGCCGAGGTCGTCGGCGGGCAGCGCGTCGAGCTCCGGGGCGTCGACCAGCAAGGTCCCGGGGGCGCCGTCGCCGAGCGACTCGAGCGCGCGGTCCAGGTTCGCGGTGCTGGCCGGTTCGGTCAGGACGAGCCGGCACCCGGCGCGGGACAGCGTGGTCGCGATCCGCTCGGGCGGGAAGTGCGGCTCGATCGGCAGGTAGGCGCCGCCGGCCTTGAACACGGCCAGCACCGACGCCATCCAGTCCAGGTTCCGCTCGGTCACCACCGCGACCGGGTCCTCCGGGGCCAGCCCGCGGTCCAGCAGCGCGCGGCCCAGCCGGTTCGCCCGGGCGTTGAGCTCGCGGTAGGTCCACCGGGTGTCGCCGAGCTCGGCGGCGACCGCCTCCGGGTGCGCGGCCACCCGCTGCTCGAACAGCTCGTGGAACCGGAGGTCGGGCAGCTCCCGGTCGGGGCCGTCGAGGTCCTCCAGCTGGTGGTGCAGCTCCTCGGCGGACAGCAGGTGCCGCCGCCCGGGTGCCGCGTCCGGCTCGGCGGACACGGCGTCGAGCGCCGCCAGGTGGTAGCCCCCGATCCGGGCCGCGCACTCCGCGTCGATCACGTCGGTGCGGTACCGCAGCCGCAGCACCGGCGGGCCGGCGTCCCGGACGGCGCCCACGGTCAGCACGAGGTCGCCGGTGGGCTCGCCGCCGTCCCCGGCCGGGTCGAGCAGGGTCTCGAACGGGGTGTCGTCCGGGACCGTCGACGGCCGGGCCGCGGCCTCGAGGACGGCCCGCCAGGACGGGGCACCGGTGTCGATCCGCCGGGGCACCGGCTCCGCGCCCGGCGCGGGCCGGTACCCGGTGACGACCTCCGGCTCCCCGGACAGCGCCGCGAGCACCCGGGCGTGCGCAGCCAGCAGCGCCGCCTCGGCGGGGACGCCGCCGGGCAGGCCGGCCGGGAACCCGGCGGGCAGCGGGACGTCGTGCACCGCGGTACCGGGGGCCGGGTCGGTGCTCCAGCGGGGGATCCGGGTCGCGGCGCCGGGCCGGGCCGCAGGAGCCGGGCTCGGCGGTGCGGGTGCCGCGGAGGGGTCCGGGTGCGGTGGGGCCGGCGGCGGGGTTCCAGCGGGCCGGTCCGGGCGCGGCGGCGTGCCCGCCGGTGCGGGCGGTGCGGAAAGTGCCGGGCCCGGTGCGGCCGGCATCGCGGGGCCGGACGGTGCGGGGGGCGTCGGGAGTGCGGGCCCCGGGGAGGCGGGCGGGGCCGGGAGCGCCGGGCCCGGCGAGGCGGGTGGCGTGGGGAGTGCCGGGCCGGTCGCGGGCGGGGCCGGCAGGGACGGGCCGGGCGAGGCGGACGATGCGGGCGGGGTCGGGAGTGCGGGCCGGTCGGTCATCGGGTGGTCCTCTCCGGACGGGTGGGTCGGGGCGGCCATCAGGCGGCCCGCTCGAACGGGGACGGTGCGGGCGGTGGCGGTGCCGCGGTGACGGCGGTGGGCGCGTACCGGTCCGACCGGATCTCGCCCGCCGGGTTGCCGCCCCAGTGCGCCCAGGCCGGCACCTCTTCGCCCTTCATGAGGAAGGAGTCGGCGGCGAGCACCGATCCGTCACCGACGTGCACGCCGTAATGCACGAACGCGGCCACCCCGAGGGTCACGCCCGGGCCGAGCACGGTCCGGTCGGACTTGAACGCGCCGTCCTCCTGCGAGTGGCACTGGACGATGCTCCCGGCGTTGAGCGTGCAGCCGTCGCCGATGGCGGTGAAGGAACGTTCGGTGAGGAAGCAGCCGTCGTCGAACACCCGGCGGCCGATCCGCACCCCCAGCAGCCGCCACAGCACGCACTTGAACGGGGTGCCGTCGAAGGCCGGGAAGTACGACTCGGAGGGGACCTTCCAGGCCCGCTCGTGCCGCCAGAACGTGCGGTCGTAGATCGAGCACCCGTTCGGGGCGAGGGTCTGCAGGTGCTCGGTGGCCCGCTCGACGAGCACGAAGAAGACGACCGTGAAGAGCAGGATCGCGGCCGGCACCGGCAGGAACGCCCACACCCCGTAGGTCCGGGACAGGTCGAACGCCCCGGTGGTCAGCATCAGCACACCGGCCAGGTGCAGCCAGCGCACCAGCAGCCGGAGCACGATGCTGCCGGCATTGTGCACGTTCTTCGAGGCCAGCCGGCGGCGCAGCTCGGCGGGCGGCAGCTCCAGGCCGGTGTCGCGCTCCACCGAGCGGGGGATCTCGAAGCTGGGCGAGCCGAGCAGGCCGACGCCGGACCGGACCGGCCCGTCGATCGGGACCATCACCTTCGTCGCGAGCAGGCAGTTGTCCCCGGTGCGGCCCTGCGCCGGGTAGGCGATGTTGTTGCCGAGGAAGTTGTCCGCGCCGATCGACACCTGCGACACCCGGAACGCCGACGCCGAGTAGTCGGCGTTGAGCAGCGACAGCCCGTCGGCGACGACCGTGCCCCGGCCGGCCGAGCTCAGGTACGGCGACTCGTGCTGGACGGCCATCCCGAAGTTCGACCCGGTCTGCACCACCGGGGTGAGCCGGTACCCGATCCAGCGCAGGTAGCCGACGATGTAGGACGAGTCCCCGAACAGCTCGGTGAAGAACTTCCGGTTGGTCGACCCGGCGATCACCCGGTGCGCCCAGTGGTGCAGCCCGTAGAGCCGGTACACCCGGTCCGCCCGGACCAGCGGCTGCAGCAGCCGGGGCAGGGTTCCGACGGCGAGCAGGCCGGCCAGCGACCCACCGGCGAACAGCAGCGCCGACCCGACGAGCGCCTCGGCGTAGAACCCGAGGCTCGTGAACGCCGATGTGCTGGTGTCGATCAGCGCGCCGAACTGCGGGACGGCGTTCAGCAGCAGCATCGCCCCGACCAGGACCAGCGGCGTCGTCACCGCGATCGGGAACAGCAGCAGCACGACCGGGAACACGACCCGGCGCAGCCGCGCGACCGGGAGCTCCGGCACGGTGCGGTAGTCGGTGCCGGTCGGCTGGGCCGGCGAGCCGTGCCAGTGCGCCCCGGGCGGCACCGCCTGCCCGGCGTGCAACGACGACGTGTGCCCGAGCTGGGCGCCGTCGCCGATCGACGTGCCGATGTCCAGCACGGTCTTCTCCCCGACGAGCACCTGGCTGCCCAGGGTGACCGGCCCGATCTGGATGACGCCGTCGTAGGCGCGGTAACCGGACAGGAACGAGTCCTTCCGGATCACCGTGCCGTCGCCGATCGCGATGAGGTCGGTGCACACCGGCACGTGCTTCGACAGCACGGTGACGTCCCGGCCGACCCGCGCGCCCAGTGCCCGCAGGTAGAGCAGGTAGAGCGGGGTTCCGGCGAACAGCGCCAGCGGGTTGGACCGGACGAGCGTGCGGACGATCCAGAACCGCAGGTAGGCCATGCTCCAGACCCGGATCTGGGCCGGCCGCCAGCGGCCGACGAGCACCCACTTCGCGATGATCGGCAGCACGCACAGGACCAGCAGCGTCGCGCCGGAGAACCCGACCGACCGCAGGTACAGCTCGAGCAACCCGCTGCCGGCCAGCACCCACTCCAGCCCGCGGTACATCACGAGCATCGGGAGCGCGGAGTAGAGCAGGAACGCGAGCGCCTGCAGGGCGCCGCACAGCGCGTGCCGCGGGGTGCCGACCGGCTCCGGCATCGGGACGGGGGCGGCCTCGGCCACCGCGCCGGGGCCGGCGGTACCGGCCGCGCCGGACGGCGTCCCGGAGCCGGCCACGCCGAGCGCGGTCGCCAGCTCCCGGATCGTGCCGTACCGGTAGACGTCCTTGATCGACACCGGCGGGAGGTCCGGGCGCTTGCGCAGCGCCGCGCAGAACCGGGCCATCGTCATCGAGTCGGCGCCGAGGTCGTCGAAGAAGTGCTGGTCCGGGCCGGCCTCGACGCCGAGCACCGCGGACAGCGCCTCGAGCAGGCTCCGCTGTGCCGGGCTGGACCCGTCATCGGCGAGCGCGCCGGCCAGCTCCCGCACCGTCGGGTGGCGGTAGACGTCCTTCATCGACACCGGCGGCAGGTCCGCACGCCCGCGCAGCTTCGCGCAGAACCGGGCCATCGTCATCGAGTCGGCGCCGAGGTCGTCGAAGAAGTGCTGGTCCGGACCGGCGGGCGTGCCGAGGACGTCGGACAGCACCGCGGCCAGGGCCGCCGCCGGGCCGCTCGGGGCCGCCGCGGCGGGCGCTGCGCCGGCCGGGACGGTGCGACCCGGGGCCGTGGCCCCCGTGCCGCCCGGGACGGTGCCTCCGGTTCCGCCCGGGACGGCCGTGGGCGCCGGGACGACGGCGGGGAGCCGGGTGGTGACCGCGGCGGCCGGCGGCGGGGCGAGCGCGGTGCCCGGCCCGTACCGGTCGTGCTCGCGGTCCCGCCCGTCGACCCGGCCCAGGTACTCGAGCTCGCCGTTCGCGTTCACCCGCCCCAGGTCACCGGTGCGGTAGATCCGCCCCGACGGGTTGCCGGGGATCCCCAGGAAGTCCCGGATGAACACCTGCTCGGTGAGGTCGTCGTGGTTGAGGTAGCCGCAGGCCAGCCCGATCCCGGCGATCCCGATCTCCCCGGCCCGGCCGTGCGGCAGCGCGCGGTACGGGTCGGACACGTCGAGGACCACGGTGCTGTACGTCGGCAGCGGGATCCCGATCGTGACCGGCCCGACCTGCCGCACCTCCGACCAGGTGGCGGTCACGGTGGCCTCGGTGGGGCCGTACACGTTGAGGAACCGCCGCCCCGGCCGGCACCAGCGCCGCAGCTGGTCCGGCCGGCCGTCCTTGCCGCAGACCAGCAGGAACCGCAGCCCGGGCAGGCCGGCCGGGTCGAGGGTGTCGAGCACCTCGGGCACCGTGCAGAGCGCCGTGACCCGGTGCGCGTTCACGAACTCGGCCAGCGCCGGGCCCAGCAGGCCGGGGCCGGGGGGCCGCGGCACGAGCGTGGCCCCGCTGACCCACGGGACCCAGATCTCCTCGACCGCGAAGTCGAACGCCAGCGCCATGCCCTGGTAGACGCGGTCCTCGGGCCGGATCCGGTAGGTCTCGGCGGCGACCTTGACGAAGTTGCAGATGCTCGGGTGGTCGATCGCGACGCCCTCGGGGCGCCCGGACACCGACGCGTAGCTGATGTAGGCCAGCGGGTTGTCCCCGGCACCCCGCTCGGCGTCGATCAACCGGCGCCCGTCCAGCTCGTCGACCAGCGGCGCGACCGCGTCGAGGTGCACCAGCTCGGCGCCGGTCGCGGTGAGCAGGTCGATCTGCTCCACCCGGCGGGCCAGGTGCGACAGGGACAGCACGGTGCGCGCCCTGGCGTCCTCCACGATGTACACCAGCCGCCCGGTGGGGGAGGTGACGTCCAGCGCGACGTAGGTGGCACCGATCTTGAGGACGGCCAGCATCGCGACGTACGCGTGCGCCGGGACGTCGATGAGCAGCGCCACCCGGTCCCCGGGGCGCACCCCGCGCAGCCGCAGGTACCGGGCCAGGCGGTTGGCGCGGGTGTCGAGCTCGTCGTAGGTGAGGGAGAGCTCGGGGGAGTCGACGGCCAGCCGGTCGGTGCGGCCGTAGCGGCGGATCCAGTCGCACCGCTGCTCGAACAGGTGGTCCAGCCGCTCGTCGCGGCGGACCCGGCGGCCCTGGGGCTGGTCCCGGTCGACCAGCACCAGGTCGGAGACGGGCACCGCGGTGTCCGGCGTCGAGGATCCGGAACGCAGCGGCACCTGGCCTCCTCCGGAGCACGGACGGGCGCCGACCGGCCCCTCCCCGCCGTCGGCGCAGGTGGGAAGGCTGGCACCGGCCGGCGGGGTGGTCAACGCCCGCGCGGCCCCGGCGGGGGTGGAATAGCCAGTTCTGACGACGGGCAGGCCGGGGACGGTCGGTGCGGGCATGGGACGAGCATCCGCTGCGGACGGCCGGCCGGGAAGCCGTGCGGGCCCCCCGCGGGCCGGTGCCGGCACCCGGGGGCTGTCCCTACTCCGGAACGGGGGCGGCCACCGCGGAACCGGGTGTGCACACGATCGAGCCGGAGGCCGCCGGGGACGACCGTTGTCCTCAGTCGCACCGAGCGAAAGAGGCGGTCCCAATGTCGATCATCACCGGTCCCCAGCAGTTCAACCAGGACGACCTGTACGTCGACCTCCGCGCGACCGTCGGCCACGAGCTGTACCTCAAGTGCGAGGGCTTCAACTTCGCAGGCTCGGTCAAGCTGAAGGCCGCCACGGCGATGGTCGAGGCCGCCGAGCGGGACGGGATCCTGCGGCCGGGTTCGTTCCTGGTCGAGTCGTCGTCCGGCAACCTCGGCGTCGCGCTCAGCATGATCGCCGCCAACCGCGGCTACCGGTTCGTGTGCGTCACCGACTCCCGCTGCAACCTGGCGACCCGCCGGCTGATGGAGTCCTTCGGCGCCGAGGTGCACGTGATCACCGAGCCGGACCCCGAGGGCGGCCTGCTCGGCGCCCGCAAGAACCACGTCCGCGAGCTGTGCGCCTCCGACGAGCGCTTCGTCTGGCTGAACCAGTACGAGAACCCGAACGCCTGGAAGGCGCACTACGCCACCACCGGGCCGGCGATCGCCCGCGAGTTCCCGCAGGTCGACGTGATCTTCGTGGGCGCCGGCACCTGCGGCACGCTGATGGGCATCGCCCGGTACTTCCGGGAGACGAACCCGGACGTCCGCATCGTGGCCGTCGACAGCGTCGGCTCGGTGACCTTCGGCGGTCCCGCGTCCCGCCGGATGATCCCCGGCCTGGGCAGCGGCGAGCGCCCGCCGCAGCTCGACGAGTCCTACGTCGACGACGTCGTCCTGGTCGAGGAGGCCGACACCGTCCGGACCTGCCACCAGCTGGCCCGCACCGGCTTCCTGTTCGGCGGCTCCACCGGCACCGTCGTCAGCGGCGCGACCGCCTGGCTGGCCGAGCACGGCACGCCCGGCATGACCTGCGTCGCGCTGGCCCCCGACTTCGGCGAGCGCTACATGGACACCATCTACCAGCAGCACTGGGTCGAGGACCTCTACGGCGACGACGTCCTCGCCGGCGAGCCGGTCCTGGCCGCAGCGTGATCCGTCCCGGCGCCGGTGCGTCCGGTCCGGCCGGCGAGCAGCCGCTCGCAGGTCCGGACCAGCACCGGCGCCGCGTCGCGCACGGCGCGGGTCGCCGCCGGGTGCGCGGCCAGGTGCCGCCACCGCGCCAGCTCGTGCTCGGCGGCCCGGCACACGTCCTCGGGACCGGCGTCCTCGGGCAGCCCGAGCCGGGCCCGCGGCCCGGACCCGTGCCGGCCGAGCAGCCGCTCGGCGGCCTCCCGCAGGTCACCCGGCAGTGCCGCCCCCGCCGCCCCCGAACGTCCCAGTGACTCGGCGAGCTCGAACTCGACGAGCTCGTGCGCCTCGGCCCGCAGGCGCTCGGCGCGGTAGCGGAGCCGCTCGGCCGCCCGCGGCACCGGCCGGGCCACCCGCAGGACCTCGTCGAGGGTCCCCAGCGCCGACCGGGCCGCGCGCAGCCCGTCGCTCTCGGCGCCGGGCGGGATCCGGTCGAGCCACGCGGCGGCGGCGGCGAGCGCGGCCGCGTGCGCGGTGCCGGCGTAGGCCTCGGCGCCGTCCCGGAGCAGCCGGCGGACCTGGCCGCGGACCCCGGCCGGTCCCGGCTCCGCCTCCGGCGCGGGCGGGGCGGGCTCGGCCGGCTCCCAGCCGGCGGGCAGCGGGAGCGACCACAGCACGGTTGTCCCGGCTCCGGGCGCGGAGCGGACCGCGACCGTCCCGCCGACGGCCACCAACCGCACGGTGAGGTTCCGCAGCCCGCGCCCCCGGGTCGCGGGCGTGCCCGGGCCCGGGTCGGGGTCGAAGCCGGGGCCCTCGTCGCGGACCGCCATCCGCAGCGTCCCGTCCTGCTCGCTGATGCGGACCGTCACCGGCGCGCCGCCGGCGTGCTTGCGGGCGTTGTTGACGGCCTCCAGGCAGCAGAAGTACGCGGTGTCCGCGATCTCGTCCGGGTAGCGCCGGTCGGCCGGGACACCGTCGTGCTCGATCGTCACCGGCGGGTCGGACCCGGACAGGGTGTCGCGCAGCACCGCGACGAGGCCCTGCCCGGCCAGCACCGCCGACGAGACCCCGCCGACCGTGTCGCCCAGCACCGACTCGGTCACGTCGACCTGCTCGAGCAGCCCGTCGAGGCGGGCCCGGGCCTGCTCCCGTTCCCCGGCGGAGACCAGGTGCTCCACCAGGCCGAGGCTGAGCCCGAGGGTGACGAGGTGGTGCTGGGCGCCGTCGTGCAGGTCCCGCTCGATCCGGCGCCGCTCGGCGTCCATCCGGGCGACGGCGTCC
Source organism: Pseudonocardia sp. C8 (assembly GCF_014267175.1). NCBI lineage: Bacteria > Bacillati > Actinomycetota > Actinomycetes > Pseudonocardiales > Pseudonocardiaceae > Pseudonocardia > Pseudonocardia sp. C8. The sequence continues at coordinate 6,065,525 of NZ_JACMTR010000002.1, forward strand.
CGCCGGGCCGCCGCGATCCGCTCCCCGTGGGCCAGCGCCGCCCGCAGCTGGCGTTCCAGCTCGATGGCCGAGCGGTTCGCGTGCAGCACCACGCCGAGCCCGGCGGCGATGTCCGGCAGCAGGGTGCGCCACTCGCCCAGCAGCCCCTCCGCGGCCTCGCGGTCGACGGCGAGCTCGCCGAGCTCCTCGTCGCCCTGCCGGACCGCGACCCGCACCAGCGCGGCGCCGTCCACCGGTGCGGCCCGCTCCGCCGGCCAGGCGTACGTGCGGTCCCGCAACCCGGGCCGGTACACGGTCAGCCGGCAGACGCTCGCGCCCAGCGCCCGGCCGACCCCCTCGGCCACCCGGGCGAGGTCGGGCCCCTCCGCCGTCGAAGCCCGGGACAGCGCGGTGACCCCCGCCAGCACGCTGTACGGGGACGGCCGCGCGCCGTACAGCAGGCGGTCCACCCCCCGCTCCACCCGCAGGTACAGCGGGAGGAACCCGGCGGCCACCGGGAGCCCGGCCACGGCGGACGCCGCCACCGGCCCCATCCCGGCGGCGGTCAGCAGCGCGTGCAGGGCGCAGACGGCGCCACCGGCGAGGGCCGCCACCAGCGTCACCGCCAGCCCGCGGCCGAACAGCCGCTCGGCCGCCTGCGCCCGGGGCCCGGTGCCGGCGGTGACCAGCGCCGCCGCGGCGACGGCGATCCAGGCCGCCCGGGCGAACCAGAACGGCAGCGCGATCGGGGGCCCGGCCGGGTCGCCGAGCGTCAGGCCGGGAATGCCGAGGGCGACGAGCAGGACCGTGATCAGCGCCAGCACGGTCGCGATCACCACGGTCGCCGCCAGCGCGCAGAGCAGCAGCCGGATCCGCGCCCGCGGCCCGCCGGTGACGCCGCCCCGCAGCCGCGACCACAGCGCGACCAGCCCGGCCCCCGGCAGCAGGAACCCGGCGGACAGGACGGCGCCGGCCGCCGTCCCGGCCACGGCGGTGGCGGCCACCCCGGCCACGACGGCCGCGGCCCCCGCCGCCGCGGCCACCCGGCCGGCCCCGCCCCACCGGCCCGGTCCGGGGGCCGGGAACAGCACCAGCCCGCCGGCGGCGGTCGCGCACGCCACGGCGACCAGCCCGAGCCGCAGCACCGTCCCGGCTCCGAAGCCGGTCGCCGCGTCCAGGGCCGCGGCCGCCGCCCCGGCCTGCAGGTGGAACGCGCCGGCCGCGGCCGCCGACGCGACCGCCAGCAGCCGCAGCGAGCGGCCACCGGCCTGCCACAGCACGACGGCGAGCACCAGGCCCAGCCCGCTGCAGGCGTGGTCGAGCACCGCCTGCAGCATCGGCTCGGGCGGCGGCCCGGGTGGCGGCACGGCCTGCGCCCCGGTCACGGTCCCACCCTCCCGGCCGTCACCGGCTCGACCAGCGGCTCGAGCCGTTCCGGGAGCCAGCCGTCCACCGCGACCGGGCCGGTGCCGGTGCCGGTGAGCTCGACGATGCCGCCGAGGGCGTCCAGCCGTTCGGCGTCGATCGCGAGCGCTTCCCGCAGCGCCCCGGCGTCGGCGCCGGGATCGGGGTCCTCGACCCGGACCGACAGCCGGCCCGCACCGTGCGCCAGCCGCACCAGCAGCTCCGGGCCCTCGGCCCGGGCCGCGAGGTGCTGCAGCGCCGACGCGGCCAGGTAGTAGACCCCCGACTCGATCTCCCAGTCGAGGCGCCGGTCCACGGCCGGCTCCAGCCGCACCGGCCGGGGGAGGTCGGCGATCAGCTCCTCCAGCGCGGCAGCCGGACCCTGGTCGCGCAGCACCGACGGGTAGACCCCGCGGGCGATCGCACGGAACCGCTCCAGCAGCTCCTCCAGGCCGGCCCGGGTCCGGGCCAGGCCGGCCCGGACCTCGCCGGGCGGCGCCCCGGCGGCCAGCTCGTCGCGGGCACCCCGCAGCCCGTCCCGCAGGGCGACCAGGCGGCCCGCGGTGGCGTGCGAGAGCTCCCCGACCAGCCGGCGACGCTCGACGTCGCGGGCCCGGCCGAGCCGCTCGCGGGACCGCTGCAGCTCGTCGGCCAGCTCGTCGGCCCGGCGGACGCGCCGCTCCAGCTCGATCCCGTGCTGCACCTCGCGCAGCAACGCGCCGGCCCCGTTCGCGAGGTCCTGCAGGAGCCTGCGGTCGTCCGCGGTCACCGCGGCGCCGCCCATGCCGATCGCGAGCGCGGCCCGCAGCTGGTCCCCGTCGAGCACCGGCACGACGTGGTCGGTGTCCGGCCGGGCGAGCAGCACCGCCAGGCCCGGCACGGAGAGCTCCCCGGCGCCGTCGGTGCCGCCGGTGTCACCGGGCGGGTGGACGGCGGCCGCGACCAGCCGGTCCTCGACGGCCAACCACACCACGGCCCGCGCCGCCCCGGTGCCCTCGGCGACGACCTCGGCCAGCCCCGGCAGGGCGGCCGGCAGGCTCCCGGCCCGGATCCGGGCGCCGGCCCGGGCGAGCACCGAGTACGGCGTGCCGGCGCGGTGCGGGTCCAGCCGCCGGGCCCACCGGTCGAGCCGGGGCAGGGCGGCGACCGTGCCCAGCGCGCCCACGGCGGCGGCCGCGAACGGCAGCAGGACCGCGACCGGGCCCGCCCACCCGCCGGCGACCCCGACGAGCAGCACGAACACGGCGAGCACGCCGGCCGCGACGGCCAGCGGGCGGACGATCCGCGCAGCCAGTGCCCGACCCATCTCCACCACCCGCTCCCGGATCCGAGCAGCGCAACGCTAGCGCCACCGCCCGGCCCGGGTCAGCCGCCGTCCTGCGAGCGGAGGTAGGTCAGCACCGCCAGCACCCGCCGGTGCTGCTCACCGGCCTCGGCGGTCAGCCCGAGCTTGCCGAAGATGTTCGCGATGTGCTTCTCGACGGCCTTGGGCGTCACGTAGAGCTGGGCGGCGATCCCGGTGTTCGACCGGCCCTCCGCCATCAGCCGCAGCACGTCGAGCTCCCGCTCGGTGAGCCCGCGCAGCGCGTCCCGCCGGTCCCCGCGCGGCCGCTCGACCAGCCGCTTGGCCAGCACCGGCTCGATCACGATCTCGCCGTCCCGGATCCGGTCGAGGGTGTCGGTGAGGACCTCGACGCTGCCCACCTTCTCCTTGAGCCGGTAGCCGATCGCGTCGGTGCCGATGGCGAGGATCCGCATCAGGTAGTGCGACTCGGCGTAGTGCGACAGGAACAGCAGGCCCATCTGCGGGTGGAGCGCGCGCAGCCGTTCGGCGGTGACCAGCCCGCCGTCCGGCTCCGGCGGCATCCGGATGTCGAGGATCGCGACGTCGGCGCGTTCCCGGGTCAGGATCGCGACCAGCTCGTCCCCGCCGGCCGCGCAGCCGACGACCTCGTGCCCGGCCGCCCGCAACAGCATCAGCAGGCCTTCCCGGAACAGCGCGCCGTCCTCGGCCAGGGCTACCCGCACGGGAACCTCGCAGTGATCGTCGTCGTGTCCGGTGTGCTGCCCGCGGTGACCACGACCGACCCGCCGAGCGGCCCGGCGCCGTCCCGGAAGTGGCTCGCGTGCGCCACGTCGGCGCCGTCCATCCGGAGCAGCAGGTCGCCGCGGTCCCGGCGGGCGGTCAGCGTGATCCGCCCGGCCGGGCGGCCCAGCCCGGCGACCACGGCGAAGTAGGCGGCGCCCTCGGCCGCCGGACCGAACCGCTCGTCCGGGACGTCGATCGTGGCGGGGACGCCGCGGCGGCCGGTCTCCTCGCGCAGCGCCGGCCCCAGCCCGGCCTCGTCGAGCAGGGGCGGGTAGAGCTCGGCGGCGATCCCGCGCAGCTCCTGGAGCACGGCGTGCAGCTCGTCCTGGACGTCGTCGACGGCCTCGTGCAGCTCGGCGTCGTCGTCGGGGAGCCGGCACCGGACGAGGCCGAGCCGCAGCGCGAGGGCCGAGATGCGCAGCGCGGCACCGTCGTGCAACCTGCGCTCCAGCGCCCGCCGGTGCGACCACTGCGGCCAGCCGGCGGCGCGGCCGTCCGGTGACGGGGGGACCGCGTCCGCGCCCCGCCACACCGGATCGACCGTCATCGGTCGATCGTGCCGCCCTCGCGCGGGTGGAGGAAGCGTGCGGGCCCCACCCGGACGTAGGGACAGCCCCCTTGTGCGCAGGAAAAAGTCGTGGCATGAGCGTGTAACACCGCGGCTACTGTGGCGAGGGTCACGACATCACCGAGATGTGGAGGTGGGTCGGTGGCCTACAGCCTGGGCGTCGATCTGGGCACGACCTTCGTCGCCGCCGCGGTCGCGCACGCCTCGCAGGTCGAGATGTTCACCCTCGGGGACCGGAGCGTCGTGTCCCCGGCGGCCGTGTACGCCCGCGAGGACGGCGAGCTGGTCACCGGCGACGCCGCGGTCCGGCGGGCCGTGAGCAATCCCGACCGGGTGTGCCGGGAGTTCAAGCGGCGTCTCGGCGACCCCACGCCGGTGATCCTCAGCGGGTCGGCGTACCCGGTCTCGATGCTGCTCGGGGCCGTGCTGCGCGACGTCGTCGCCCGGGTGACCGACACCGAGGGGGAGCCCCCGGAGCGCCTCGTGCTCACCCATCCCGCGAACTGGGGCCCGTACCGGCGCGAGCTGTTCGACGAGGTGCCGGAGGCCGCCGGGCTCACCGACGGGCGCATCGCGGTGCAGCGCGCGGTCACCGAACCCGAGGCGGCGGCCGCGCACTACGCGGCGTCGCGCCGGCTCGGCGAGGGCGACACGGTCGCCGTGTACGACCTCGGCGGCGGGACGTTCGACGCGACCGTGCTGCGCAAGCAGGCCGACGGCATCGAGATCCTCGGCACCCCGGAGGGCATCGAGCGGCTCGGCGGCGTGGACTTCGACGAGGCGATCCTGTCCTACGTCAACTACCAGGCCGGTGGTGCCCTGACCGAGCTCGATCTGGGCGACCTGCAGACCTCGGTGGCGATGGCCCGGCTCCGCCAGGACTGCGTGCTGGCCAAGGAGGCCCTCTCGATCGACACCGAGACGACGATCCCGGTGTTCCTGCCACAGCGGCACTTCGACGTCCGGCTCACCCTGACCGAGTTCGAGAACATGATCCGCGCCCAGATCGAGTCGACGATCGGGGCGCTCACCCGCACCCTGCAGTCGGCCCGGGTCACGCCGGACGACCTCAGCGCGGTGCTGCTGGTCGGCGGCTCCTCGCGGATCCCGCTGGTCGCCCGGATGCTCTCCGAAGAGCTGGGGCGTCCGATCGTGGTCGACACCCACCCCAAGTACGCGGTCGCACTCGGCGCCGCCGAGCTGGCCCGCGGCGAGGCGGGCACGGCCCCGGCAGCGGCCGGGGCACCGGCCACGAACGGCCACGCCGCCGGGACGGGCCTGCCGCGGCCCGCCGAGCCGGCTCCCGCCGCGGGCGGTCTGCCCCGGCCGCCCGGGAAGGCTCCCGCCGCGGGTGTCCTGCCCCGGCCGCCGGGGACGGCCGAGCCCGCGGCCGCGGCCGGTGCGCTGCCGCGCCCCGGTGGAGCGGCCGGTGCCGGTGGGCTGCCCCGCCCGCCCGCCTCGGCCGGGCCCCCACGCCCGCCCGCCGCGGTGGGCGCCGGGTCCGCCGTGCCGGACGGCGGGGGCGCCGACCCGGAGGCCACCCGCGCGCTCGCCGCGCACGGACCGGCGGCGAGCGCCGCACCGCCCGGCACCGACGCACCGCCGGGCTCCGCCACGTCGTCCCGGGGGGCCGGGTCGTCCGGCGGTCCCGGGCCGGGCATGCCGGCCTGGGCCGCGCCCGGGGCCGCCGGATCCGGGACGTCCGGGCCGGCGGCGCCGGGGTCCGGGGCGCCCGGCCGTCCGTCGTGGGCGGCCGGTCCCGCGAACGCGGGCCGGGGCGGTACGGGGACCGCGGAGCCTCCGGCCGCACCCGGAGGAACCGGGGGACCCGGCGGGGCCGGGAACGCTCCTCCGCCGGGTGGCATCGGCGCCGGCACCCCGCCGCCGTCACCGGACGGCGGCCGTCGCAGCCGGAGCCGGCTGCTGGCCGTCGCGGTCGTCGCGGTGCTCGCCCTCGCGGCGGGCGCGGTCTACCTCGGCACCGGCGGCTACGGCCTGCTCCTCGGAGACAGCAGTGCCCAGACCGGCCAGCCCGAACAGCCGGGCGGCTCGGGCAGCTCGGAGGAGTCGGGCGGGTCCCCCGAGGCGCCCCCGACGGAGCAGGAGATCGCCGTCGCGGTCCCGATCCCGACCCTCGGGGAGGTCATCCCGGCCGGGCCGACGTCGGGCTTCGCCGCTGTGTCCCCGAACGGCCGGCTCGTGTACGTGGCCAACCGGGCGGCGGGCGTCGTCACCGTGATCGACACCTCGGTCAACAAGATCACCGCCACGATCGCGGTCCCGGCCGGCCCGCCCCAGTACGTGGCGTTCGCCCCGGACGGCAGGCACGTCTACGTCAGCGTCTTCAACGAGGCGCGGACGATCGCCGCGGTCGCGGTCCTCGACACCACCACGAACTCGGTGGTCGCGACGGTGCCGGTGCAGACCCGGCCGTTCGCGCTCGCCGTCACCCCCGACGGGTCCAAGGTCTACGTGCCCAACCACGACTCCGGCACCGTCTCGGTGATCGACACGTCGACGAACCAGGTGACCAGCGAGATCCGGGTGGCGCCCAACCCGCACTGGGTCGCGATGTCCCCGGACGGCTCCCGATTCTACACCGCGAACCACGAGTCGAACCTGATCACCGTGCTGGACACGGCGAACGACCAGGTCGTCGCGCAGATCCCGGTCCAGAAGAGCCCGCACAGCGTCGCGGTCAACCCGTCCCGCCCGCTGGTCGCCAACGTCAACTACGACGCCGCGTCGGTGTCGTTCAGCGACACCGGCACGAACGAGGTCGTCGCCACGGTGCCGGTCGGGCGGAACCCGCAGGCCATCGCCTGGTCGCCGGACGGCCGGTTCGTCTACACCGCGAACGTCACCGACAACACCGTCTCGGTGATCAGCGCCGACACCTTCGCCGTCACGGCGACGCTGCCCGTGGGCAACGGCCCGACCAGCGTCGCGGTGCTGCCGAACGGCGAGCAGGCCTACGTCACCAACCTCAAGGACGGGACCCTGACGATGCTCGACATCGCGGGCTGAGCGGGACGTCAGCCGCCGGCGAAGGGGGGCAGCACGTCGAGGGTGCGGGCCCCGCCGAGCGCGGCGGCGCGGTCCCGCACCGCCACCTCGTCGAGCAGGAAGCTGCAGCGCTCCAGCACGCGGCCCAGCTCGGTGCCGTGCGCGTCGCGGACCGCGGCGACCGCGTCGGCGACGGACGCGCCGTCCGGGAGCTCGACGGTCTCCTCGGGGGTGCCGGCGGCGGCCTTGGCGGCGGCGAAGTAGCGCACGGTCAGCGTGCGGGTGGTGACGGTGGTCGGCACGGGGTTCATCCTCCGATTGCGCTCATGGGGCGCGCGGGCTGCAGGAATCCGGGGTCGTCGATGCCGTGGCCTGCCTTCTTGCCCCACATGGCGGCGCGCCAGGTGTCGGCGATCTCCGCGTCGGTGGCGCCGCCGCGCAGCATCGCCCGCAGGTCGGTCTCGCCGGTGGCGAACAGGCAGGTGCGGACCTGGCCGTCGGCGGTGAGGCGGGTGCGGTCGCAGGAGCCGCAGAACGGGCGGGTCACCGAGGCGATCACGCCCACGACCTCCGGCCCGGCTGTGCCGATGTTCGTTCCGTCAAGCCTTCTCTCGACCAGGAACTTCTCCGCCGGCGCGCCGCCCCGGTCCTCGTCGGACTCCGTGAGCACGAACCGCTCCTCGAGCCGCTCCAGGATCTCCCCGGCGGTGATCATCTCGCTGCGGCGCCACCCGTGCTGGGCGTCCAGCGGCATCTGCTCGATGAACCGCAGCTGGTAGCCGTGCTCCAGGGCGAACTCGAGCAGGTCCGGGGCCTCGTCGTCGTTCACGCCGCGCAGGAGGACCGTGTTGATCTTCACCGGGCGCAGGCCCGCGGCGTGCGCGGCGGCGAGCCCGTCGAGGACGTCCTGCAGCCGGTCCCGTCGGGTGATCTCGGCGAACCGCTCCGCGCGCAGGGTGTCCATCGACACGTTGAGCCGGTTCACCCCGGCCGCCGCGAGCGCGTCGGCGCGCCGCGCCAGCCCGATGCCGTTCGTGGTGAGCGAGATGTCCGGGCGCGGTTCCAGGGCCGCGGCCGCGGACAGCACGTTCTCCAGGCCCTTGCGCAGCAGCGGCTCGCCGCCGGTGAACCGCAGCTCGGAGATGCCGAACTCGCGCACCGCGAGCGCGATGAGCCGGTTCAGCTCGGCGTCGGTGAGCTGCTCGTCGCGTGGCATCCAGTCCAGGCCCTCGGCGGGCATGCAGTAGGTGCAGCGCAGGTTGCAGCGGTCGGTCAGCGAGATCCGCAGGTCCGTCGCCACGCGGCCGAACCCGTCGACGAGGCGTGTGTCGTCGGGCCGGCCCGGGGCCCGCGAGGGCGCGCCGCGCAGGGTCGGCAGGCCGAGCTCGGTGGTCATGCTCGCGAGGCTAACCGCGTCCCGCGTGCCCGGCCAGGACGGATTTTCCCAGCTCAGAGGCATGATCCGCAGGCGCGGTCGCGGTCGGGGCATCCGTGCGCAGATGCGGAACTAGTCACTCTGTTACTAGTCCGATGACGCGATCGCCCGGGTCGCACGGCGGGGTACGGGGTGCCGCCGGGATCTGCGTGGCAGCCACCGTGGCACTGCCGCAGGCGCGAACCTAGTATCCAGGTCGTGCCGCACTTCAGGATCTCCGAGGCCGCGCGACTGCTCGGCGTCAGCGACGACACCGTCCGCCGGTGGGTGGACGCGGGGACGCTGCCGGTGCGGGCCGACGCGTCGAACCGCAAGGTCATCGACGGGGCCGCGCTCGCCGAGTTCGCCCGCGAGCACGCGTCCGCGCCGCCGGACCCCTCCGGCGTGCAGCGGTCGGCCCGGAACCGGATGGTCGGGCTGGTCACCTCGGTCGTCACCGACACCGTGATGGCCCAGGTCGAGATGCAGTGCGGGCCGCACCGCGTGGTCTCGCTGATGAGCAGCGAGGCCGTGCGCGACCTCGGCCTGGAACCCGGCGCGCTCGCGGTGGCGGTGATCAAGTCGACGAACGTCGTGGTGGAGACCCCGGGCGGCCATCTGTGACGAGCCCGGCGCCCGCGCGACCGGCCGGCCGGGACGGCGCCGCCGACCGGCACGGCACCGCCGTCGGCCTGCCCGCCTGGATGTGGGTCCCGGCCGGGATCGGCTTCCTGGTGATCGCGCTGCCGGTGGCCGGCCTGCTGTGGGAGGCCGACTGGGCGGCCATGCCCCGCCTGCTGACCAGCGACGCGGCGCTCGCGGCGCTGCGGCTGTCGCTGCTCACGGCGGCGGTCTCCACCGTGCTGTGCCTGCTGTTCGGCGGCCCGCTCGCGGTCGTGCTCGCCCGGGGCCGGATCGACCGGCTGCCGCGGCTGCTGCGCGCCGTCCGCTCGGTCGTGCTGCTGCCGCTCGTGCTGCCCCCGGTCGTCGGGGGCCTGGCCCTGCTGTTCCTGCTCGGGGCGAACGGGCTCGCCGGGCAGGGCCTCGACGCCGCGTTCGGGATCTTCGTCCCGTTCACCACGGCCGCCGTGGTGCTGGCCCAGACGTTCGTCGCGATGCCGTTCCTGGTCGTCTCCCTGGAGGGGGCGCTGCGGACGGCGGGGGAGCGCTACGAGGCGACCGCGGCCACGCTGGGCGCCTCGCCGGGCCTGGCGTTCCGCCGGGTGACGCTGCCGCTCGTGCTGCCGGGGCTGGCGTCCGGGCTGGTGCTGGCGTTCGCCCGGTGCATGGGCGAGTTCGGCGCGACGATCGCGTTCGCCGGCAGCCTGGAGGGCACCACCCGGACCCTGCCGCTGCTGGTGTACCTGCAGGGCGAGACCGACGTCGCCGGCGCCGTCGCGCTGTCGCTGCTGCTCGTCGTGGTGTCGCTGGTCGTGATCGTGGTCGGGCGGCCGCGCGGCGTGGACGGCCGCGGATGACCGGCGTCGAGCTCGCCGCGCGCCTCGACCGGGACGGGTTCGCACTCGATCTGGAGCTGTCCGTCGCGCAGGGCGAGGTCGTCGCCGTCCTCGGGCCGAACGGGGCCGGGAAGTCGACGCTGCTCGGGATCCTGTCCGGCCTGCTCCGTCCGGACTCCGGGCGCGTCCGGGTCGGCGGGCGCACCCTCCTCGACACCGCGGACGGCACGTTCGTGCCCGCCCACCGGCGCGGTGTCGGGCTGCTCGCCCAGGAACCGCTGCTGTTCCCGCACCTGTCCGCGCTGGCCAACGTGGCGTTCGGCCCGCGGGCGCACGGCGTGCCGCGGGCCGCGGCCGAGGAGCGCGCCCGCGGTCTGCTCGGCGACGTCGGCGTCGCCGGGCTCGCCGGGCGCCGGCCGGCACAGCTCTCCGGCGGGCAGCAGCAGCGGGTCGCCCTGGCCCGGGCCCTCGCCCCGCAGCCCGGGCTGCTGCTGCTCGACGAGCCGCTCGCCGCGCTGGACGTCGACGCCGCCCCCGCCATGCGCAGCCTGCTCCGCCGGGTGATCGCGGACGCGAAGCAGACCGCGCTGCTGGTCACCCACGACGCGCTGGACGCGCTCGTGCTCGCCGACCGGGTGGTCGTGCTCGACCGCGGCCGGATCGTCGAGCACGGCCCCGCCCGGGAGGTGCTGGCCCGGCCGCGCAGCGCGTTCTCGGCCCGGATCGCCGGCCTCGACCTCGTCCCCGGCTCCGCGGACGCCACCGGGCTGCGCACCGCGGACGGCGTCGGCCTGCACGGGCACGCGGTCGAGGTCGCCGACGGTGAGCCGGCGGTGGCGGTGTTCCCGCCGTCGGCGGTCTCGGTGCACGCGGCCCGCCCGCAGGGCAGCCCCCGGAACGTGTTCCGCGTCCGGGTGGCGGCGCTGGAGCCGCGCGGTGACACCGTCCGGGTGCGGGCCGCGGCCCCCGGGGACGGTCCGGGGTGGGTCGACGGGCTCGCCGCCGACGTGACCCCCGCGGCCGTCGCCGACCTGGCCCTGGAACCCGGGCACGAGGTGTGGTTCGCGGTGAAGGCGACCGAGGTCGCGATCCACGGCCGTCACACCTGATCCCAACGCACCGTCACCCACTCCGGTCACAGGCATCACCCGAGCCACCATCGTGTCTCTCGCCCCATCCGTCACGGCCGCATACCGTCGCGTTCCGTGAACCTCCTCCGTTCCCGCGCCGCCGTGGCGGTCACCGTCGGTGCACTTGCCCTGACGCTCGGTGCTCCCCTTGCGCCCACCGCCGCCGCGGCCGGGTCGGCTCCGGGAGCGCCGACCGGCTACCTGGTCCACACGGCGACGGCCGACCAGACCCGGGCCGCCGCCGAGGCGGTGGGCGCCCGGCCGACGGTCACCTTCAACAGCGTCGTGCACGGGTTCGCCGCCGAGCTCGACCCGGCCCAGGCCGCGAAGCTGCGGGAACGGCCCGGCGTCGTCGGGGTCGAGGAGGACCGGACCATCACCCGGCTCGATCCCGGTGCCGTGCACCAGGACGCTCCGGCAGGCCGGGCCGAGCAGGCCCCCGGGAACTGGGGCCTCGACCGGATCGACCAGCCCGACCTGCCGCTGGACGGGCAGTACCGGCACCGTGCGAACGGGGCCGGCGTCGACGTGTACGTGCTGGACACCGGGGTGGACGCGGGCCACCCCCAGTTCGGCGGCCGGGCCCAGCTGGTGGCCAACACCATCGACCAGCGCAACGAGGACTGCGACGGCCACGGCACCGTCGTCGCCGGGATCGCCGCGGCGCGGGACTACGGCGTCGCGCCCGGGGCGAACGTCCGCGCGGTCAAGGTGCTGGACTGCCACGGGACCGGCACCCTGTCCTCGCTGATGGCCGGGATCGACTGGGTGGTGCAGCACAAGCGGGGCCCGTCGGCCGCGGTCATGTCCTGGAGCTACGGGAACTCGCCGATGCTGCGCCAGGCCGTCCAGCGGATGATCGACGGGGGTGTCTTCGCGGCGTCCTCGGCCGGCAACACCGGCGGTGACGACTGCGCCGCGCTGCCCCGGGCGATCCCGGACGTGCTGGTGGTCGCGAACTCCACGATCGAGGACCGGCGGGCGTCGAACTCCTCGACCGGGCCCTGCGTGTCGCTCTACGCCCCCGGCTCCCGGATCGTGGCCCCGGTGCCGGGCGGGGGCACGGCGTCCTACAGCGGCACGTCGATGGCGGCGCCGTTCGCGGCGGGGGTCGCGGCGCTCTACAAGCAGGCCCGCGGCGACCAGCCGTCGCGCACGGTGAAGCAGTGGATCGTCGACCGCGCCGTCACCGGCAAGGTCGGCGGCGGATCCACCGGCGGCACGGCGAACCGGCTGCTGCAGACCGGCGGGCTGTGAGCCCCGGGTCCGGCCGCTACCGTCCGGCCATGCCCGGACGATCACTGGACGACCTCGCCTCCCGGTATCTCGTCCCCGGCAGCCCGGACTGTCCCACCTTCACCGAGGACACCGAGTGGCACCCGATCATCGACGGCGTCGGCTACTTCGCGGAGCTGCGTGCGCTGTTCGACCGGGCCGGGCCGGGCGACTCGGTCCTGATCACCGGGCTGAACCTCGAACCCGGCATGGACCTCACCGGCGCCGGGCCCGGAGACGACGGCTACGAGCCGCTCGCCGACCGGCTCGCCCGGCTCGTGGACGCCGGCGTGGACGTCCGGGTGCTGCTGACGGCGGCACTGTTCTCCGGCTCGGTGCCGGGCGTGGCGATCGGGCCGTTCCGGGCCAACGCGTTCGCCGCCCTCGAGCTGCGGCGCCGCCCCGTGCTGCGCGGGCGGGTGCTGCTGGACTGGTCCGGGCCCGGGATCGGCTGCCACCACCAGAAGATCGTGCTCGCCCACGTGGGAAGGGACCTGACCGCGTTCGTCGGCGGCCTGGACCTGTCGGCCGACCGGTACGACGCCGAGCCGCACGACCGGCTCTCGATCGGCGACGAGCGGTGGGGCTGGCACGACGGCGCCGTCCGGCTCCGCGGACCCGCGGCCGCCCGGGTGTGGGAGGTCTACCGGGCCCGCTGGATCGAGGCCGCGACCCTGCCGCCCCGCCGCTTCATGGTGACGCCCGTGCACTGGGTGGAGATGAACCCCGAGCCGTTCCCGCACACCCTCCCGCCCGCGCCGCCGGCCCCGCCGCGGCCCGCGCCCGGCACCGCGGTGCAGGTCCTGCGGTCGTTCCGGCCCTGGAAGATCGACCACTTCGGGATGCTGTACCGGCGGCACTGGGACGTGCTGCCGCGGCACGGCGTCCACGAGGTCTTCCACACGCTCGCCACCGCGATCCGCGCCGCGCGGCACTACGTCTACCTGGAGGACCAGTACTTCTACGAGGTCCCCGGCGGGCGCCGCCGGTACCGCCTCTACGGCCTGCTCCGCGATGCCGCCGCCCGCGGCGTGAAGATCGTGCTCGTGTGCTCGGGCCGGAAGGACCCGGCCGAGGCCGGGGTCAACAAGTTCCGGCGCCGGGTCACCGGCGACGTCCAGCGCGGGGTGATCGACCAGCTGGAGCCGGCCAACCGTGGCAACGTGATCATGCACCGGATCGAGGACCTCACGGTGCACACCAAGCTGATGCTGGTCGACGACGTGTTCGCCGCCGTCGGGTCGGCCAACTTCTTCTCCCGCTCCATGCGCGGCACCGACAGCGAGCTGAACACCGCGCTCGTGACCACCGGCGACCAGGTCCGCGACCTGCGGGTACGGCTCTGGGCCGAGCACCTGCGCACCGCCGTGACCGACGAGCTGCGGCCGCACCTCGAGGACCTGGACCTGGCGCTGGGGATGTGGCGGCCGGAGTGGCTCCCGCCGGACGCGCCGGCCGGGACGTGGCGGATGGCCGGCTACCCGGCCGGCTTCGACCCGGCCGAGCGCGTGCTCGTGCCGGTCGGGCCGTGGCCGGAGCCGGCACCGAAACCGCTGCGGCGGGCCGCGCGGGGTGCGGCGCGGGGTGCGGCCCGGGTCGCGGAGTCCGGCGCGCGCGCCGCGCGCGCGCTCTCGTGACCGGCGGCTGACTCGATTTCGGACATCCCGCGCGGTGGGACGTGGGTCACCCTCGTCGCCGACACGAGCCCGGCGACGAGGAGCACGACGTGACTGCGATCGACAACCCGTACTACTCCCACGAGTTCCACGGCGACTACGACCTGGTGAACATCGGGCGGCTCGACCTGGAGGACGGCGGTGTGATCCCCGAGTGCCACCTCGCCGTCGCCACGTTCGGCACGCCGTCCCCCGACAGGGACAACGCGATCCTGGTGACGACGTGGTACTCGGGAACCCACCAGATCTGGCGCGACGCCTACATCGGCCCCGGGCACGCCCTGGACCCGGAGACGTACTTCATCGTCGTGGTCGACCAGATCGGCAGCGGACTGTCGACGTCACCGCACAACGCGTCCGGTGGCAACGCCGGCATCGCGATGTCGCGCTTCCCGCACGTGCGCATCGGCGACGACGTCGTGGCCCAGGAGCGGCTGCTGCGCGAGCACTTCGGCATCGACACGTTGGAGCTCGTGGTCGGCGGCTCGATGGGCGCCCAGCAGACCTACGAGTGGATGGTCCGGTTCCCGGACAAGGTCAGGCGGGCCGCCCCGATCGCCGGTACCGCACGGAACACGCCGCACGACTTCCTGTTCACGAAGGCCCTGAACGAGGCGATCACGTCCGACCCGGGCTTCAAGGACGGCGAGTACGCCTCGAACGCCGACGTGGTCGACGGGCTCAGGCGCCACGCCGGCATCTGGGCGGTGATGGGGTTCTCGACGGAGTTCTGGAAGCAGGAGGCCTGGCGGGCACTGGAGTTCGAGAGCAAGGAGGCCTTCCTGGAGGGTTTCCTGGAGCCGTACTTCACCGCGATGGACCCGAACGACCTGCTGTGCATGGCGTGGAAGTGGCAGCGCGGCGACGTCAGCCGGCACACCGGCGGCTCGCTGGAGGAGGCACTCGGCCGCGTCACCGCGAAGACCTACGTCATGCCGATCGACGAGGACATGTTCTTCCCGGTCCGGGACTGTGAGGCCGAGCAGAAGCTCGTCCCCGGCAGCGAGCTGCGGGTGGTGAAGGACATGCTCGGCCACCTCGGGCTGTTCTCCGTGAACCCGGACTACCTGCCGCAGGTCGACCGGCATCTCCGCGAGCTCCTCGGCACCGAGGTATGAGCCCCGGCGGCGCGGCGGCGGGGTCGAGTACGCCGCCGCGCCGCCGGTCCCACGTCGCCCGGATGTGTCCGGTCCTGGGACACCCGGGCGCTTGACATCCGCCCACACTGTGGTGGGTCCACAAGGAGGTGTCGCGGCGTGAACGGACGTCCTTCCGACCGGCGACTGGTGCTGTCCTCGGCCCGGGTGGAGCTCCTCGAGCGCGGTACCCGGCCCGAGCTGCACGGGGTCCCCGACGTCGTCGCGGCGTCGTGGAAGCGATGCGTCTCGCACGGCGTGGAACCGGACTCCCTCCACAGCGGGTACTCGCCGGAGTTCGACGTCGCGTCCCGCCTGGCGCACAGCGCCGAGCCGGTCGTCGAGCAGCTCGCGGCCCAGATCATGGACGTGCCGGCCTGCGTCGCCCTCACCGACGACAAGGCGCGCATCCTGCGCCGCATCGACGGCGACCCCTGGATCGCGCGCCTGCTCGACCGCGTCTACTTCGCGCAGGGCTTCGGTTACGCGGAGGACTCGGTCGGCACCAACGGTGTCGGGACCGTGTTCGAGTCCGGGAGGTCCGTGCAGATCGTCGGGGAGGAGCACTTCGTCTCCTCGCTGCACGCCTTCGCCTGCGCCGGCGCGCCGGTGCGCGACCCGTTCACCGGGCGGATCGAAGGCGTGCTGGACATCAGCTGCCTGTCCGACCACTCGACCCCGATCTTCCACTCCCTGGTCCGGGCGGCCGCCGCACAGATCGAGCACAACCTGCTGCTCGACCGCGACGCCGAGCAGCAGGCCCTGTTCGACCGCTACAGCCGGACGGAGTCCCGCACCCGGAAGGCCGTGCTCGCCGTCGGCCGGCGCACGGTCCTGTCGAACCGGGCGATGAAGTCACTGGTCGCCCCGCAGGACCACGCGGCACTCGAGGAACACCTCCGCTTCACGATGGACCGGCACGACCACGTCGACGACCGCATCGACCTGCCCTCCGGGATCCGGGTCCGGATGCGCGGGGAGCGGGTCCTCGCCGGCTCGTCCGTCGCCGGGATGGTCGCCCGGATCGTGCTACTCCGCGAGGTCGACGCCGATCCCGTGCCCTCCCGCACGATCGCGCCGCCGGACCGTCCGGGCCCGGCGTCGGGAGGCCGGGAGACCGCGTCACCGACGATGCGGGCCGCGGAACGGACGGTGGCCGCGGCGTTCGGCGGCCGCGCACCGGTGCTGGTCCTCGGCGAGCCCGGTACCGGCCGGACCCGGCTGCTGCGGGACCGGTTCCGGGCCCTGCACCCCGGCGCCGAGGTCGTGGTGCTGGACCGGACGGAGGTCGAGCTCTCGCCGGCCGCGGCCGCCGCCCGCATCCGGGACGGCTCCACCACCGGACCACGGCTGTGCGTATTGCGCGATCTCGACGCACTCCCGGCCGAGGTGGCCCGCGCGCTCGCCGGGGAGCTCCAGGCCGGATGCGGTGCGGCCGCACTCGCCGCGACCGCCGCGGACGGGTTGCGGGCGGCCGTGGCGGGTGACGGGCTGCTACGGATCTTCCGGCACTCGGTCACGGTCCCGCCGCTGCGCCATCGCACCGGTGACCTCCCCGACCTGGTGCACGACGTGCTGGCGGAACTCGCCCCGCGGCGGGAGGTCCGGGTCTCGGCCGAGGCGTTGCGGATGCTCGAGCGGTACCGCTGGCCCGGCAACATCGCGCAGCTGGCCGACGTGCTCCGCAGCGCCCTGCGCAGGCGACCGGTCGGGGACATCGAGGTCGACGACCTGCCGACGACGTGCCAGAGCACGCCGCGGTCGTCGTTGCGGCGGGTCGACGAGATCGAGCGCGATGCGATCATCGCGGCGCTGCGCGAGCACGAGGGCAACCGCAAGGCCGCCGCCTCCGCGTTGGGTGTCGCCCGCTCCACCCTGTACCGGAAGATCCACCTGTACGGGATCACGGTGTAGCGCTGCCCGGTCCGATGATGGGACACCGGAACGGCCGGGACAGCGGTCACCCTTCCTGCGTCAAGCACGACACGGGAGAGGGTGACGACGATGACGTCGACCAGCGACACCGCGGAACGACCCGGCGGGCCGAAGCCCGTCGAGGTCGACGCAGTGGTCCTCGGGGCCGGGGTGGCCGGGCTCTACCAGCTGCACCAGCTGCGGGAGCAGGGCCTGAACGTGCGGGCCTTCGAAGCCGGCTCCGATGTCGGCGGGACCTGGTACTGGAACAGGTACCCGGGGGCCCGCTTCGACTCCGAGGGCTACATCTACCAGTACCTGTTCGACGAGCAGCTCTACAAGGACTGGAGCTGGAGCGAGAAGTTCCCCGGTCAGCCCGAGATCGAGCGGTGGCTGCACTACGTCACCGACCGGCTCGACCTGCGCAAGGACATCACCTTCGGCACCCGGATCACCAGCGCGCATTTCGACGAGGACCGCAACCGCTGGGACATCCGCACCGATCGTGGTGACGTGGTCGACGCGCAGTTCTTCGTCACCTGTGGCGGCATGCTGTCGGCGCCGGTCACCGACCAGTTCGAGGGCCAGGAGTCGTTCACCGGCCGGTTGGTCTACACGTCGTCGTACCCGAAGGAGGGCGTCGACGTGCGGGGCCGGCGGGTGGGGGTGGTCGGCATCGGCGCGACCGGGATCCAGGTCGTCCAGACCATCGCGCCGGACGTCGGGCACCTCACCGTGTTCGCGCGCACGCCCCAGTACGTGCTGCCGATGAAGAACCCGAGTTACGGTCCGGACGAACACGCCTGGTACAAGTCGCGCTACGCGCGGCTGCGGCAGACGATCCCGCACACCTTCACCGGGTTCGAGTACGACTTCGAGCACTCCTGGTACGACCTGACCGCCGAGCAGCGGCGGGCGGTCCTCGAGGAGACCTACGCCGACGGTTCGCTGAAGCTCTGGCTGGCCGGTTTCGCGGAGATGTTCTTCTACGAGGACGTGTCCGAGGAGGTCTCGGAGTTCGTGCGCGAGAAGATGCGCGCGCGGCTGAAGGACCCGGAGCTGATCGAGACCCTGGTCCCGACCGACTACGGGTTCGGCACCCATCGGGTCCCGCTGGAACGCGGCTACCTCGAGGTCTACCACCAGGACAACGTGGATCTGGTGAACTGCCGGGAGAACCCGATCGCGCGGATCCGGCCGGAGGGTGTCGAGCTGGCCGACGGCACGGTGGTCGAGCTCGACGTGATCATCCTGGCGACCGGGTTCGACGCCGGCACCGGTGCGCTGAGCCGGATCGACATCCGTGGGCGCGACGGTCGGTCGCTGGCCGAGGAATGGGGCCGGGACATCCGCACGACGATGGGTCTGGCGAAGCACGGCTACCCGAACCTGCTCACCACCGCGACCCCGATGGCCCCGTCCGCGGCGCTGTGCAACATGACCACCTGTCTCCAGCAGCAGACCGAGTGGATCACACGTGCCGTCGCCGAGGTCCGGGCGCGGGGCAAGTCGGTGATCGAGCCGACCGAGCACGGCGAGGAGGAATGGGTCAGCCACCACGAGGAGACGGCGCAGGCGACGCTCGTGCCCAAGACCCACTCCTGGTACATGGGGTCGAACGTGCCGGGTAAGCCCCGGCGGATGCTCTCCTACATCGGTGGTGTGGGCACCTACCGGCAGAAGTGCGAGGAGGAGGCGGCCGCGGGCTATCCCAAGTTCGCCATCTCCTGATCGTCCTCCGCGGGGCGGGCCGGGTCGGTTTCCCGGCCCGCCCCCACTTCCGTGGAGGGTGTTGGCACCTCCCTGCCGCAGGGACGAGGATGTGGGCTCGATCGCACCGAGCATGACCGTGAGCCGAGCACCGTCGAGGAGAACAACGTCGTGACCTCCACCGCCGCCGGAACCCCCGCCGTCCCCTCGTACGCCTCCGGGACATCGGACACCCCGCTGCTCGGTGACACGATCGGCGACAACTTCGACCGCACCGCCGCCGCCCACGCCGGGAACGACGCGCTGGTCGAGGTCCCGACCGGCCGCCGCTGGACCTACGCGCAGCTCCGCGAGGCCGTCGACACCCTGGCCTGCGGCCTGCTCGACGCCGGTGTCACCACCGGTGACCGCCTCGGCATCTGGGCCCCGAACATGGCCGAGTGGACGCTGGTCCAGTTCGCCACCGCGAAGCTCGGCGTCGTCCTGGTCAACATCAACCCGGCCTACCGGACGCACGAGCTGGAGTTCGTGCTCAAGCAGGCCGGGATCTCGACGCTGGTCTCGGCCTCGGCGTTCAAGACCTCGAACTACGAGCAGATGATCGGCGAGGTGCGGCCGAACTGCCCGGACCTGCAGCGCGTCGTCATCATCGGCTCGGCCGAGTGGGACGCGCTGGCCGCCGGCGGGCGCTCCCCGGACCGGGACCGGCTCGCCGAGATCCAGGCATCGCTCACCGCCGACGACCCGATCAACATCCAGTACACGTCCGGGACCACCGGGTTCCCGAAGGGCGCGACCCTGTCGCACCACAACATCCTCAACAACGGGTACTACGTCGGCGCCCTCTGCGGCTACACCGAGGCCGACCGGGTGTGCATCCCGGTGCCCTTCTACCACTGCTTCGGCATGGTCATGGGCAACCTGGGCTGCACCACGCACGGCTCGACCATGGTCATCCCGGCGCAGGGCTTCGACCCGAAGGCGACCCTGCGGGCCGTCGAGCAGGAGCGCTGCACCTCGCTCTACGGCGTGCCCACGATGTTCATCGCCGAGCTCAACGACCCGGACTTCGAGTCGTTCGACGTCTCCAGCCTGCGCACCGGGATCATGGCCGGCTCGCCGTGCCCGGTCGA
Organism: Pseudonocardia sp. C8; assembly: GCF_014267175.1. NCBI lineage: Bacteria > Bacillati > Actinomycetota > Actinomycetes > Pseudonocardiales > Pseudonocardiaceae > Pseudonocardia > Pseudonocardia sp. C8. The sequence continues at coordinate 6,085,416 of NZ_JACMTR010000002.1, forward strand.
GGTGATGAAGCAGGTCGTCGAGCGGATGGGGATGGGGGAGGTGACCATCTGCTACGGCATGACCGAGACGTCGCCGGTGTCCACCCAGACCCGCGTCGACGACTCGCTGGACCGCCGGGTCTCCACGGTGGGCCGGGTGCACCCGCACCTCGAGATCAAGATCGTCGACCCGGAGACGGGCCGGACGGTGCCGCGGGGCACCCCGGGCGAGTTCTGCACCCGCGGGTACTCGGTGATGCTGGGCTACTGGGACCAGCCGGAGAAGACCGCAGAGGTGATCGACCGGGCCCGCTGGATGCACACCGGCGACCTCGCCGTCATGGACGACGAGGGCTACGTCAACATCACCGGGCGGATCAAGGACATGGTGATCCGCGGCGGCGAGAACGTGTACCCGCGCGAGATCGAGGAGTTCCTCTACACCCATCCCGACGTGCTCGACGCCCAGGTGATCGGGGTCCCGGACGAGCGATACGGCGAGGAGCTCTGCGCCTGGGTGATCCTGCGCGAGGGCGCCGAGGAGCTGACGGCCGAGTCGCTGCGGGAGTTCGCCACCGGCAAGCTCGCGCACTACAAGATCCCGCGGTACGTGCTGGTCGTCGACGAGTTCCCGATGACGGTCACCGGCAAGGTCCGCAAGGTCGAGATGCGGGAGAAGTCGGTCGACCTGCTCGACCTCGGTGAGGTCGCCCGCACCCGCAACGCCTGATCGGTCGCCGATCGTTCCGGATCGGCGGTGCGCGGGACGGCGGTCCGGGTCTAGGCTGGTGTCGGCGCGCCCGGGTGGTTCCGGCCATCGGGCGCGTTTGTCGTGCAGCAACGCAGGAATCGAGGAGCACGGTGCCCACCGGCAGGGTGAAGTGGTACGACGCGGAGAAGGGCTTCGGCTTCCTCTCCCAGGACGGCGGCGAGGACGTCTACGTGCGCAAGGCGGCGCTGCCGTCCGGCGTGGAGGCGCTCAAGTCCGGCCAGCGCGTCGAGTTCGGCATGGCGGAGGGCCGGCGCGGCCCGCAGGCGCTGTCCGTCCGTGTGATCGAGAAGCAGGCGTCGGCGGTGGAGAACACCCGGCGGCCCGCGGACGAGCTGCACGGCCTGATCGAGGACATGATGCGGCTGCTGGACAACAAGATCCAGCCGGCGCTGCGGCACGGCCGTTATCCGGACCGCAAGACCTGCAAGCTGGCGGCCGAGGTCGTCCGCGCGGTCGCCCGGGACCTCGACGGCTGAGGTTCCCGGGTGCTCAGGGCTGCTGCCGCCCGACCAGCACCCAGGTGGCCCGGACCGGGAACTCCATCCGCAGCGAGGCCGGGTCGATCGCGGGGGCCGGCCCGAACAGCTGCACCTGCGCGGTGACCAGCCGGTCGGTCGCCGACGGCAGGGTCAGGGTGAGCTCGGTGCGGGAGCCCGGGGTGGCGATCTCGCTGCGCTGCTGGATCGGCTCCGGGGAGCCGGGGCGGGTGTAGGCGTAGGCGACCTGCCACGGCCCGGACGACACCTCCTCGGGCACGGTGATCCGGATCGGGGTGCCCGGCGCCACGTCCGCGGTGACCCGCGCGTTCGGGTCGTCGGTGCAGTTCTCCATCCGGTTGTCGCAGAACTGCGTCGGGGCGGCGGTCAGTGCGGTCCCGGCGACGTCGAAGGTGACGGTGGGCGGCGCACCACCGCAGCCGGCGAGCAGGACGGCGGCCACGGCGAGCAGCCCGGCGAGCGCGCGGGCGGACCGTCGGGGGCGGAAGGTCACGCGGCCAGCGTACGGACCACCGCCGCCTGCGCCCTTACCTGCACCAGCGAGCCGCGCCCGCCGTCCGCGCCACCCCTGCCCGGCTAGCCGTCGCCGCCGGCGACTGTTCGCGATGCCCCGCCCGGCCGTGACGCTCACGGAACCCGGGAACGCTCACCGGATCGCGTGAGCGTCCCCGGGTTCGGCGAGCGTTCCGGGCGCTGTCCCCGAGTGGCCCGGTCGTCCACGGGCGGCGCGATTCGCCGGTGCGAGGCGGCCGGTCAGCGCAGCGCGGTCGCCCGGGCCTGCGGGGCCGGCCGGCCGCCGAGGCCGGGCACCAGCGTCCCGCCGCGCCGCAGCATCACGGCCTGCGCCCCGAGCACCGCGACCACGCAGGCGACGATCACGAAGCCGGTCCGGAAGGTGTCGTGCGGGGCCAGCACCCCGATCGCGCCGCCCAGCACCCAGGCCAGCTGCAGCACCGTCTCCGACCGCCCGAACGCCGACGCGCGGGCGTGCTCGGGCAGGTCCTGCTGGATCACCGCGTCCAGGCAGACCTTCGCCAGCGCGCTCGCCGTCGACGCCACCAGCGCCGCGACGACGGCCGCCGGCACCCCCGGCAGCACCGCGGCCCCGGCGGCGGCCAGCAGCGCGGCCGCCGCGGCACCCAGCACGACCGGCTCCACCCGGCCGAACCGGCGCCGCGACCCGACCGCGTTGCCGAGGAACAGGCCCGCCCCGGCCGCCGCACCGACCAGGCCGATCACGAACAGCTGGCCGGCCGGGTCACCGCCCGGGGCCTGCTCGGTCCCGCCCTTCACCACGAACGCCACGAACAGGGTCAGGAACCCGGTCAGCACCCGGACCGACCCGGTACCCCACAGCGCGACCAGCACGGCCCGTGTCGCAGGGGTCCGCGACCGCAGCGACCCCGGCCGGGCGGCCGGGACCGCCGCCGGCACCTCGCCCGCGGTCGACTCGACCCACCGCGGGATGCGCACGCAGAGCACGGCGCCGGCCAGGCCGAGCGCCGCCGTCCACCACAGCGCGCCGGGCGACCCGAACGCCCACGCGGCGCCCGCGGCGACCGCACCGGCCACGCCGCCGGCGGCCATCCCGAACGTCGTCAGCCGGGAGTTCGTCGTCGCCAGCGTGATCGACGCCGGCAGCACCCGCGGTGTGATCGCCGCCTTGAGCACCAGGAACGACTTGCTCAACACCATGATCCCCAGCGCCGCCGGGTACAGCACCCAGGTGTCGAGGTGGAACACCAGCAGCACGGCGAGCCCGCCGCGGCCCGCGCAGGACAGCGCCATCGCGATCCGCCTGCCGCGCTGCAACCGGTCCAGCGCCGGGCCGATCACCGGGGCGACCAGCGCGAACGGTGCGACCGTGATCGCCAGGTAGAGCGCGACGTTGGCCTTCGACTCCGCGGTCGCGGCCGCGAAGAACAGCGTGTTCGCCAGCGCGACGGCCACCGCGGCGTCGAGCGCGTAGGTGAGCATCGTGGCGTAGGTGAGCGCGGTCAGCCCGGAGCGGTCCGCCCCGTCGGCCGTCGCGGCGCGCCGGAACAGGCCCACCGCCCGGCCGGACAGCTCCCGGGTGCGGTGCGCCGCGACGCGGGTGACGGTCAGCTTCCGCGGGCCCGGGCGTGGTGCCTCCTCGGGTCGGGTGTCCCCGTCGTGCGCTCCCGGGGCCCCGTGCGGTGGCGCTCCGTGCGGTGCGGTCCTGTGCGGTGCCGTCCCGTGCTGTGCCGTCCCGTGCGGTGCGACGCCGGGTCCGGACGGCGCGCCCCGGCCGGGTCCGGACGGCGCGGCCCGGCCCGGCCCGGACGGCGCCGCCCGGGACGAGGGGCCGGCGCCCGGGCGGGAACGGCGGCGCCGGAACGGGTTCGGAGACACGCTCCCATTGTGCCGAGGGGGACCGACATCGGTGCCGCGTCGGCGGCGGCCGGGCGCGTCGTCACCCGCGCGGCGGAGCGGCTACGCACGTGGTGGCACCGGGCGTTCCCGAGAGGCGGCCCGGTCCCCCTGCCTTCGCCCGGACGCGGCCCCGACAGCGGAACCGTCGACGCCCGGTGACCGGCCCGCCCCGCGCCGCACGGCCCGCACCGCACGGCCCGCGCCACCGCGCGGCCCGCACCGCCCGCCTCGCCCCGCGCCGCTCGCCCCGCGCCGCACGGCCCGCGCTGCACCACCCGCGCCGCACCAGACGCTCCGCCTCGGTGAGGTGTGGTCCCCTCCGACCTCGCTGACCAGGTCAGCGAACTCGGAGGAGAGCGAGTTCGGAGGACGAGGGAATCGGCCGAACCGGGCGCCGATGTACCGGCCTCACACACGTGCGGCACCGAGTCGATCAGCACGGTGTGCGCATGGCGAGGGCCGCAACGTGCGTCCGAGATGCCCGGCGCGAGTCGATCTGCACGGTTGCGCCGTCGGTGGGGCGGTTTCGTGCGTGTCGAGGGTCCTGGTGGTGTCGATCAGCGCGTTGCCGCCGTTGGTGGGGCGGGATCGTGCGTCTCGAGGGCGCCACCGGTGTCGATCAGCGCGTTCGTGCCGTCTGCGGGGCGATATCGTGCGTCTCGAGGGTTCGGGCGGTGTCGATCAGCGCGTTGCCGCCGCTGGTGGGGCGGGATTGTGCGTCTCGAGGGCGCCGCCGGTCTCGATCAGCGCGTTCGTGCCGTCTGCGGGGCGGGAATGTGCGTGTCGAGGGTTCCGGCGGTGTCGATCAGCGCGTTCGCGCCGTCTGCAGGGCGGTTTCGTGCGTCTCGAGCCCCCGCGCTCGGTGTCGATCAGCGCGATCCCGCCCTCGCCGGGGTGGGTGCGTGCCTCCCGGTCCCTGTCGGTCCCGGAGTGTGCGGACGCCGGGATCAGCGGCGGACGGGATCACCCATCCGTACCCGGTAGGCGGCCGGCCAGAGCTTCCCGGTCAGTACGAACTCGTCCCCGGACACGTGCGCGATCCCGTTCAGTACGTCGGCACCCGCCCGCCGGGCCGGGTCGAGCAGCCCGGCGGCGTCCACGACGAGATCCACCACCCCGGTCGCCAGGTCGATCCGGACGATCCGGTCGGTCTGCCACACGTTCGCCCACACCCGGTCGCCGACGCACTCCAGCTCGTTCAGCCTGGGCAGCGGGTCGCCGTCCAGGGTGACCGCGACCGACCCGGTCTCCGCGAGGTCCCGGGGGTCGTGGAAGCGCAGCCGATCGGTGCCATCGGAGCGCACGACGCGCGCGCCGTCGTCCCGGCACAGGCCCCAGCCCTCGCCGGCGACCGGGACCTCGCGGCGCGGCCGCAGCGTCGCCCGGTCCCACTCGATCGCGACGCCGTCGCGCCAGGTCAGCTGCCAGATCCGGTCCCCGGCGACGGTGATCCCCTCCCCGAAGTACGACGGCGGCAGCGGCGCGGCCGCCCGGACCGCCCCGGTGGCCGGGTCCAGGGCCCGGATCTGGGACTCGCCGACCCGGCCGGTGCCCTCGTACAGCGTGCCGTCGTGCAGCTCCAGTCCCTGGGTGAACGCCGACGGGTCGTGCGGCAGCTCCTGGAGCACCTCCGGCCGGATCACCGGGACGTCACCGGGAGCCGGTGCCGTCACCCCGCACGCACCCGGTGCGACGAGCAGCAGGAGCAAGGCAGCGGCGGGACGGCGCAGGACGGCGGGCAGGGCGGGCACCGGCCCAGGATGCCGCGCGCCGGGTGGCACACTGGTGAGGTGACACCTGGTGAGGAGATGCAGGTCGAGCCCCGCCCGGCACCGGCCCACCTGTTCGATGCCGTCGACGTCGCGCGGTCCGCCGCCGTCGAGGAGGCGGCCGACGAGCTCGGCGAGTCCGCCGCCGCCGGCACCGTCGGTGCTCACCTCGGTGCGGCCGCCGAGGACGACGGCTCGGTCACCCACTCGTTCGCCGCCGAGCTGGCCGGCTACCACGGCTGGCGCTGGGCGGTCACGGTCGCCAGCGCGGGTGAGGGCGAGCCGGTCACCGTGTCCGAGTCGGTGCTGCTGCCCGGTGACACCGCGCTCGTCGCCCCCGCCTGGGTGCCGTGGGACCAGCGGGTCCGGCCCGACGACCTCAGGCCCGGCGACCTGCTCCCGACGGCCCCCGACGACCCCCGCCTCGTCCCCGGCTACGCCGACTCCGGCGACCCGGCCGTGGACGAGCTGGCCCGCGAGGCCGGGCTCGGCCGGGAGCGCGTGCTGTCGTTCGAGGGCCGGGCGGCCGCCGCCGAGCGGTGGCAGTACGGCGATCACGGCCCGTCCGCGGACCTGGCCCGCGCCGCGCCGGCACCGTGCGGGACCTGCGGGTTCCTGGTGCCGCTCGCGGGCGCGCTGCAGGGCGCGTTCGGGGTCTGCGCCAACGCGTCCTCCCCGGCCGACGGTCACGTGGTCGCGGTCGGGTTCGGGTGCGGCGCGCACTCCTCGGTCGCCGAGCCGTCCGGCTCCCCGGTCTACGTCTCCGCCCTCGTCTACGACGACGGCGTGGACCTCGAGCCGGTCGGTCAGCGCTGAAGGACCCGTTCGGCACCGCGGCGCTGCGGGAGGGGGTCCTCGCGGCGTGGTCGTCGTCCCCGACCCGGTTCCGCGAGGACGTCAACACCGAGGACGACCTGCGCACGGGCGGGTACGCCGGCACCTGGGTGGTCGAGCTGCTGCAGAACGCCGCCGACGCGGCCGTCGCCGGCGGCGTGCCCGGGCAGGTGCGCGCGACCGTCGACGGCGGTGAGCTGCGGATCGCGAACACCGGGGCCCCGCTGGACGCCGCCGGGGTCGCCGCGCTGACCGCGCTGCGGGCCTCCGCGAAGCGCGACGCGGCCGGGGCGACCGGCCGGTTCGGGGTCGGGTTCGCCGCCGTCCCCGCCGTCTGCTCGGAGCCCCGGCTGGTGACGGCGTCCGGCGGGGTGGCGTTCTCGGCGTCCCGGACGGCGTCGGCGGTGGCGGAGCTGGGCGGTGCGGCGGCCGCGGAGCTGGCGCGGGACCCGCGGGTGCCGGTGCTGCGGCTGGTCTGGCCCGCCGACGAGGAACCGCCGCCGGACGGGTACGCCACCGAGGTCCGGCTGCGCCCGGACACCGACGACCCGCACGCCCTGCTCGACGAGCTCGCCCGCAGCTGCCCCGACCTGCTGCTCGCGCTGCCTGCGCTGGAGCGGGTCGCGGCCGGGACCCACGTGGTCACCCGCGCCGACCTCGGCGACGGGCGGGTGCGGATCGGCGACCGCGAGTTCCTGGTGGTCGGCGAGGCCGGGGTGCGCTGGGCCCTGCCGTACGACGACGGCCGCCCCGCCCCGTTCGGCGCCGACGCCGGCGAGGTGCTGCACGCCCCGACCCGCAGCGCGGAGCAGCTGTCGCTGCCGGCCCGGCTGTTCGCGCCGTTCCCGCTGGACCCGGACCGGCGGCGGATCCGCGCCGACGACCCCGCCACCGCGGAGCTCGTCGACCGGGCCGCTCAGGCGTACGCGGCGCTGGTCCGGGCGGTCACGCCGGAGCACCGCACGGCGCTCGTGCCCGAGCCGGCGTTCCCGCGGTCCCCGCTCGACGGTCGCCTGCGCGAGGCGATCGCCGCCGAGCTCGCCCGCACGCCCTGGCTGCCCGCCGCCCGAGCCGCCTCCGAGCCCGCGCCGGCGCCGGACGGCGCCCCACGAGCGGACCGTTCGCTCCGACGAGGGCTCCGCTCGTGGAACGGCCTCGGTGACTCCGCCCCCGACACCGACGACCTCGCCCCGGAGCGCGCCGAGTGGCTCGACCTCGGTGACACCGGCGCGGCGACCGCGGGGCTCCCGGAGCTCCTGGCCGCCGCCGACCCGGCATTCGGGCGGCTCGTCGCGTCCGGCACCGTCCCACCGGCGGGCCTGGGGGTCGACCGCCTCGGGCCGGCCGGCCTCGCCGAGCGGCTCACCGGCGTCGACGCCGATCCGGCCTGGTGGCAGAGGGTCTACGCGGCGCTGGCCCCGGCCGTCGACACCGTCCCGGGGCTCGCCGCCGAGCTGGGGGCGCTGCCCGTCCCGCTCGCCGACGGGCGCCTGGTCCCCGGCCCGGCGGCGGTGCTGATCGCCGAGGACGCCGCCCCGGCGGTCCCGGAGCTGCGGGTCGCGCACCCGGATGCCGTCCACCCGCTGCTGCGCCGGCTGGGGGCGTCCGACGCCGACCGGGAGACGCTGCTCGCCGCCCCCGCGCTGCAGGAGGCCGTCGCCCGCTCCGTCGACGACGCCGAGGCCGGGCTGGACACCGAGCCGCTCGCGCGGGCGGTGCTGGCGCTGCTCGACACCCCGTCCGCGGAGCGCGACGACCGGTTCGGCGCGCTGGCCCTCACCGACGACGAGGGCAACCCGGCCCGGGCCGACGAGCTCGTCCTGCCCGACGCCGCCGTCCGCGACCTGCTCGACCCGGACGCCCCGGTCGGGGTCCTCGGCGGCGAGTGGCTCGACGCCGGTGAGGACGCCCTGGTCGCCGCCGGCGTGCTGGACGGCTTCGCGGTCGTCCCGTTCGACCCCGCGGTGCTCCACGACGCCGACGCCTACGACGCCGGCGAGGACGAGGGCCCGGCGGTGCGCGACCTCGACCTCGTCGACGACGACCGGTGGCCGCAGGCGCTGGCCCTGCTCGCGGCCGGCCGGGAGACCCGCGCGGCGATGCTGACCGGGTACACCGCGTGGTGGCTGGCGCGCAACGTCCGGATCGGCGGCCGGCTGCCGTCGACGTACCGGCTGGCCTCGGCGTCGTCGCTGGCCGGGCTGTACGACCCGGTCCCGGAGCTCGACGGGGTCGACGAAGCGGTGCTCGCCGCGATCGGCGTCCGCGCCGGCGTCGTCGTCACCGAACCGGACGAGGCCGTCGAGCTCCTCGACCGGCTCGCCGACCCGGACCGACCGGTCACCGGCGCGGTCGCGGACGCGGCCCACACCGCGCTCGCCGCGGCGTACACCGGGGGTGTGTTCCACCTCGACGACCTCGACCCGCCCGCCCGGGTCCGCACGCTGACCGGCGCGGTCGCGGCGGCGGACCGCGCCGTCGTGCTGGACGCGCCGTGGGTGCTGCCCGCGCTCGGCGACACCGCCGCCGTCCCCGGTGGGGACGACCCCGACGCGCTGGCCGAGCTGCTCGACCTCCCACTGGCGTCGGAACGGGTGACCGGCACCGTCCGCGGCGCGGGCGAGCCGGTCGCGTGGAGCGCCCTGCCGGAGGTCGTGCTGGCCTGCCGGGCGCTGGGCACCGAGCCGCCGGAGGGCGAGCTGCGGGTGCACGCCGAGCTGGTCGTCGACCTCGACGGCGGCGGCGCGGTGACCGTCCCGGCCTGGCCGGACACGTCCGGTGTCTGGCATGCCGCGGACCCGGTGCGGGCGCTGGTGGCCGCAGCCGCCGCGGGACGGCGTGCCAGGATGATCCCGTGACATCCGACGGCTCGATCGCGTTGCCGCGCCGGGTCGCGGTGCTCTCCGTGCACACGTCCCCGACCGAGCAGCCCGGCACCGGCGACGCCGGCGGCATGAACGTCTACGTCGCCCAGACCGCGATCCGGATGGCCCGCCGCGGCGTCGAGGTCGAGATCTTCACGCGGGCCACGTCGTCCGAGCAGCCGCCGTCGGTGGAGCTCGCACCGGGAGCGACCGTGCGGTTCGTGGCGGCCGGCCCGTTCGAGGGCCTCGGCAAGGACGACCTGCCCAGCCAGCTGTGCGCGTTCACCGCGGGCGTGCTGCGGGCCGAGGCGCGCCACGACCCCGGCTGGTACGACGTCGTCCACTCGCACTACTGGCTGTCCGGGCAGGTGGGGTGGCTGGCCCGGGACCGCTGGGGGGTGCCGCTGGTGCACACCGCCCACACCCTGGCCAAGGTCAAGAACGCCGCGCTCGCCGCGGGCGACACCCCGGAGCCGCGGGTGCGGGTGATCGGCGAGGACCAGGTCGTCGCGGAGTCCGACCGGCTCGTCGCGAACACCGAGACCGAGTCGAAGGAGCTCATCGAGCTCTACGACGCCGACCCGCGCCGCACCGTCACGATCCCGCCCGGCGTCGACACCGACCGGTTCCGCCCCGGTGACCGGGCCGCCGCCCGGGCCGCGCTGGGCCTGCCGCCGGACGCCGTCGTGCTCACCTTCGTCGGCCGGATCCAGCGGCTCAAGGCACCGGACGTGCTGCTGCGCGCCGCCGCCGAGCTGCTCGCCCGGACGCCGTCGCTGGCCGACCGGCTGGTCGTGCTCGTCGCCGGCGGGCCGTCCGGCTCGGGGCTGGCGGAACCGACGTCGCTGCAGGAGCTGGCCGCCGAGCTCGGGATCACCGGCGTCGTCCGGTTCCTCCCGCCGCGCGGCGGGGACGAGCTGGTGACGGTGTACCGGGCGTCCGACGTCGTCGCCGTCCCCAGCCACAACGAGTCGTTCGGGCTGGTCGCGCTGGAGGCGCAGGCCTGCGGGACGCCGGTCGTCGCGACCCGGGTGGGCGGGCTGCCGGTCGCCGTCGCCGAGGGCCGCTCCGGGCTGCTGGTCACCGGCCACGACGTCTCCGACTGGGCGGACGCCCTCGGCGAGTTGGCACTCGACCCGGCCCGCCGCGAGCGGATGTCCGGTGTCGCCGCGGAGCACGCGCACCGCTTCTCCTGGGAGCGCACCACCGACGCGCTCCTGGGCGCCTACGACGAGGCCCGGGCCGAGTTCCGCACCCGGGCACGGAGGTGACGATGCCGGATCTCGACGAGGTGATCGGCGCCGCGCTGCGCGACGCCGACGTCGACCACACCCACCGCGGGCCCGGCCAGTGGCTGGTGACGCTGCCGGGGGAGGCCCGGCTGCAGACCCAGACCTGGCTGCTGGTCCGCGAGCAGACCCTGGCAGTGCAGGCGTTCGTGTGCCGCAGGCCCGACGAGAACCACGAGGGCGTCTACCGGTTCATGCTGCTGCGCAACGCCAAGCTGTACGGCGTGCACTACTGCCTGGACCAGGTCGGCGACATCCACCTGATCGGCCGGGTGCCGGTGCACGCGGTCACCGGCGACGAGGTCGACCGTCTCCTCGGGCAGGTCCTCGAGGCCGCCGACGGCGACTTCAACACGTTCCTCGAGCTGGGGTTCGCGTCCTCGATCCGCCGCGAGTACGCCTGGCGGACCGCGCACGGCGAGTCGACCGCGAACCTGAAGGCGTTCGAGCACCTCCTCTCCTGACCCGCGAGTAACTTTTCGTGACGCGTGGGGCCGCAACGGTTCCCGATGGGCCTAGCATGGCGCCGACCCGATGGACCTCGCGAAGGAGCGAAAGCCTTGTCGATGCGCAGCCCGTACCCGGACGTCGACATCCCCGATGTCTCGCTGACCGAGTTCCTGTTCGCCGACGGGTTCGGTGACCGCGCGGACGCGCCGGCCTTCATCGACGGGACGACCGGCGACCAGCTGACGTACACCGAGTTCCACGGCCTCGTCGAGAAGATCGCCGGCGGGCTGGCCGCACGCGGCATCGGCAAGGGCGACGTCGTCGCGTTGTTCGCGCCGAACCTGCCCCAGTGGGCGGCGCTGTTCCACGGCATCCTGCGGGCCAACGGCATCGTGACCAGCGCGAACTCGATGTACACCGCGGGGGAGCTGGCCCACCAGCTGCGCGACTCCGGCGCCAAGGTGCTGATCACCGTGTCGCCGTTCCTCGACCGCGCGGTGCCCGGCGCCAAGGAGGCGGGGTTGTCCGAGGACGTCGTCCTCACGATCGACCCGGCCGAGGGCCACGACTCGCTGGCCGACCTCGTGTCGTCCGGTGCACCGGTCCCGGAGCTGACGACGACCGCGGACGACACGGCCGTGCTGCCCTACTCCTCCGGCACCACCGGGCTGGCCAAGGGCGTCGTGCTCACCCACCGCAACCTGGTCGCCAACCTCTGCCAGCTCGTACCGCTGGGGGACGTCACCAGCGACACCAAGATCATGGCGTTCCTGCCGTTCTTCCACATCTACGGCATGACCGTGATGATGAACCAGGGCCTGCACCGGCGGGCGACGGTCGTGACCATGCCGAAGTTCGACCTCGAGCAGTTCCTGTCGATCACCCAGAAGCACGCCGTCGACCGGCTCTACATCGCCCCGCCGGTCGCGGTGGCGCTGGCCAAGCACCCGATCGTCGACCAGTACGACCTGTCCTGCATCAAGGTCATCTTCTCCGGGGCGGCCCCGCTCGACGGCGAGCTCGGCCGCGCCGTCGCCAAGCGGCTCGACTGCACCGTGCTGCAGGGCTACGGCATGACCGAGCTGTCCCCGGTCAGCCATGCCATGCCGGACGACCGCGGCGACCTCGACCTCAACTCGTCCGGCTTCGCGATCCCGAACGTCGAGTGCAAGCTCGTCGACCCCGCCACCGGCGAGGAGGTCGGTCCCGGAGAGCGCGGCGAGCTGTGGGTGAAGGGCCCGAACGTCATGGTCGGGTACCTCAACAACCCCGAGGCGACGGCGGCCACCAAGGACGCCGACGGGTTCCTGCACACCGGTGACATCGCCGTCGTCGACGCCGAGGGCGTGTACTCGATCGTCGACCGGGTCAAGGAGCTGATCAAGTACAAGGGCTACCAGGTGCCACCGGCCGAGCTGGAGGCGCTGCTGCTCACCCACGACAAGATCGCCGACGCGGCGGTCATCGGGGTGAACGACGCCGAGGGCGAGGAGGTCCCGAAGGCCTTCGTCGTCCGGCAGCCCTCGGCCACCGACCTCACCGAGGACGAGGTCATGGCCTTCGTCGCGGAGCGGGTGGCACCGCACAAGAAGGTGCGGGTGGTCGAGTTCATCGAGCAGATCCCGAAGTCGGCCTCCGGGAAGATCCTGCGCAAGGACCTGCGGGCCCGGGAGGCGGCGAGCGCCTGACCTCTCGAGCCGGCCGGGACGGCGTCGTGACCTGCGGATTCGCGGGGACGGCGCCGTCCCGTCGGATCAGTGGTGGTAGGCGTGGACGACGGCGTGCCCCCGCCCCCGGCTGATCATCCACCGGTTGAGCGGTGTGGTCAGCAGGAACGCCACCAGCAACGAGAACGCGAGTGCCGCCCAGAACAGGACGCTCGCCAGTCCCGCGTCCATGGCGCCCGGCACGACCACCATGATCGTGTTGTCGATGATCTCCATGACGGCGATCGACACCGTGTCGGCGGCCAGGGCGACCTTGAGGGCCGCGCGGAACCCGATCCCGGCCCGCAGGACCCCGCGCATGGTCAGCGCGTAGCCGAACACGAACGCCAGGGCCACGGCGAGCGCAATGGTGGCGACGTCGTGCAGGCCGAGTGCCGTCCCGATGACCATGCCGAGCACCTCGCCGATCGCGCAGCCGGTGAGGCAGTGCAGCGTGGCCTGGGCCGCCGTCGACCAGGACACCGAGGACCAACCACTGGGGGTCGTGTGCGTCGGGCCGTGCCGGTGATAGGTCATCGTGGTCTCCAGACGGAAGGCGTGTGCGAGCCCTGCATTTATACCCCTACCCCCTAGGGGTAGCAAGTGGGTCGACGGCAGACCGGTGCGGCGCAGCGGCGGAGCGCTCGCCCGTGCCGGCGGGCAGGAGGCCGTCGCGATGCCGTCCGCGCCGAGCCGATGGTCACGCGGGTGCGTCCTGGCTGCAACCGGCGCGGACCAGGAGCCGAGCGGGCACGCCTCCACCGGCCGGCCGCGCCGGGCCCTGACCACCTGGATGAAGCACAGCATGCAGTCGATCGGTAACGCTGGGGAGTCGTTACGCGACGATACGGGCAAGACCCGAACAACTCGGGTAGCCGGTTTCGCGCGCTCGTGGTGAGGTATGTCCCAGGTGCTTCCGTGTTGGGTGAAAACGCCGCTCAACGTCCCCCTTCCCGTCGGTCACCAAGCGGTGTTCGCCGGCCTGACACAGGAGAGCCGATGAGCGTGTCGTCCATCGGGCCCGGCAGCGGCCCGTCCACCTCCGGGATCGCCCAGCTGGCGATCGAGAGCCCCGCGCCGGGCGTCCGGATGATCCACGTTCAGGGCGTGCTGGGATCGGGCAGCGGCGCCCGCCTGCTGCGGCTGATCGACTCGCAGCTCACGATGACCCGCAGCGGGCACCACCGGATCCACGCCGTCATCGTCGAGGTGTCCGGCCTGACGGCACTCGAACGGGGAGGCCCGCAGGCCCTCCAGCACGCCCGGTACGCCTGCACGCGCAACGGGATCCACTTCCTCGTCGCCGGCCATCCGGTCGGGCTGGCGACCGCGCCGGTGTCCGTCCGGGCGCAGCTCGGGCAGCTGCGGCTGTTCCCCACCGTCGAGGCCGCACTGGCCGCCGTCACCTGAGAACGGGTCTCAGCCGTTCCCGCCGGCGATCTCCCGGAGCGCGGCGACGTGCGTGCCGACCTGCTGCCGGCCCTCTGGCGTGAGCCGGACCCAGGTCCGGCGGGCAGCGCCCGTCGGCGCCCGGTGGGAGGAGACGACACCCGCGTCCGACAGCGCCTTGAGCTGCTTGGACAGCGCCGAGTCCGACAGGCCGACCCGGTCGCGCACGAAGCCGAACTCGACCTCGCCCGCCGCGAGCAGGGTGGCGGCGATGCGCAACCGGGTGGGGTCGAGCAGCAGGGGGACGAGCCGCGTGTCGGCGCCGGACGGCTCAGGCATCCCGGCCCGCCCGCGGCAGCGTCCGGTCCGCCGCCTCGTCCACGGCGCGCCGGGCCGCGGTGACCTCGGCGACCGCGTCGGCCGCCTCGCTCCGGGTCGGTCCGTCCACCACACACCTCCATGCTCGGCAGGCAAGTGGAGCACAGAACTTTCCTGTTAGGCAAGTAGTTGTCAGCGGGTCTCGCCGGCCACCCAGGACAGGTATCCGGCGCTGCCGCCGGTGATGGGCGTCGCGATGATCTCCGGCTCGTCGTAGGAGTGCCGCTCGGCCAGATGGGCGGTCAGCTTGTCGACGCGGTCAGCGGCGGTCTTGATCTCGACCCGCCACTCCTGCTCGGTCTGTACCGCACCGTCCCAGCGGAACACGCTGGTGATCGGCCCGAGCACCTGCGCGCAGGCGCCGAGCCGGGCCTCGACCGCGCCGGCGGCCAGCTCCCGCGCGGCGGCCTCGCTGTCGGTGGTCGTGAGGACGACGACGTGCTCGTTCATGCCCGGAATTGTCGGGGGCCGGCCGTACCGTCCCGGTATGGCGACGACCTCAGGCCTGCCCGGCGAGCGCGGCGACGTCGTCGGCGCAGCCCCAGGACAGGGTGATCCCGGAGCCGCCGTGGCCGTAGTCGTGGATCACGCGCGGGCGCCCGGCGGTCGCCGGCTCCGCCTCGAGCCGGACCTCGGGTCGGGCCGGGCGCAGCCCGGCGACGTGTTCGAGCACCTCGGCCCCGCGCAGCGCCGGCGCGATGTCCAGGCAGCGCCGCACGATCGCGGCGCCGACCGCCGGATCCGGGTTCGTGTCCCAGGCCCCCTCGTCGAGGGTGCCGCCGAGGATGCAGTCGTGCACCCGGGGGTGCACGTACGCGCGGCCGCCGGGGTGGTCCTCGTCGCGCACCGACAGCGTCAGCCCCGGGTTGGTCACGCGGACGATCTGGCCGCGCACCGGCGTCACCGACAGGTCGCCGACCAGCGTGCGCGCGCCCAGCCCGGCACAGTTGACGACGAGATCGGCCCCCTCCCCGGCCGCGGCCAGGGACGCGATGTGCTTGTGCTCCAGGGTGATCCCACGCCGCTGCGCCTCCGCGGCCAGCCAGGGCAGGTACACCGGCATCTCCACCAGCGGCACCGCGAACCGCAGGCCGTACGGGTAGCCGGGCGGCAGCTCGTCCGGGCGGGCCGGGCGGATCTCGCCGACGGCGTCGGCCCACCACTGCGGCCCCGGCTCGGTCCGGTGCAGGGCCAGCGACTCGCGCATGACGACACCCGGCACGCCGGCCCGGGCCTGCGCGGCCAGGGTGTCGTACGTGCGGCGCCCCCAGTCGAGCACCTTGTCCCGGGGCCCGGCGCGGGTCGGGAACCAGACGGCGGCCGCCAGGTGCGACGTCGACGCCTCCACCGGCCCGTCGGTCAGCACCCGCACCGACCAGCCCCGCTCCTGCAGCCGGACCGCGCAGCTCAGACCCGCGATCCCGGCACCGACCACGACGGCCCGGCGATCGTCACCCATGCCCCCGGGCCTCAGCCGTCGTAGGCGGCGTCGAAGAAGGCCAGTTCCAGGTCCACGGCGCGGGTGAACATCGCCGTCACCTGGTCACGCCGGGTCGGGGCGAGGTCGCCGGCGACCCGGTCCAGCTCGGCACGCAGGAACGCCACCCACTCCTCGAACTCGATCCCGCGGTGCAGCTCGATCCACTCGCGACAGACCCGGTCGTCCGGGGTGGACGCGCCCGGCCGGGTCGCCCAGTCCAGGTAGAGCCACTCGGCGACGACCAGCACGGCCAGCGCCTCGGCGTACCCGGCGTCGCGGGCGGCGTCCATCAGCTCGATGAAC
The DNA here is from genome assembly GCF_014267175.1 of Pseudonocardia sp. C8. NCBI lineage: Bacteria > Bacillati > Actinomycetota > Actinomycetes > Pseudonocardiales > Pseudonocardiaceae > Pseudonocardia > Pseudonocardia sp. C8. The sequence continues at coordinate 6,101,520 of NZ_JACMTR010000002.1, forward strand.
CCGGTGGTCGGCGCGGCCCGCTCCGGCTCGGGGGTCCCGCCGAGCGCGGCCAGCGACCGCTCGAAGTAGTCGTTCTCCGGCCCGGCGACCAGCCCGAGCTGCCGCGCCAGCCGCACCCGGGCCGCCGGCCGGTCGGCGTTCGCGACGGCGGACCCGAGCAGCGCGACGAACGAGTCGACGAACTGGAAGTCCTGCTCGAGGTAGCGGCGCAGCACGGCGCGGTCCACCGTCCCGGCCCACAGCTCGTCGACGAAGCGGTGCCCGACCGCCGCGTCCCACGTCGTCGTGCTCGACTCCCGCAACTCCCCGCTGAACGACATGGCGCACAGGCTAGGTGTGTGATCCGGAGAGGTCGGTGACGAGGTCGGGCGTGGTCGGCCCGGTCCCGCTGCCTACGGTGGACCCGGCACGGACGACGGAGGGGCGCGGGCGATGGGTGGGCGGACGCTGGTGCGCGGCGAGGGGACGCCGCTGTGGCAGCAGCTGCTGGCCGACCTGCGCCGCCGCCTCGAGGCCGGCGAGTTCGACCGGGCGCTCCCGGGCGAGTTCGCGCTCGCCGCCGAGTACTCGGTCAGCCGGTACACCGTGCGCGAGGCGCTGCGCCGCATGCGCGAGGACGGCGCCGTGGTCGCCAGCCGCGGCCGGGTCGCCCGTCCGACCGTGCGCTCGGAGATCGAGCAGCCCCTCGACGAGCCGTACTCGCTCTACGTGGCCGTCGAGGCGGCCGGGCGGACCCAGCGCAGCGTCGTGCGGACCTTCGAGGTCCGGGCCGACGGCGTGATCGCCGCCAGGATGGGGCTGGAGGAGTCCACCCCGCTCGTCCACCTGGAACGGCTGCGCCTCGCCGACGCCGAACCGCTCGCCGTCGACCGGGTGTGGCTGCCGGAGGACCTCGCCGCGCCGCTGCTCGACGTCGACTTCTCCCACACCGGTCTGTACCCGGAGTACCGGCGGCGCTGCGGCATCCGGGTCGACGGCGGGAACGAGAACATCCGCGCGGTCGTCCCCGGCCGTGGGGAGCAGGAACTGCTCGGCATCGGCGACGGCGTCGCGGCGCTGGCGATCGAACGGCTCGGGCTGTCCGGCGGCCGCCCCGTCGAGTGGCGGCACACGCTGGTGCGCGGCGACCGGTTCTCGGTCACCGCCCGGTTCTCCGCGCGGACCGGGTACCGGGTCGACCTCTCGGAACCGTCCTGACCGGGGTGGCTCAGCCCGGGACGGAGACGCCGACACCGCCGGGGGTGTCGGCGCCGTAGCGGGCGATCTCGGCCGGCAGGTCGAGCGGGTCGGTCCGCATCCCGGTGTCCGCGCCGAGCAGCGCGGCCGGGACCAGCCAGCACACCTCGAACTCCAGGCCGTCCGGGTCGTGGGCGTAGAGCGCCTTGGTGGAGCCGTGGTCGGAGGCGCCGACGAGCGCGCCGGCGTCCTGCAGGGCACCGCGGATCCGGTCGAGCTCGCCGAGCGTGTCGACCTCCCAGGCCAGGTGGTAGAGCCCGACGGTCGCCCGGCCGGCCTGCGAGGCACCCGCGCGGTCGCCGATCCCGAACAGCGCGAGGTCGTGGTCGTTCGACGAACCGGGCGCCTGCAGGAACGCGCCCCGGCCGCCGGGGATCTCGGCGACGGTCCGGAAGCCGAGGACCTCGGCGTAGAAGTCGACGCTGCGGGCGACGTCGCGGACGTAGAGGACCGCGTGGTTGAGCCGCTGGACCGGCATGATCACTCCTCAAGAAGTTGAACGCTCAACTCTGAGGGTACGCGCTCACCGCGTGACCAGCCAGGTGAGGACGACGGCCGAGCGCGTGTGGTCGACCCCGCCCGCCCGCCGCAGCCGCTCCAGGGCGTCCTCCAGCGAGCGGACGTCCCGCGAGCGCAGCAGGACCAGGGCGTCGGCCTCGCCGGTGACCGTCCCGGCGGTCACGACCTCGGGGATCGCGGACAGCATCCGCTGCAGCTCGGCGGGCGCGACCGTGCCGCGGCAGAACAGCTCGACGTAGGCCTCGACGCCCGGCTCCGGCGCGGCGTCCGGGCTCACCTGCACGGTGAACCCGGTGATCACGCCCCGGGCGGTGAGGCGGTCCACCCGGCGGCGCACGGCCGAGGCCGACAGCCCGACGCGCTCGCCGAGCTCGGCCCAGCCGGCCCGCCCGTCCACCCGCAGCAGGTCCAGCAGGCGCCGGTCGGTCGCGTCGATCCCGTCCACGGCGCCGGATGCTAGAACCGTGCGTGTCACCGGTCGAGTGCGCGCGGATCGTGCGCGAGATTCCGGGAAACGCACGGGCCGGGCGCGCCACCATGAGCGCATGACACGCACACTCGTGAGTGGTTCGACGGGCCATGACCCTGCCACGTACTCACGGGCACCGCAGGTGCTCATGTGCCGCCCCACGCACTTCACGGTCCGCTACCGCATCAACCCGTGGATGTGGCCCGAGCAGCGCACCGACACCCCGCTCGCGCTGCGCCAGTGGGAGAATCTGTACGCCGCCTACCGCGACCTCGGGTTCGACGTCCGGCTGATCGACCCGCTCCCCGGACTGCCGGACATGGTCTACGCCGCCAACGGTGGGACCGTCGTCGACGGCGTCGCCCTCACCGCGCGCTTCCGCTACGTGCAGCGGGCCGCCGAGGGGCCCGCCTACGCCGCGTGGTTCCGGCGCGCCGGGTTCGACGTCCACGAGGCGGAGGCGGTCAACGAGGGCGAGGGCGACCTGCTGCTCGTCGGCGACACGATCTACGCGGGCACCGGCTTCCGCACCGACCCGCACGCGCACGCCGAGGCGGAGCGGGTGCTCGGCCGTGAGGTCGTGTCGCTGCGGCTCGTCGACCCGCGCTACTACCACCTGGACACCGCGTTCGCCGTCCTCGACCCGGCAGGCGGGCCGGGCTCGGTGGCCTACCTGCCGGCCGCGTTCGACGACGCCTCCCAGGAGATCCTGCGGTTCCGCTTCCCGGACGCCGTGATCGTCTCCGAGCACGACGCGGCCGTGCTCGGCCTCAACTGCTTCTCCGACGGCCACACGGTCGTCCACGCGCCGCAGGCCGAGAAGTTCGCCGCGGACCTCGCCGAGCGCGGCTACGGCACGGTCGCGGTGGACACCTCCGAGCTCCGCCGCGGCGGCGGCGGGATCAAGTGCTGCACCCTCGAGCTGCGGGAGACGCCGTGACCGCCACCACCGCCCCGTCCGGCACGGCCGGCCTGATCGGCCTGTCCGACGCCCACGGCGTCGCCAACTATGCGCCGCTGCCGGTCGTGCTGTCCCACGGCGAGGGCGCCTGGGTGACCGACGTCGAGGGCCGGCGCTACCTCGACGCCCTCGCCGGCTACTCCGCGCTGAACTTCGGCCACCGCCACCCCGCGCTGGTCGCCGCCGCGCGCCGCCAGCTGGACCGGCTGACGCTCACCGCGCGGGCGTTCCACAACGACCGGTTGCCGGCGTTCCAGCGCGACCTCGCCGAGCTCACCGGCACCGAGGCCGTCCTGCCGATGAACACCGGTGCCGAGGCCGTCGAGTCCGCGATCAAGGTCGCCCGGGCCTGGGGCTACCGGGTCCGCGGGGTCCGGCCCGGCGCGGCCCGGATCGTCGTCGCCGGCGGGAACTTCCACGGCCGGACGACGACCGTCGTGTCGTTCTCCGACGACCCGGTCGCCCGCGACGACTTCGGGCCGTTCACCCCCGGCTTCGACCGCGTCCCGTTCGGCGACGCCGCCGCGCTGGCGGCCGCGCTCACCGACGACACGGTCGCCGTTCTGGTCGAGCCGGTCCAGGGCGAGGCCGGGGTGATCGTCCCGCCGCCCGGCTGGCTCGCCGAGGTCCGCCGGATCACCGCCGACCGCGGCGTCCTGCTGATCTGCGACGAGATCCAGTCCGGGCTCGGGCGGGCCGGGGCCACGCTGTGCAGCGAGCTGTCCGGCGTCCGGGCCGACCTCTACACCCTCGGCAAGGCGCTCGGCGGCGGGATCCTGCCGGTCAGCGCCGTCGCCGGGCGGAGGGACGTGCTCGGGGTGCTGCGCCCGGGCGAGCACGGGTCCACGTTCGGCGGGAACCCGCTCGCCGCGGCCGTCGGCTCCGCGGTGTGCGAGCTGCTCGCCACCGGGGCGTTCCAGGCGGCCGCCCGCGACCTCGGCGGGTACCTCGGGGAGCGGCTGCGGGCACTGCCCGGGCTCACCGCCGTCCGCGGGGTCGGCCTCTGGTTCGGCGTCGACCTCGACCCGGGCATCGGCACCGGCCGCGAGGTGTGCGTGGAGCTCGCCCGGCGCGGGGTGCTCGCCAAGGAGACGCACGGTGCGACCGTGCGGCTCTCGCCGCCGCTGGTCGTCACCCGCGAGGAGATCGACGTGCTGGCGGACACGTTCGCCGCGGTGCTCCGGGACCTTTCCCGCGGGTAGGTGGCAGGCTGTGGCGCATGCCGACCCTCGTACTGCTGCGCCACGGTCAGAGCGACTGGAACGCGAAGAACCTGTTCACCGGCTGGGTGGACGTCCCCCTGTCCGAGCTGGGGGAGCAGGAGGCCCGTCGCGGCGGCGAGCTGCTGGGCGAGTCGGGTATCGCGCCCGACATCGTCCACACCTCGCTGCTGCGCCGCGCCATCTCGACCGCGAACATCGCGCTCGACGCGGCCGACCGGCACTGGATCCCGGTCAAGCGCGACTGGCGGCTCAACGAGCGCCACTACGGGGCCCTGCAGGGCAAGGACAAGAAGCAGACCCTGGAGACCTACGGCGAGGAGCAGTTCATGCTCTGGCGCCGCTCCTACGACACCCCGCCCCCGCCCATCGAGAAGGGCAGCGAGTTCTCCCAGGACGCCGACCCGCGCTACGCCGGGGTCGACGCGCCGCTGACCGAGTGCCTCGCCGACGTCGTCGCACGGTTCCTGCCGTACTGGGACGAGGCGATCGTGCCGGACCTGCGGGACGGGCGGACGGTGCTGCTGGCCGCACACGGCAACTCGCTGCGTGCCCTGGTCAAGTACCTCGACGGGATCTCCGACGCCGACATCGCCGGGCTCAACATCCCGACCGGCATCCCGCTCGTCTACGACCTGGACGACGACCTGAAGCCGACCACCCCGGGCGGGCGCTACCTCGACCCGACGGCGGCCGAGGAGGCCATCGCCGGGGTCGCGAACCAGGGCCGCTGAGCCCCGCCCGCCCCGCCACCCGATCGCACTCATGGCCCTTTAGTCCCGTGCCACAGGACTTAAGCGCCATGAGTGGCAGCCGGGGCGGGGATGCGAGGGGCGGGTGTGCGAGAGGGCGGCGGGCGTGGGTTGATGAGGGGGTGGCGGGCGCGGTTTGCGAGAGGGGCACGAGCGACGGTTTGCGAGAGGGTGCGCGTGAACCCGCGGTGAACGAGCGCCGAACTCTGTCGCGCGTACGGGTCGCGGGCGTCACCATCCGGGGTCCGGCGCTGGCCAGGGGGCACCCCCGCTTGCCTACTATGCGGCCGTGACCACGCTCGCGTGGCTGATCGCGGCCGTTGCACTCGGCCTGGGCCTGCTGGCCGGGGCCGCGCTGGCGCGACGGCCGTCGCCCGGCCGTCCCGCCCCCGGCGCCGGCCCCACCGACCGCCCGGTGGACCACGGGCCCACCCTGGCGGACCTGCTGCACC